>NZ_JAAXLT010000172.1 GCF_013285555.1 Candidatus Cyanaurora vandensis | reverse complement strand
TCAGCGAGCAGGGCAGCATCTTGTTCGGTCCAGTCAGTCAAAGGTTTCGCAGAGGTAAGTGGCATGGTTTTATTTGGTAGTGGCAGGCGGAGTGGCGGGTTTAGCTGTGGGGGCTTGGGTAGTAGCAGGAGCTTGGGCCTTGGTAAAGCTCTCGATTACCTGGGGCTTGAGGTCCTCAGGAGCCTTGGCGAGGGCTTTGACGTAGAGTTCCTGGGCAGCTTGGGTCTGTCCCGCCATCTTCAGCGTAATCGCTTTACCTAGTAGGGCGGGTACCCAATCGGGGATCAATAGGAGAATCCGGTCATAGGCAGCGAGGGCCTTGGGAGTCTGCCCAGTCTGTTGATAAAGCTGGGCCAGAGACATTGTGAGGCTGGGATCACCATAGCTCTCGGCTTGCTCCAGCAGGGCGATGGCTTCTTGGGTACGGCCTTGTTTGCGACGGACTTCCACCAAGCCCATCAGCGCGTTGGTGTTGTTCGGTTCACGCTTGAGGACGACTTCATAGCCCGCTGCTTGTTTTTGGAGCAACGAGCCGTCTTCTCCGCCTTGCACCGCCACATCCGCCGTGGCGGTCGGGCTAAAAATACTGCCAAAGAAGGCGATTAAGGGCGGGGCTAAAAAAGCTCCCCCCATCAAGAAACCTGCTATACCCAGGATGATTTTTTTGGAGTTTACGGCCAATTGCGTTCACCTCAATGCCTGTTTGTTGGACAAAACGGCTATACTCCAGAATTATGGTCCGAGTCAGCCGTCAATGAGTTTCGATGTGACTTCAGCAATCAAGCAGGTAGAACGCCCATTCCCAGTGCCCTCAGAAGCCCTCCAGTACCGGGCCATCGGGTTGATCCGGGGGCGTTATATCCCCGAGGAAGACCACATCACTAAGGGTATCATTGAGACCGATGACGGTGCCACCATTGATGCGGTTCTGCTTGGTCGGGTCCTCAGCTTGGTCCGTAAGCACCTAGACCTCAGCCGTGAACAACTCTGGGTAGTTTATCCCCGGACGCGGGAAGTAGGCGGGATGCACGCACAGATTGTCGGGGTCTGGTCGCCGGAGGGCCAAGTCAAGCAATACGGCGAGACCACCGCCCCGCTACCCGTGACCAAGAGCTATTTCTCGGTACGTGGTGAAGTTGTTTTCCAATCGATTGAAGACGGCTATGTACTCGTCAAGATCCGCCAGCAGAAGAAAAAGAAAAAACCCAGCAAAGCCTTTAAGCTGCGGCTGGATGGCAATGTCCCCGACAATGCCCGGAATAAGTTCTGGGACTTCGAGGTGCGCCGCGATGGGGACCATCTAGAAGTTCAGTCGCCGCGCTTTGTCGCCATCATGCCCAAGTCCCCGCCTCGGGGACGCGGTTCGCTGCGTCGCCCCGGCACGGGGCCAAGCTATCCTCCCCGCCGTCCCCGGCCCAGTGGCAGTGAAAATTTTACGCCTCCTGTCCACCGAAGTTCCCCACGGCCCTGAATTCAAGCCATTCTAAAAGTACTTTGTTTGCGTAAAGAAAGTAGACCACACCCGACAAAAGGACTCCACCATGGCTGTTTATACCATCACGCTGCTGACGCCCAGTGGTTCTAAGACCATCCAAGCCCCCGATGACCAGTACATCTTGGATGTTGCGGAGAAGAACAAGATCAACCTGCCTTTTTCCTGTCGAGCCGGGGTCTGCGGTACTTGCACGGGGAAATTGACTCAGGGTTCCATAGATCAGAGCGAACAAGCAGTCCTAGACAAAGACCAGATTGCCAGCGGATACGTGCAACTCTGCGTCGGCTATGCAACCACGGATTGCACCATTGAGACTCATCAATCGGCTGATTAGGATTGTAGCTAGCTAGTCTAAACCTGATACTGACAAGGAGAATTCTTCATCTGAAGGGTCCTCTTTTCGCTTGAATACTTCGGCGATTACAACACGTTTCTCTTTACAATAGACAACAACAGAGAGGCGTAAACCACCACGCTTGCCGCGTCCTGCTAGTCCAAGACGGACTTTTAAAACCTTTCCTCCTGCTGGAGTCTTGCCAATTGGTGATATAGTTTGACCCAGCTTGAAGTCACATTGCCCACATGAAAAATAGTCGCAGAGAATTTTCTGTAAATCAGACTTGGCAAGATTGTAGCTGTCTTCACCCATCTGTTGCCTGATGTCGTAAATATTTTTCGCATTTGGAGCAACTATCCATTTACCGTCGCTTGGTGAATACCTTGCCATTCAAGCTCCCTACTATTGTCATACTGATAATGATCAGCCTCATAGATACTCTTCCAACTTAATTCAGAAGTTTCCTCTGATAACCAAGGATCGTCATCTAAAACTTGTTGCATGGCAATTGTCATATTAATTGGAAGAGGTGATTTTTTTGCTTCAAGACCCTCTTGGTAAGCTAACCTCCACCCCAAATTTTCATGAGATAGGTCTGAAGCTTTTAAAGAAGATACCTGCGAGAAGTGTTCTGCAATAGGAATAGCGAGAGATATAACCTTATCATTATCAAAGTGAAATTTAGTGGGCAACTTCACAAGTTTCACTGGACGAGTATCCCCTGCTTGCTCCTGAGTAGCAAGCCCCGCCTCAATCAACGGTTTTATGAGTTTTTTGTCATACTTTGCAACGACAGGTCCATGGGTCAACGCAATGTAAGCAGTTTTCGTGAGCATCTCTCCATAGTCCCTCAGATAGCTTAGGTCTAGGTAGAAGAGTGCTTTATTCAAGCAGACTGTCTTCAAAGATTTATTATCCGCGAAGTTAAGGAGGACTGCGGCAGCTTCAATTAGGGGAGAAAGAATCTGGGTGTCTGGCACGGTAGGGTCCTACAGAAAGTGTCCGTAGCACCACATTATAACCCCCACAGTCAACGAATAACACGTGCTAGGGCTTGTATGTGTTGGGGAACTGTTTTTGGAGTTGGGCGAGTTTGGGCAAGTCGTGGACGACAACGTAGGGGTAGTTGGGATTGCGGGTGATGAAATTTTGATGGTAGTCCTCGGCGGGGTAGAAGCTCGTCAGGGGGGTTAGCTGGGTGACGATGGGTTTAGGGAATTGCTGGGTTTGGTTGAGTCGAGCGATATAACGCTGAGCAGCCTGTTGTTGTTTAGGATTGGTAAAAAATATGGCAGAACGGTACTGCGTTCCCGAATCGGGTCCCTGCCGATTTAACTGCGTCGGGTCGTGGGCCACCAGGAAGTAGACCTTGAGGAGCTCGTTGTAAGAAATTTGCTTGGGGTCATAGGTGACTTGGACCACCTCGGCGTGACCCGTCCAGCCGGTCCCCACCGCTTCATAGTGGGCGGTCGCCCCATCGCCTCCAGAATAACCAGAAACAACCCCCTCGACCCCTTGCAAATGCTCAAATACGGCTTCCACACCCCAGAAACAGCCCCCCGCAAATACGGCAGTCTCCTTCCCTAGAGCGGGACGTGCCGGAGGATTGGTGGCTTGAACTGAGGATATCTTCAAAATTCCGCCAAAGAAAATCAAGGCGGTAAGGGCAAGTAAGGCGATATTTCGGGTCAGGGCGGGTCGGTTCATGGGGCTTCCTATGGTAGTTAGTATACGGACTAGACTTGGTAAAAGTTTGCTGGATGAGTAGCTGAGGTAATCCTAAATACCTTGCTCTTAGGCGGTAGGAGACTAAGATTAGCTAAAATCCCCTGGCTCTATCATGCTCTCTCGCCTGCTTCTCTCGACGGTATTCGCCTTGACGCTCAGTCCCGCGCTCGTAGCGGCTCCTCAGCCCCAGCCCCTCAATTTTGTTGTCACGGATCAAGTGGTCTCCGACCCTAGTATCCGTTTGAATGATATCGAGTTTGACCATCAAGGCTTTAACTTCACTTGGCAGGATGACGACCTCAACCTCTGGGTTGCCAAGGTAAACAAAACTACTGGGGCTTTGATTCCACCGACGGGCATGGGTGAACTTCTAGACACTGGCCTCCTGCCCATTGCTGCCAGTGGCAATGGCCCGGAGTGGGCTGCCAGTGCTAGGGGGTCTTTAGTCGTCTACTCAAAACTCGTGGACATGGTGAGCTATCTGGGGGTGGCAGGCTTTAACGGTCGGCGGTGGCAGGCTGGGTTGATGCCGGGGACTGAGGGCGGACGGACCCCCTTCGGGAGTGTAGATTACACCGCTATCGACCCATTTGTCCGCTATAACGCGAAACCTCCTGGTGAACCAGGGGGTCCCATCTTGACTTGGCGGGAGATTGTTGACCCCAGTACGATCAGTGTCGTCCCCGAGTCCACTGCTACCCAGGGCCGCGCGGTGCCCGGTGCTGGGGTCCGCGCCTTGACTATCACCATCAAGGCAAACAACATTGACCAAGCTGCCTACTGGAATTTGGATACAGACGTGATTACGCAGTTGACGTTTGATCCCCTCCAGAAAGACGACCCTTTCATGTTTAATGCGCCTGAGTTTGCGCAGGAGCCGGTCTTTATCACGGGCCTAGACAAGCGGGGCATCGGGGTCTACCGCCGGATTGATAACGTCTGGACACAGATCAATGTTTTGCAACCGCCAGCGGGCGAGGCCCTGGCTATCTCCGCTGAACCCTTCATCTATAACGGTCGGTCTTACGTGATGTTTATTACTAGCGAGACCCTAGACGGTCCAGGCGACCTCTGGTTCGCTGCGATTGACCCGACCAACCCGCTCTTTCGTAAAGTAAGTGGGGCTGGGGCACTCCGGCGGCAAGACCCAGAGTACATGATCACCAGGGGCGGGGTTTTCCTCTATTACACCGAGCGGTCTGGGAAGCAAATACTTGTCCACCGTTGCGATACTGGCTTGGGTCTACCCCTCTTCTGGCCCCAGTATTAGGGCAGATGGAACAGACGATGGATTGGCGGCAAACGCTGTTGGCTTGGTACCTTGCACACCGCAGAGATCTACCCTGGCGCCGGGACCCGGACCCCTACCGGGTTTGGCTCGCGGAGGTGATGCTCCAACAGACGCGGGTGAGTCAGATGTTGCCCTACTTCGAGCGGTTTCTGGTGCGATTCCCGACCTTGGCTGATCTGGCACAGGCTGATTTGAACGCAGTTCTCCAGGTCTGGGTGGGTTTGGGCTACTACGGTCGTGCCCGCAATCTACACCGCACCGCCCAACAACTAGCTGTTGAGGGTTGGCCCCAGGATTACCCAGGTTGGCGGAAACTTCCCGGAGTGGGGGATTACACCGGGCGAGCGGTAGCCTCGGTCTTACTGGGGTTGCCTCTCGGTGCGGTGGACGGGAATATCCGCCGGGTCTACAGTCGTTTTTTCGCCCAGCCCGTGGTGACACAAGTTCTAGCGGACCAACAGGTGGACCCTAAGGCACCGGGCGACTTTAACCAAGCCTTGATGGACCTAGGCGCGACAGTTTGTATCCCCCGTCAACCCAAATGTCCGGCTTGTCCGCTCCAACCCTGGTGCCAAGCCTACCAACAAGGGCGAGTGACTGAATTTCCGCCCCGCAAACCCAAGCCCCCGGTGCCCGAGCGGGTCTTCTTAGTGCTAGTCGCGCAAACCGAGGATGGGTTATGGGTCCGGCAACGGCCTGCCCAAGGACTCCTCGGTGGGTTATGGGAATTACCCAATTGCGTCGTTCAAGAACCCATCCAGGCCAAGACGGACTACGAGGGCTTGGTCCCCCGAGTCTGGCAAGCCACCGTCAAACACCAGTACACCCATTTCCACGCCAACTTCCAGGTCTGGCAAGGTACCCTTGCCCCACGGGTACAACAACAATGCTCAGCGATAGACTGGGTTGACCTCGACCAACATCCCTTTTCCAAGGGATTCCAACGAGTACTAGCCGCAGTGCGGACTAAATTGACGTGAGACTGGGTTCGGGGACCTCAACCCTACCCGCATGCCGGGTCCACCCACCGCGTGCCTGCTGCCGTGAGCCGTAGAACCTGGGCCAACATGGCTCCAGCAATGTCCTTGAGGCAATAAGAATCAGCGCCGGCAGCAAAGGCAGCTTTCACCGTCTCATCCATGTCTTGGAGGGTCAAGATAACTACGGGGATGTGGGGAAACTTGGCTTTGCTCAAGCGGGTCACCTCGACCCCATCAATATCGGGTAAACCGATGTCAATAATTGCCAAGTCCGGTCGGTAACGTTCAATGGCTACTAGCCCCTGTCGTCCGTTAGCTGCCTCGCCCACAACATTGAACCCTTCTTGACGGAGGGTAAGTTTGAGACCAATGCGGGTGAGGGTATGGTCTTCCACCAAGACAATACGCATAGGGCTGAACTTCTCCGCTGAGTTGGGCTTCTAATTACTACTATGCCTGTTCCCTGGGCGAATCTACCGCAGGGGGTAAGTATATATAACTGGTTCATGGCCTCAGCTAGGGTCCGTCTACTTTGATGAGTTCGCGGTGGACCCCCCGGTACCGTTGCCCACAGCCGCTACATCTACCGCCTGAGGGAGTAACGGTGACGACAGTGCCGCATTCAAAACACTCGGCACGGGCAGCGTTCCAGTACAGCGAAATCCCGGCCCCCATTGCCGCGAGCAGGACCATGAATGCCAAAGCTAATCCCGCCGGACCTACAGGCACCAAAGCGAGGATCACCCCACAAAATCCACCCCCCCACAGACTGCCCCACAACACCCCACCCAAAATCCGTTTACCCGTTGGATAGCTCAAGTCGTCCATGCCATCGTCCCATGGTTTCTCCCCAAGATACCCGGATTGTCCCGACCACGGAGTATCTTGGGGGATGAACCGATGCAAAAAACGGGATGAATCAGGGTATTGATTTGCAGCGTAGCTTTGTGGAATTGCTGACGGGGGCTGGTTTGCCGCAGGAGGTGGCCCGTGCCTTCTGGTTACCCTTACCGATGGTGGTCATCCTCGCTGTCGTGACAGTCGCCGTCCTACTTGCCATCTGGGGCGAACGCAAATGGGCGGCGGATATGCAGCAACGCATCGGTCCCAATATTGTCGGGATGGCGGGCTTTCTCCAGGGGGTCGTAGATGCCATCAAGCTCATCGTCAAAGAGGACATTATCCCGCGCAAAGCTGACCCCTGGCTGTTCACGATTGGCCCTATCCTCGTACTTATCCCGGCTTTCTTTGCCTATCTCGTCGTGCCCTTCGGACAGAACCTAATCATCTCGGACCTGACGATTGGGGTCTTTTTTTTAGTGGCCCTGGGCAGTGTGGCGCCTATTGGTGCCTTGATGGCTGGCTATTCCTCTAACAATAAATACGCGCTCTTGGGCGGACTCAGGGCAGCGGCACAATCAATCAGCTACGAAATTCCCTTGGCCCTCTCGGTCCTCTCGGTCGTCATCATGACTGGCTCCCTCTCCACCATTGCCGTGGTCGAGGCTCAAAATACCTACGGGATGCTCTCCTGGAATGTGTTTAAGCCGATTGTTGGGCAGGTGGGATTTGTTGTCTTTTTAATCTCGGCCCTAGCGGAAACCGAGCGGGCACCCTTTGACCTCCCCGAGGCGGAATCAGAACTCGTCCAAGGGCACCACACCGAATATTCCGGGATGAAGTTTGCGCTGTTTTATCTGGCAGAGTACGCCAACTTAGTCCTGGGTTCGTTGATGGCGACGATTCTTTTCTTGGGGGGTTGGGGTTTTTTCGTCCCGGTAGAGACCTTGGCCGGTTGGCTGGGGGTGGATTTATTAAACCCCGTGTTCCAGTTGTTTGCCGCATTCCTGGGGATTGTGATTACAGTTCTGAAGTCCACTATCTTTGTTTTTCTGGCAATCCTGGCGCGGTGGACCCTGCCCCGTGTCCGTATTGATCAATTGCTAGACCTGGGCTGGAAGTTCCTGCTGCCGATTGGTCTGGTTAATCTGCTCCTGACGGCTGCCTTCCGGTTAGCTTTTCCGGGTATTTTTGGCGGGGTATAGTGCTGCCTCTGGTCTACAGTCCGCAGTATGGGATCACGCTCCCGGAGGGTCATCGTTTCCCGATGTCCAAGTTTAAGATGCTCCGGGATTATCTGGTAGACCAAGGGATTGCCCCCGACGAGTTCCATTGCCCTCAACCTGCTACTGAGGATTTACTCGCTCTAGTCCATGACCGGGAGTATGTACGAAACTTCTGTCAGGGGACCCACCCGATGCGGCGGATTGGCCTACCCTGGAGTCCGGCTTTGGTGACGCGCACCTGTACGGCGGTGGGGGGGACCCTGCTCACGGCGCGGCTGGCCTTGACCCATGGCCTTGCCTGTAATACGGCTGGCGGGACCCACCATGCCTTCTCAGATTTTGGGGCGGGGGTTTGTATTTTTAATGATCTGGCGATTGCGGCTCGTTGCCTCCACCAAGAAGGCTTAGTGGCGCGAGTGCTAATTGTGGACTTAGACGTGCATCAAGGCGACGGCACGGCGTTCATCTTCCAAAACGAACCCTGGGTCTTCACCTTCTCGATGCACTGCGCGGACAATTTCCCTTTACATAAACAAAATAGTGACCTTGATGTGCCCTTACCTGTGGGTCTTGGCGATGCGGAGTACCTCAAGTTGGTCAACTACCATCTCCCCCGGCTCCTCCAGAGTTTCCGCCCTGATTTAGTTCTCTACGACGCAGGGGTAGACCCTCACTACGCCGACCGCTTAGGGAAACTGGCCCTGACTGACCAGGGACTCTACGAGCGGGACCGGGCGGTCTTGAGTACCTGTGTGGCGCGGGGGGTTCCGGTTGCGGCGGTGATTGGCGGCGGCTACGGCGAATCCATGCTGGAACTTGTCGTCCGCCACGCTCTCCTCCATCGGGCTGCTAGTGAGATCTATGGGCGATTGGCTTAGTCCGTGGTCCACCACCACGCCTGTGTCCGACAGGGTATGGGGCAGAGGGGCCTCCTTAGTGATCGAGTTTGAGAGCTTGTTCTAGGGCTTGCTTTTCTTTGACGCGCTTCAGGTAAGGCTGTAGTTCGAGTTGGGTTAGGCCGGACAGCACGGTTAGGTCTTCGGGGGTGATGCCTCGGAGCAGCATTTCGACACCCCAGGTTTGACGGGCTTGCTCAATCGTGGGGATTGGGGTTATTAAACCTGTAACTAGCTCTTGCCAGCGAGTGCATAGGGCAGTAAGCGTGAGGGGAACCCCTTGATTGTCAACGAATAGCTCTGGCACCCTGTCCTTACGGCTCTTTAACCACTGAGTTAGAGGATTATTGCTGTAGGAGCCGTAGCGTTTTCCAAGAATGCGCTGGTTGACGGGGACTTGGCGGATTACACCTTGAGCGATCTGGAGGAGATATTGGTCTCCGTCTGTGATCTGGTGATCGCGCTGTAGCTGCACAAGTTCTGTAGGTGTGAGTCCAGTAGCAAACAGCGTGTAAATCCAGGCATAGTCGCGGGGATGGGCTTTTTTAGCGCGTTGTAATAATTCGTGGACTAGGTTGGGGGACAGATCACTGACGATCTCTGGCATGGGACTAGGGGTAAAGGGACCTAACACGACTAGACTATCCAAAAAGTCCTCCCGGTCTCGCCAAAGTACATCTTCCCCACTCGTAAACTGGACTAAGGCATAACCCAGCAGCAGAGTATTGAGTAAACTTGCTGTGCGTTGAGCGGACGAAAGCTCATCCTTTTGGTTAGCAGACGCTAAATACTGGGTAGTGTGGCGATTGATCTGTTGCAGAGCTTGGCCTAGGGCAAGACGGGTCTGGATGGGGTAATGCCCCGCTTCGCCAATCAGAGAACGTAGTAGGGCGGGTACCTGCTCTAGGACTTGCAGTTGTTGAGAGGCATAGTCCCGCAGCCCACGTGGCGTGTTGCTTGGCGTGGCAAATGGGGCTAGCCACGCCGACTCTTCTAGGGCCGCCGCCAATAACCGATGCTTATGCCCAAACTGACGAAATAAGGTGACTTCATTGACTCCAGCCCGCTCTGCAATCTGGCGCGTCGTTGTCTCGGTAATACCTTGGGCAGCAAAGAGTTCCCAGGCAGCCTGGAGTAAACGTTGGCGGGTGGAGAGGGGTGGAGGGGTCATGGCGCGGTGAGATGTAAGTGCTACTTGCATAGTTTAGCGCGGGATGTTAGGCTGTTTTCAAGCAAGTGCCACTTGCTTTCAGGGTAAATGAACCCAGCTTGTCTAAGCAGGTCGCTTCACAGGAGTTTTTATGAATCTGACGGCTTCGGCGGCTGTGCGACAGCCTCTTACTTTACATTGGCCCACAGCTTTGTTTCTGGGTAGCTTCCATGGAATGGCTCTGTTAGCACTCTGGAATTTCTCCTGGTCTGCTCTGGGCGTGACATTGTTTTTGCATTGGTTAATTGGCGGGGTAGGGATTTGTCTGGGCTACCATCGGCTCTTGTCACACCGCAGTTTTCAGGTCCCTCAGTGGTTAGCCTACGGGATTGCGGTCCTAGGGGCGTTGGCTCTCCAGGGGGGACCGATTTTTTGGGTGGGCTGGCACCGTCAGCACCATGCCCACACCGAGACTGATCTAGACCCCTATTCTGCCCAACGTGGGTTTTGGTGGAGTCATATACTCTGGATGCTTTACCCACGCTCAGGGTTTTTCTCAGCCCAGACCTATGCTAAGTACGCCCCAGAACTGGTGCGCGATCCTTTTTATCGCTGGCTGGACCGCTATTACCTCACGCTCCAGATTCCTCTCGGGTTGCTACTTTTCGGGCTAGGCGGTTGGTCTTTTGTTATTTATGGTATATTTCTACGGACAGTCTTGGTCTGGCATAGCACTTGGCTGGTTAACTCCGCCGCCCATCTCTATGGCTATCGCACCATCGCGAGTCCAGATAATGCCCGCAATTCCTGGTGGGTCGCGCTCTTGACCTATGGTGAGGGCTGGCACAACCACCACCACGCTCATCCCCGCGCTGCCAAGACGGGCTGGCACTGGTGGGAAGTGGACACGACTTGGTGGGTGATTAGCACCCTGCAAACCCTGGGGCTTGCTAAGAACGTGATGATGCTACCTGCAAATTTTGATAAATCATCCTCATTGCGGTAGACCGTAGCGAACTTTACTCTTGAGAGTTGCAAAGCTGTGGTAGAGGTCCGTTATCCTCGGAGTATTCCTCCGGGTGAGTGCGGATGTTTGGCTGGTTGCTAATGGGGTTAGTGAGTGTGAAGATACCCCCCCCGGTGACAATGCCATCGGCACGGACTGAGTACCGGGTTGAGCGTCCCCGGCGTGACCAACGGGAAGTGTGGTCCGGGAGTGGGCAGATTATCAGTGGTCCCGGTAGTGGGGGGACTTTACGCTTAACTTTAGAAGTAAAGGGCGACCGCATCCGTTCTTTGGAGGGACCCGCCGTGGACCGCCGGGATGACTGGGATTTCCGGTATGCCGAGTCCTACCTCTATGTCACCTTGACCCGGCGCAATGGACAGGTGATTAACTTCAATTTGGTCAAGGTGGAGTGAGGTTCTGGCTGGTGGTGGGATGGGCGATTTTGTGGGGCTGGGTCCTTCCGCAAACTCCCCTAATAGATGTTGCGTGGGCTACGGGGGACCTGTGGTTGCGCCAACTCCCAAATCCACAGCCGGGACCCATCCAAGTCGTGTCCTTCACGGGGAAGAATGCTCTCATTGACCGCCCTGTGTACGCCCAACGGGTAGAGCAGCTCCTCGCTGCTGGAGCCCGGGGTGTCGTCCTTAACTTACCTGAAGATTTTGCTCTGCCCTTACGCCTCCCCGGCCGTTTACCGTTGGATCTACCGTCACCCTGCTTCAGTGCTTTACAGACAAACCTGGACTGTCCCCTGAGTCTGGTCTTGGCCCGTAATTACCCGCACTTGGTCCTTGTCACTCAGGCGGCGCCGGGAGCGCGGATCACCCAGGTTTATAACCATTTCCAGAGCTTCACTGAGGATGGCGAACAGTACCGTTACCCATTAGAGAGCCTACTCGTTGTCCAAGGGCGGGACACTCGTTTCCTGGAGCCGCCCCAGGTTTATCGAGATACGGCGGCGGTGATGCGCGGTCCCCTGACCCTGGCAACGGTAGCGGGGTTAACGACTCAAAAGTGGGCCGGGGTCCAACCGCTGACGCAAACCCAAGGAGTCCGCTTGAGTCCGCCGGGGAGTGTCCCCATCCAGGACAGCCAAGCAGTATGCGCGGGGGGATGCCGGGATGTTCAGGACAAGATTATCGTCCTGGGACCCGCTGGGGAGCTAGTCCGTACCCCTTGGGGCACGATGGACCGCCTTGAAGCCCAAGCCCAGACGATTCGTGCCGCCTTGAATCAAGACTATTACCGAGTCCTGTCCGCGCCATGCCAAGGCAGCGTGGTGCTGGGGATAGGCTTACTCTGGTGGTGGTTTTTGCAGTACCGCCCATGGCCCTGGTTCATGTATGGGCTTGGGGTGGCAGGCTGGCTGGGGATCACAGGTCTAGCGCTGGGAGTAGGAGGGGTCCTGTTACCCGTCTTTTTTGGGCTGGGAGCCTTGGTGTGTATCCAGGCGACGCACTGGGTGATGGAACTCACGGGACAGCTAGAGCAACTGCGCCGCGCCGAACGGCAGGCCATCCTCAATCAAGCTCGTAAACTCCTCTACCGGGTAGCCACGGATATCCATGACCAGCAATTACAGCAACTCAAACTGGTCATGGACGACCTCGAAGCCAGCCTAGACCAGCCCCAAGCCCAAGTGATTGACCACAGCTTGGACCAGCTCGAACAGATTGGGCGGGGTATCCGTAACGAACTGGGAAACCTACGCAGCCTCGCGGACAAATTGGAGATCTCTCCGCAACTCAAACAGGGCCTAGACCAAGGCATCCGTGCCTTAGTAGACGAAGCCCAGCACAAAGGCGAACTCCTGCTCCCGGTACGCCTTGAGCTAGCGTCCCTGGCTGAACCCCTCACTGAAAGTAGTTGGCTAGATGCCCGCGAGGACATTTTTCGTTTCTTCCGGGAGGCCTTTACCAATGCCCTACGCCACGGACAGGGAGGCACGTACCTAGCAATTAGCCTGAAGCGGACCCTAGAGGGAGCCGAGTTAGTCGTCGAGAACGATGGAGCCGCCCCATTTCAAGAAAGCGGTTACGGGACCAAGGCCATGAACACGATCAGTCAGAGCTTGCCGGGGGGCCGCTGGGAACGGGAATGGTTGACGGGGGGGAGAGTCCGGGTTAGTCTGACTTGGACTATGGCTAAACGTTAGATGACAAACTGAAAATTTCCGGTTGCTACATAATATAAACATTGCTAGGAATCAAGCTGAGAGCCATCTATGCTGGTTATGCAAGTCTATTTACGATAAGAAAAGTTAACAGTTTTACAAATTGTTAAGTCGTCTAAAGCTAGAGAAACACTGGCCTATAATGCTTTTGAGTCTCTGTCCCTCGACATAGTGCAATCATGCTTTATTTCATGAAGAGGGATCAGCGACTCATCTTACTCCCGCCGACTGAGGAAAACTCCTATGACGATGACCCCTCAGGGGGAGGAGCAACGCACCAAAGTTACCGTAGACGAAAATCCGGTGCCTACTTCCGTGGAGAAGTGGTCTAAACCCGGATGGTTCGAGCGGTCCTTGGCGCGTGGACCCAAGACCACCACCTGGATCTGGGACCTGCATGCTCTTGCCCACGACTTTGAAGTTCAAACATCGGACCGGGAGGATATCGCCCGTAAAATCTTTGCTGCCCACTTTGGTCACCTCGGGGTGGTTTTTGTGTGGGCGAGCATTTTTTACTTTTACGGTGCGCTCTCCTCCAACTACGCCGCCTGGGTCAACAGTCCCACGGCAATCAAGCCCAGTGCCCAATTTGTCTTCCCGGTCTTCGGACAGGAAGTCTTGAATGACCCATCAGCCGCCGCTCAAGGCTTTGAGCAGGGCGGGATCGTCATGACCTCCGGCCTGTTCCACCTCTGGCGGGCGGTGGGTTACACCAACAGCACCCAATTGCTGGCCTCAGCGGTGGCAGCTCTAGGCGCGGCGGCCCTGATGATGTTTGCGGGGTGGTTCCATTACCACGTCCGCGCTCCCAAACTGGAGTGGTTCCAGAACGTCGAGTCCATGCTCAACCACCACTTAGCGGGTTTGTTGGGTCTAGGTTCGCTCTCTTGGACCGGACACTTGATTCACGTTGCGCTTCCCGTCAACCAGATGCTCGATAAGGGCATGAGGGCTGAAGCAATTCCCCTGCCCCATGAGTACGCCTTTAGTACCGAGCGGATGGCGGAATTCTTCCCGAGCTTTAGTCAAGGCCTAGCCCCCTTCTTTACGGGGAACTGGTCGGTCTACTCGGATTTCTTGACCTTCAAAGGTGGCTTGAATCCGCAGACGGGAGCTTTGTGGACAACGGACATCGCGCACCACCACTTGGCGATTGCGGTCCTGTTCATCATTGCGGGTCATATGTACCGCACCAACGGTCCCTGGAACCCACTGGGTCTGGGGCACTCGATTAAAGAAATCCTTGAAGCCCACAAAGGTCCCTTCACTGGCGAAGGCCACAAGGGGCTTTACGAGGTCCTGACGACTTCCTGGCACGCGCAGTTGGCGATCAACTTGGCGATGGTGGGTTCGCTCAGTATCATCGTGGCGCACCACATGTACGCCATGAACCCCTATCCCTACATGGGGATTGACTACGCCACCCAGGTCTCGCTGTTTACCCACCACATGTGGATTGGCGGATTCTTGATTGTGGGGGCGGGGGCACACGCGGCAATTTTCATGGTCCGCGACTACGACCCAGCAGTGAACCAGAACAACCTCCTGGACCGGATGATTCGTCATCGGGATGCCATTATTTCTCACCTCAACTGGGTGTGTTTGTTCCTGGGTTTCCACAGCTTCGGGCTCTATGTCCATAACGATACGATGCAGGCTTTGGGTCGTCCCGGCGATATGTTCGCTGATTGGGCCATCCAGTTACAGCCCGTCTTCGCCCAATGGGTGCAGGGTATCCACGCCGCAGCAGCGGGTAGTGCAACGGCTCCCTATGTGAACCTCGCTACTTCGCCCGTGTGGGGCAGTGGCTTGATTGCCATCCCGACCACCGTGGCTGGCGAGATCGTCAATCGGGTTTCGATTGCCCCGGTGCCTCTTGGTACGGCGGACTTCTTGGTCCACCATATCCACGCCCTGACTATCCACGTCACGGTGTTGATCCTGCTGAAAGGGGTCTTATTCGCTCGGTCTTCACGGTTAATCCCCGATAAAGCCAACCTCGGGTTCCGGTTCCCCTGCGACGGCCCGGGACGCGGCGGTACCTGTCAGTCCTCCGCTTGGGACCACGTGTTCCTCGGATTGTTCTGGATGTACAACTGCATTTCAGTCGTGATTTTCCACTTCTCCTGGAAGATGCAGTCCGATGTCTGGGGCACGGTCAATGCCGATACCCGAGCCGTCGAGCACCTCGTCCCCAGTGTGGATGTCCTCTTGGGGAACGGGCAAACGGTTGCCTTGACACAGTTTGCGGCCTCGGCGGTCAACATCAATGGTTGGTTGCGTGACTTCCTTTGGGCTCAGGCTGCTCAGGTCATCAACTCCTACAACACGCCCGGTGCAGCCTATGGACTCCTGTTCTTGGGCGCACACTTTGTCTGGGCCTTCTCCTTGATGTTCCTCTTCAGTGGTCGGGGTTATTGGCAAGAGTTGATTGAGTCCATCGTCTGGGCGCACAACAAGCTGAAAATAATCCCCACGATCCAGCCCCGCGCCTTGAGCATCACCCAAGGTCGGGCGGTCGGCGTTGCCCACTATCTGCTTGGGGGGATCGTCACCACCTGGGCGTTTTTCTTAGCTCGATTCCTGGCGATATAGGAGTAAGTCATGGCAACACGGTTTCCCAAATTTAGCCAGGACTTGGCCCAAGACCCCACTACCCGCCGGATCTGGTACGGCATTGCGACCGCCCATGACTTTGAAAGTCATGACGGGATGACCGAGGAGACATTGTATCAAAAGATCTTCGCCTCCCACTTCGGTCACATTGCCATCATCTTCCTGTGGGCTTCGGGGTTAAACTTCCACGTGGCCTGGCAAGGTAACTTCGAGCAGTGGGTACTCGACCCAACTAAGGTCAAGCCCATTGCTCACGCGATTTTCGATCCCCACTTCGGGCAAGGGGCAATCAAAGCCTTTACCCCTGAAGGTGGCAACGGCCCCGTGAACATCATGTACTCGGGTCTGTACTACTTCTGGTACACCATCGGCATCCGTTACAACATTGAGTTGTACGAGGGCGCGGTCTTCTTGATCCTGCTGGCGGCGGTCTTTTTGGCGGCGGGCTGGCTCCACCTACAGCCGCGCTTCCGCCCCACCCTGGCTTGGTTTAAGAACGCTGAATCGCGTTTGAACCACCACCTGTCTGGCCTCTTCGGGGTCTCTTCCCTGGCTTGGGCCGCCCACTTGATTCACGTCGCGATCCCCCGGATGCAAGGCCGGGAAGTGAACTGGGGTAACTTCCTCCAGCAAGCTCCCCACGTCGCCCCCGGTGTGACCTCGCCCATCCCGTTTATCGCCGATGGGGTCTGGCCCGTGTTCTCCGGGAACTGGGGGGTCTATGCCCAGCCCGGTGTGAACAATGCCTCGCCCATCTTGACCTTCTACGGCGGGTTGAACCCGGACACCGGGACCCTGTGGTTGAGCGACATGGCGCACCACCATTTGGCGATTGCGGTGATCTTCATCATTGCGGGCCACATGTACCGGACCAACTTTGGCTTGGGGCACAACCTCAAGGAACTGGTGGACGGTCAAGTTTGGCCTGGAGTGGGGGCGGGACACCGGGGTCTCTACGACACGGTTAACAATTCCCTCCACTTCCAGTTGTCCTTGGCCCTTGGGGCCTTGGGGACGGTGACTTCGCTAGTGGCGCAACAGATGTACGCTCTGCCGCCCTACCAGTTCTTACCCCAGGACCACACCACCACCGCCTCGCTGTATACGCATCACCAGTACATTGCCGGTTTCCTGTTGGTGGGGGCTTTCGCCCACGCTGCCATCTTCTGGGTACGGGACTATGACCCGGAGGCCAACAAGGACAACATGCTGGCGCGGGTCCTGCAACACAAAGAGGCGATTATCTCCCACCTTTCCTGGGTCTCTTTGTTCTTGGGTTTCCACACCCTGGGTCTTTACGTTCACAATGACGTGATGCAAGCCTTCGGACGGCCCGAGGACCAGATCTTGATTGAGCCCGTCTTTGCTCAGTGGGTCCAGGCTCAGTCCGGGGTGATTATCCCTGGGATCGCGCCTTTGTTCGGCTTTGCGTCTACGGACCCGGCAACCGCCACGATGGGTGCGGTCGCCACGGCTCCGACGGGGCTCTTCGGTCAAGGTTGGTTCTGCTCAATCAATGGCGGTCCTGGTCTGACAGCAGCGGCTCAAGCTTCAGCGGGTACACCTGTCGGGAACATGCTCCAACAGTGTGCCACCCTCGGTTATGACAAGCTGATCCAGCCCGTGTTCCTGCCCATTGGTCCGGGGGACTTCTTGGTCCACCATGCGATTGCCCTGGGTCTACACACCACCGTCCTCATCTTGGTCAAGGGTGCGCTTGATGCCCGTGGTTCCAAGCTGATGCCGGATAAGAAGGATTTCGGGTTCGCCTTCCCCTGCGATGGTCCGGGGCGTGGCGGTACCTGCGATATCTCGGCCTGGGACTCCTTCTACTTGGCGATGTTCTGGATGCTCAACACCCTGGGCTGGGTCACGTTCTACTTCCACTGGAAGCATTTAGCTCTCTGGACCGACAACGTGGCCTCGTTCAACAACAGTTCCACCTACTTGATGGGCTGGCTCCGGGATTACCTGTGGGCCTACTCTGCACCCATCATCAACGGTTATGCGCCCGGTAGCCCCGTCAATAACCTGTCAGTGTGGGCCTGGATGTTCCTGTTCGGTCACTTAGTCTGGGCAACGGGCTTCATGTTCCTGATTGCTTGGCGTGGTTACTGGCAAGAGTTGATCGAGACGCTGGTGTGGGCGCACGAGCGCACCCCGCTTGCTAACTTGGTCCGCTGGAAAGACAAGCCTGTGGCAATGTCTATTGTCCAAGGTCGCCTAGTGGGTCTCGCTCACTTTACGGTCGGGTACATCTTGACCTATGCTGCCTTCTTAATTGCAGCTACGGCAGGGTTGAGTACCTAGTACGGTTGATTTAACTTCAAGCCTCCCGCAAGGGGGGCTTTTTTATTAACAAGAACTTATGCCCTAGAGATATTCAAACGGCTGACCGTGCTCTCATAAACTGTTGAGCGAGTCCGACCTCGTGGGGGCTGCCAGCGATGACGGAGACCCGTTAGTGCAGTTGGGTGGGTGTGATTTCTAAGATGGTCTCACCTTGGTCGGTGATGGCACGACCTTGAGCCTGTTCGAGGATCATGGCGATGGGATTGGCTTCGTAGAGTAGACGCAATTTACCATTGGTGTTTTTGGTGTCGGCGGGATATAGGAAAATGCCGCCAGTGAGGAGGGTCCGGTGGATATCGGCGGCGAGCGAACCTACGTAACGAGCGGAGTAGGGGCGACCCGTGGCTTTGTCCTCAGTTTGCAGATAGTCCAGATATTCCCTCAGCCAGGGTTGCCAGCGGCGGGTATTGCCCTGATTCACGCTGTAATAGCGGCCTTGGGTTGGGATGACTAAGTCCTCGGTGGATAGGACAAACTCGCCAATCGCCGCGTCTAGGGTAAAGACATGAACGCCGTGCCCGGTGGTAAAGACCAGCAGCGTACTGGGTCCGTAGAGGACATAGCCCGCCGCCACCTGTTCGCGACCAGGTTGGAGGAGATCGGCCTCATCGTCTCCACAGAAGCGGCGACGTTGGATAGCGAAAATTGAGCCGGTATTGATGTTCATGTCCACATTGCTCGAACCGTCCAAGGGGTCTACGAGCAAGGAATAACTGCCTGGTGTGCAGGGCTGCATCAGGTGCTCGGGTCCTTCTAGCTCCTCGGAGACCATTGTGCAGACCAAGCCTGTATTCATAAAAACTTTTAAAAAAGTCTCGTTGGCATAGTCGTCCATCTTCTTGACCTGCTCACCCTGGACATTGATAGCCCCGGTCAGCCCCAGGGCATCTTCGACTAAGCCCGCTTGCCGCAGTTCCCAGGCAATGGTTTTGGTTGCCACCCCGATGAGCAACATCAAGTTACTGAACTCGCCAGTGCTATCGGGGAAGGTGTCTTGGCGGGCCAGGATGTAGCGGGCCAGGGTCATTACGCTTTGGGTCATGGTATCGTCCTCAGCCTTTGTCCCTAGCTTAATCCGGTCTATCCGCAATGCGTCGGTCGTGGTCCTTACGTCGTCTGCTAGTGCGGGTACGCTGAGAGTTGATTCGGTATGGGCTGGTTTTATTATTCATCTTGCTCCCCTGCCCCACCACGCCTGTGCCCGACAGGATATGCGGTATGGGGCCTCTTAACTCACTGCAACTCGATGACCGCTTGGTCTTGGGCCAAGGGGCGGTTGGTTTGGAGGTCGAGGACAGTGACACGGAGAGTGCGTTGGTCATCCACCCAGAAGGAGACCCGCACCCGGTCAAGCCCAGGGAAACCCGGCGGGTCCAGGACAATCGTGCGGCCCCGGTCGGTGTCGTTGAGGGGACGCACCTGTACGTTGAGGCCACTGCCCTGTCGAGTGACCAGACGGCTACCATCAAAATAAACCTCTGTATCCGCGCCCTGCTCCGCTAGTTCCCCAATTACCAACTCAATACTGGGTTGATTGGAAACCGAGGCCCCCAAGACGAGCTCCACAGGCACACAGGGATAGGGCGTACCCTGCTTGACCAGGGGTTGCCAGCTGTGACGAGATTGGCGGTGGTCCCAATAACGAATGCCATAACTGTGGTAGAGATAATCCTGAACTGCCACTCCCTGGACCAGTTGGAGCGCACCGTGGGCCACCGCCTCAAAGGGTTTATCCAGACAGAGTTGATCGGGCTGGAAGCTCTGGCGTAACCAGTTCTGGACGCTGGGGATCTGGCTGGTCCCGCCGACGACTAGAACCTTGGAGATATCCTTGCGGGTACAACGCGCCTGCTGGAGGAGTTCGGTGAGACAACTATCTAGCTGGGTAAAAAAGCCCCGCGCTGTCAATAGCTCCTGAAGTTGGGCGCGGGTGACGCTGAGTTCGTAGGTCGTGAAATTCTCTTCATCTAAGTAGGCTTCTTCGTGGCTGTCGGCGGTGGAGAGGGCGATTTTAATGCGCTCGGCGACCCGTTGGAGACGATAACTGCGGGGGATACGCCATTGTTCTGCCAGAGCCTGGGCCAGCCACACATCTATATCACTCCCGCCCAGGGTCCGGCCCGCCTTAGCCAGGACACGAGCAGTGCGGGGGCGTTGGTCGCGCCGCTTGAGTGCCCATTTCAAAAAGAACCCCTCGGGTTTACCCGGTTCAATCAAGGCCAAGTCCAGCGTCCCGCCGCCAAAATCGAATACCAAGACCATCTGACTATCCTGGGCCTGATAGCCTAGGGCCGCAGCGGTAGGTTCATCGAGCAGTTGCACACGGTCACACTGCCAACCTGCCACTTGGGTCCCCAACCACTGCCGATAGGACTCGAAACTATTGACGGGCACCGTGAGCACGACCTGTTGCGGAGTCTCGCCCTGGGCCTGGAGTTGCTGAAAGAGCCGGCCGAGGAACCACGCTCCCACCTGTTCAAAAGTCAGCCCCACCCCGTCCACCTGGGGCAAAAATCCCTGGACCTTGGCCCCAATCCCACGCTTGAAACCACTGAAGTAGCGCGGGTCTCCCGGTAAATCTAAACCCTGGTCGCGCACCTCCTGTCCACACTGGATTTGGCCTAGACCCTGGACGTAGACCAAACTTGGAATCAAGCTGGGGTTGGGCGGGTCCTGGTAACTAAGGCGGCCCAAGGCGACGGTCTGGGCCTGACGAGTGATGGAGTTCCACCGACTCACCACAGTATTGCTGGTCCCAAAATCAATGGCATACATAGTAAGCAGTCTGCCATAAATAAAACCCCCACCGGGGGCGGCGGGGGTTCACCTACCATCGGTCACTATTGGGCGGGGTCGCCGTTGGTCGTGGGGAGGGCTTGGATACCAGCGGTCACGGGAATCTTGCGAGTCGTGCTCGGCTCGGCCTTGGGGAGGGTCAAGGTCAAGATGCCGTCTTGGAAGTCAGCTTGTACTTTGTCCGTATCCACTCGACCGGGCAGGGACAACTGACGGGAGAACTTCCCGTAGCGGAACTCGCTACCGTGGGCGACTTCTTGCTCTTGGTACTTACTGTAGCTATGGGAAGCACGGATAGACACAGCCGTAGGGTCCACCTGTATGTCTAGATCTTCGCTTTTGACCCCAGGCAGGGCGGTACGGAGAATATAGGCGTTCGGCTGCTCCCGGAGTTCCATAGCGGGCGCGAAAAAAGTCTCGGCCTTAGGCTTAGTGAATACATCCACTAAGAGACGGTCCATCTGCCGTAGCATCGCCGTCTCGCGCAAGGGTGCCCAACGAATAATTGCCATTGCGTCTCCTTGAATTGACTTGAGTGTAACTATATCAATTGTAATTAGTCTGTTTGCAGTGCGGCAAGTCCTAATTTGACCCAGGCTGACCCTAGGCGTATACTGTGCTAACCTTTGCCACTACCGCACCATGAGCCATCAATTGCGTTTGGGGATCTCGATTAGTCTGGCCTACCCTGACCAAGACCGAGCACTCTTTCGCGGGAAGACGCTCCAGTATGTCGAAGAACAGTTAGTCCTCGGCGTAGCCCGCCACGGAGCAGTTCCTGTTCCCTTAGTAGACCTCAAGAGTGATGAGGGAGCCTACCGGGTGCTTTGGGGGCTAGATGGACTGTTGCTCTCGGGGGGGGCGGATGTGAGCCCTGGCAACTATGGCGAGGACCCCCTCAATCCGGCCTGGGTAGGCGATCCGGTGCGCGATGCTTACGAGTTACGCCTCGTCAAAGCTGCCCGTGAACAACATTTACCAATTTTGGGGATCTGCCGGGGCGCACAACTTTTGAATGTCGCCTTGGGCGGGACCCTCTACCAGGACATCACTACCCAAGTGACCGCGAGTCTTCTGCACCGTTGTCCAGAACGCTATGACCGCATGGAACACCGGGTCCATCTCAAAGCGAATTCCTGGCTCAGCACCCTCTACCCCGAAGCCGACCTCGTAGTCAACACCGTCCACCACCAAGCTGTGAAGACCCTCGCGCCCGGTCTCACGCTCGCCGCCCAAGCCCCTGATGGGGTTTGTGAGTCCTTTGAGCGTATCAATGAGCGGGAATGGCTCGTAGGTATCCAGTGGCATCCCGAGTGGTTAGACGGACAGGACCACCGGGTAGACGGCAACCGTGTCCTCAAGGAATTCCTCCAAGTCTGTCACCGCCGGACCCTACTACGGAGTGCTCTCACCGTCAAAGTTAGTTAAAGCTAAAGGATGAATAGGGGAGGCAGTTGGACACGAACCGCCGCCAAATGATAAATAAAGGTGTGCAAGCTGTATGACAGGAGTATTTCTTTATACGGAGGAGTGTTATTTAATATAGAAGAGTATTGCTTTGTACAGATTTGTGTTACTTGATGTAAGGGAGCATTACTTGATATAGAGAAATGTTGCTTTGTACAGAAGAGTATTTTTTTGTAAAAACGAGGTTTGCTTGTAGTTTTTTATTGGTGAGCAAGTAGAAGAGACGCCGCTCTTGATAAGCTCTTTAAATTCCCCTGAAAAAGGGGAATTTATGGGGATCGCTTGGGTACGACTTAGACACTCGTGGCTGGAGCGTCCTTTTGACCCGTGGGGCGGGGTTTTTTTGAGAGTATCATGACCGTAGTTCAGACGGTTTGTTATGATCACCGCCACCACCGCCGCCTTCTGTGAAGGCATCCAGTATTTCCGTACCCAGCCTGATGAAGACCAGACCCCGGTGATTGCCGAGGGAGCGACGGCGATTGCTGACCCGACAGACCCCCAAGCGGTCTACCAGACCTTGCTCGCCGCCGATGCCCTGCGCTATCTGACCCTACAGGTGACAGCAAGCAAAGCCTCGGGCCATCCGGGCGGATTTGCAAGCTCTGTCGAAGCCTATGCCGCTCTAGTCATGCTGGGCCACAAAAATATCCTCACCGAAGTGGGCCACCATGCCCCCGGTTTTTATAGTGCGATGTTCCTGGATAGCTCCTTAGAAGCCATGGGCATCCATACCGTGACACAATTGCGCGAACGCTTCCGAGAACGCCATGGTTTACTCGGGCATCTCTCGGGCCTTATCCCCGGTATCCTTGCTCCGGCAGGACCCTTGGGTCAGGGTCAACACTTTGCGATGGCAGCCGCACGGTTGCACCCAGAGAAACTTTTTCCCTTCACGATTGGCGATGGCGGCTTGGGCGAACCCTATATCCTCAGTGCCATGGGTCACTTCCACACGGCGTTCCCCCAGACGACGAACTTTTTGCCGGTGTTGGTCTGGAACGGTTATAGCCAGGAACATCACAGTATGGTCTCGACCTGGGATAACGAGCGCATGGTCCAATTCTGTCGGGGCAACGGGTTTGAAGAAGTCTTCTTGGTGGATGCTAAGCAGTACGATGACCAAGGCCAAGCCGGGGACTACGTGGACAGTACCTGTTTTAGCTGGGAGCACCGGCTGGCCTTTACCCAAGCGGTCCTAACGACGATGCAGCAAGCCGCCCAAAACGCCCTCTCTGGGAAACTAACGGTATTCATCCTCAAACAACTGAAGGGTGCGGGGGTCCACGCGAAGGGAGCCAAGTCCCATAACCTCTATGCCCACCACACCCTAGAGAATCCAGACATCGTGCAGGCCCTCCAGACCCGCGCCTTGACTCCGGCAGCTTGGGCTTTGGTGCGGATGAACATGAAGCGAGCGGGCGGGGGACCCGCCGCCCAGACCGCTGTTACCGAGTCCGTCTTCCCGGTGTTGGAACTGGGAACTTTGCCCCTAGAGGAATTCCCGGTGGGCGCGAAACAAGTGGCGACAACGGCGATGGGCAAGCTGGTGGGAGCCGTCGGACAGCAGGACCCCAATTTCTTAGTCACCAATGCCGACGGGAACGAAGCCTCGGGGATTGCCAACATCAACCAAGCCCTCCAGATTCGCCATCCCACGCTAGACCCGCTCTATTTCCAGGCCCCCCAAGGACAGGTCTACGAGCCTTTGAGTGAGGATGCCTGTGCCGGACTTGCGGCGGGACTGAGTTTGATGGGAGCTAGGACCCTGTGGTGTTCCTATGAATCCTTTGCCATCAATGGTTTACCGATTTGGCAGACCGTGACCCAGGCGATGGCAGAATTGCGCCGTCCCACCCCCAGTACGGTCACACTATTTACCGCCGGGGCCTTGGAGCAGGGACGCAATGGCTGGACCCACCAACGCCCAGAGATTGAAAATTACTTCGCTGCCATGATGCGTAACGGTAATATCTTCCCGGTCTTCCCGACCGATGCCAATTTCATTCAAGTGGCCTACCAGTGGGCTTTGTCTACCTTTAACAAGGGGATTGTAATTACCGCGAGTAAGTCCCCGTTACCCGTGCGGACCACCTTTGCTCAGGCTTGGCAGGGGTTGACCCAGGGCGCGATCGTGCTAGCGGACACACCTGGAACGGGACAAGTCGTTTTTGCGGTGGTCGGGGATATGACGCTGTTGCCCGTGTTTGAGGCCACACAGCTCTTGATTGACCAAGGAATCGGGGTGCGAGTGGTGTCGGTGGTCAACCCGCGCCGTCTCTATCGCCCCACAGATGTTGCCTGGGAGACTTGTAGTCAACCGGACGGGGATTTTCTGGATGATGCGGGGTTTGCGGCAATGTTTGGGGGAGAGGTGTTGATTGGGGTGACGGGCGGGGCCAGTGGCGTACTAGAGCCCATCCTGCTCCGCTCCACCGCCCCTAAGCGCGAGACTTTTGCCTGGAAGCGGGGCGAGACTACCGCCAGTCCCACCGAACTGATGGACTTCAACGGTCTCTCCGCTCAGGCTCTCGTCCAGCGGGTCTTGGCGTTGGTGGGCTGATGGCACCGAAAATCCTAGTCCTCGACGATGACCCCACGGGTTCGCAGACCGTCCATAGCTGTCTATTGCTGACCCAGTGGGACCCCGCGACTTTACTGGTGGGGCTGCGGGATAGTTCACCGTTGCTGTTTATCCTCACCAATACCCGCGCCCTGACCCCAGAACGGGCCGCCCAGACGACCCGTGAAGTCTGCCGGAACCTCAAGCAAGCCTTGCGTGTGGCGGGGATCACGGATTTCCTGGTGGTCAGCCGATCGGACTCGACCCTGCGCGGGCACTATCCCCTAGAGACCGATGGGATTGCCGAGGAACTCGGACCTTTCGATGCTCACTTCCTGGTCCCGGCTTTTTTTGAGGGCGGCAGAGTTACCCGTGGGAGCATTCATTATCTCTATGTCCAGGGGGTCCCGACACCCGTCCATGAGACCGAGTTTGCCCAGGATTCGGTGTTTGGCTACCACCACAGTTACCTGCCGGATTATGTGGCTGAGAAGACCGGGGGCCGGATTCCCGCCGACCAAGTGGAACGTTTTTTGTTGGCAGACTTGAGGGCCGGGGTCCAGACGAGGTTACTGGGGTTACAGGGGAATCGCTGTGTGGTCGTGGATGGCGAGATCCAGAGCGATTTAGACCAATTTGCGGCAGCGGTATTGGCGGCTGTAGCCCAGGGGAAGCGGTTTTTGTTTCGCAGTGGGGCGAGTCTCATCACGGCCTTGGCTCATCTTCCCCCCCAACCCGTCCCCGCCGAGGCAATGGCGAATTACGTGCGCGGCGGGGCCGGGGCGGTCCTGGTCGGTTCCCATGTCAAGAAGACCACCGCCCAACTGACTCAACTTCTGCAAGCTCAGGGCACCGTTCCCATCGAAGTCCCGGTTGCGCGGTTGTTGGAAACCGACCAGGCCCCGTTACTACTAGCTGAAATCCTTGCCAAAGCCCACGCCGCCCACTACCAAGGCTTAACCCCAGTTATTTTCACGAGCCGGACGGAGTTGATGTTCGCGGACACGCAAACCCGACTCCAGTTTGGCGAAGAAGTCTCGCAGTTGTTGATGCAGGTGGTCCAGGGCTTGCCGCTGACCTTGGGGTTTTTGATTAGCAAGGGCGGGATAACCTCCAACGATGTCTTGAGTAAGGGCCTCAACCTACCCATGGCGCGACTTTTAGGGCAGGTCTTGGCGGGTTGCTCGGTGGTCTGTAGTCCGGCGGACCATCCCCGCTTCCCGGAGTTACCCGTGGTCCTCTTCCCCGGCAATGTGGGGGATGACCAAGCCTTGGCAACGGTCTATCACCGCCTCAGCCAAACATGATTAAGGCGGTTTTCCTGGATGCGGCGGGGACCTTGATTGGGGTGAAGGGTTCCGTGGGTGAGATTTATCGTCAGGTGGCCCAGGACTGGGGGGTGGACCTGGACGCCGCTGTTCTCCAACAACAATTCCGGCAAGCTTGTCAGGCCGTACCGCCCGTGGACTTCAGCCGGGGAGACTGGGAAGCAGCAGAACGGCAGTGGTGGTATGGGGTGGTTTGGCAGACCGTGGGGGGCGAACAGTTCCCGGATTTTGCGGGCTATTTCGCGGTGTTGTATGACCGTTTCGCCCAGGGTGAAGCTTGGGAGCCGTACCCAGAGGTCGTAGCTGTGCTTACCGTGTTACAAGCGCGGGGTCTCCCCTTGGTCGTGGTCTCCAATTTTGACCAACGACTCATCCAAGTTTTGCGGGAACTGGGACTCAGCTCGTACTTTCAAGCCGTCGTCTATTCGAGTTTGGTAGGTCATGCCAAACCCGACCCTGCGATCTTTACCTATGCCCTAGCGCGGGTTCAATTACGACCCGCCCAGGTTCTTCACGTCGGAGACAGTCGGCGAGCCGATCTTCTCGGGGCACAACAGGCCGGTCTACGGGCTC
>NZ_JAAXLT010000020.1 GCF_013285555.1 Candidatus Cyanaurora vandensis | reverse complement strand
CCCCCAGCCCCTCCCCCGTACCCTGCCGGACACAGGCAAGCAGGGTACGGGAGCAAGAACAAAGACGCTCTTCTGTATGCGTTGTCTTGGTCCCCCACCACGTGGGGCGGAGGGGCCCCTTAGCAAGAACTAAGATGCTCTTCTGTATCTTTCCTATGTCTTCTGCCTTGGTCCCCCACTAGTGGGGCGGAGGGGCCTTCAACTCAACTTGTATGGTCCTGGATGATCTTCCAGCCCTCAGCCGTCCGCCGCAGGAGCAAGGTGAAATAGCCGCCGACATTACCCCCCGCTGTCGTCGTCCGCTCTAAGTCCCAGCGGCCCAACACTGAAGCATAATCCGCGCCTAAGGGTTGAATCGTCAGTTCACCAAAAGTCAGTTGCCCCATCCCCTCACGGGTCGGGTAGCGTTTCAAGTACCGCTCTAAAACCTGCTGGTAGCCCCGCGTCACCATGGTCCCAACAAAAGTAGTCGTCGGACTGGCCTCATAGCCCTGCATGAAACCGGGAATATCCCCCTGATTCCAAGCCGTAGCCTGGGCCGTCAAAACCTGACGGATCTGTACATCAGGCGCGGATTGTGCAGACACCGGAGCCACCATCAACCACAACACCCACCCCCAGCGCGTCATTTCGTGACCTGCCGCACATGGAGTTCCGCCAATTGTTGTGGCGTGACCGTAGACGGGGCCTCGCTCATCAAGTCTTGGGCCTTCTGGGTCTTCGGGAAAGCCATCACCTCCCGGATTGAGGCCGCCCCCGCAAAAAGCATCACCATCCGGTCCAACCCGTAGGCAATCCCGCCATGGGGCGGCGCACCGTACTCAAAAGCTTCGAGCAAGAAACCAAACTGGGTCTGGGCCACCTCTGGCGTCAAGCCAATCGCCGTAAAGACCTGTTCTTGGATGGCCCGTTGGTGGATACGCACCGAACCCCCGCCCAACTCGACCCCATTCCACACGAGGTCGTAGGCTTGGGCGCGGGCGGTCTTGAGGTCGGCGAGGTCCTCAGGGTGAGGCGCGGTGAAGGGATGGTGCAAGGCTTCTAACCGCTTCTCCTCCGCATTGAATTGAAACATCGGGAAATCTGTCACCCAAAGGAGGTTGGTTTGGCTCTCATCAATCACCCCCAACTCCGCCCCCAACGCCAACCGTAACCGTCCTAAATATTCATTGACGACAGCCCGTGGCCCCGCCCCAAACAACAGCAAATCCCCCGGTTTCACCCCGGTCAATTGAATTAACTGGCTAATCTGGTCTGCACTGAGACTATCTTTGAGTGCGCCAATTGTATCGAGTTGAATCTCTTGCTCAGTCCCGCGCACCCGAATAAATGCCAACCCCTTCGCGCCAAACTGAGCCACTAGGTTAAATAAATCCCCGCCCGGTTTAATCCGCGTGTTCGAGATTTTTTCGTCACCCCCGCCAATCGCCAGACATTTGACCACCCCGCCCCCCGAGAGGACCGAGGCAAATACTTTAAACTTCGTTCCCTGAAAAAATTCGCCCATATCCAACAATTCCAACCCAAACCGCGTATCCGGCTTGTCAGAACCATAGCGGTCCATCGCCTCCTGATAAGTCAACCGGGGTAAAGGATTAGGTAGGGTCGTCCCCTGCACTTTTTGAAAAAGATGGCGCACCAAGCCCTCGTTGAGAGCCATGATGCTCTCTTGGTCCATGAAGCTCATCTCCATGTCCAACTGGGTGAATTCCGGTTGGCGGTCGGCCCGTAGGTCCTCATCCCGAAAGCACCGTGCAATCTGGTAATAGCGGTCAAACCCCGCCACCATCAAGATCTGTTTATAGATCTGCGGCGACTGGGGCAAGGCATACCACTGACCGGGGTTGACCCGAGAGGGAACAAGATAATCCCTAGCTCCCTCAGGGGTCGCCTTCGTCAAAATCGGGGTCTCAATCTCGATAAATTCCAGCTCATCTTCTAAGTACCGCCGAATTAGCTTCACAATTTCGTGGCGTAAGCGCAGATTCTCACGCAGGTTAGCCCGTCGCAGATCTAGGTAACGATAGACTAGACGCAACTTCTCGTCTACCTCGGCGGCGTCGGCAATGGTGAAGGGCGGGGTTTTGGCAGGGTTAAGGACGGTCAGAGCCTGGACTTTGATCTCAATCTGACCCGTTGCCAAGCGGGAGTTGACTGAATCAGCAGGCCGACTTTTGACCAATCCCGTCATTTCAATTACATATTCACTCCGTAAACTGCTCGCCACGGGCAGGTCCTGGGGGTCTAGCACCGCCTGGACGATCCCAGAACGGTCACGCAAGTCAATAAATACAACCCCACCATGGTCCCGGCGACGGTCTACCCAACCTGCCACCGTGACCACGGTATCAAGGTCCGTCTCACGGACGTGACTACAGTAGTGGGTACGCATGGGTTAACGCGAATTCAGTCTCCCCAAGATAACAGGTCCCCACCACCAAGCCGCGCTAGTTCAAACAGAAGATGTGCACGTCCCAAGCACCCAACTCTACTTCCAGTAACGCGCCGTCCACCGTTGCGTCATAGTTGCGGGTCCACTCATGCCAAACGCCGTCCTCAGGGAAGCAGGGAACGGTATAACCGCCCAAGTAGTTGTCGCCCACATGGGCCACCACCACCACCCGCGAACCCTCATCATTGAACCGCACGTAAGCAATCACCCGCGCCTCGGGGTCCATGTGGAAGAAGTCACAGTTAGCCGTCCAGAGGGCATGACGTTCGCGCCGCAGTGTAACCAACCCCCGCCACCGCTCAAAAAAGGCTTGGTGCCGCTCCTGCTCTAGCAAGGACCAATCCACCAGATGTACCTCTTCATCTTGGGCGTAGGCGTGGGCAATCTCTTGACCCTGGTAGAGCATTGGGATACCCACGGAGGTAATGAGTAACGCCGCTGCACACTCCAACCGCCGAAAGGCATTCTCATCATCTACCCCCGCTTCCTGGAGCCGTTGCAAGAGCCGGGGCTTATCGTGGTTCTCATAGAAGTTGACAGCATTGGCGGGTCCAGAATAGCCGTAGTGGACCGGGTTGATGGCATTGATCAGTTGGTCTAAGTCGTACTTATCCTGCACTAACAGGTCATCAATCATCCAGTAATAGGTCTCATGGTATGCGCCATCCACGGGTCCATCGATCCCCGTCACCGCCGGATTTTCAGGAACGTGTTCTGCCACTACGTAGAAGGGTTTGAAGGGCACTAATTTCTTAGCCCGTTGGGTAGCTTCTGCCAAGAAATCAAAGTACTTAATCTGACGCGCCGCATCAATCCGATACCCGTCCAGATGGTACTCCTCGACCCAGTATTCGACGAGCGCGTAGAGATATTCACGCGCCGGGTTACGTTGATACTTGGCGTCATAAAACTCTAAGTTGAACTTGGGTCCCCACACATCCCGTGCTTCATCGGGTTCCGTTCCCGGCTCATAGAACCAGTAGGTGAAGTCAATCCGAGTCAGCGGACTTTCCCGTTCACTATGGTTCAGCACCAGATCCAAGATGACGCGCAGGCCCCGCTTGTGGCATTCATCAATGAAATATTTGAGGTCCTCGGGTTTACCATAGGAGGACTCGGGAGCGAAGGGATAGCGCGGGTTGTAGCCCCAATAGTTAGCCCCGGGGTACTCGGTGACGGGCATCAATTGGACGCAGTTCATGCCTAGGTCTACTAGATAATCGAGACGCTCCACAGCCTTGCGATAGCCACCACCGTTGAAGCCGTAGACGTGTAGTTCATAGATCATCAATTGGTCATCTTGAACCAAGGCTGCGTCGTCATGTTGCCATTCATAGCTATCAACAATCGGTTTACCGTCTTTAATCCGCATAATGCTTACGTCTTTATCGGTGACTTGACGGGCGTAGGGGTCAGCAAAGGTAACTTCCTGGTCTACGGCGAAGAAACTTTTCGAGACGGCTTGGAATTTGTACTCGTACTCGCCATCGGGTAAGGACACTTGCACTTGATAGGTACCTGTTTCATCACGCTGCATGGCAATCGGTTCCCAGTTGGAGAATTCACCGACTAAAGAAACTTTTTCGTTGTAGGGAGCGAGGAGATTAAAGGAGATTTTTGCCGTTTCTGGCAGACGGGAAGTCGTCTTTTCCTTAGGTTCGGACGGTTGCTCGGACTCAATCTCAGTGTTTAGCATTGGGCTTTTCCAATCAGGGTATTTACAGGAGTTCTATGTATAAAGATAGGGAGGGAGGTTGGACCAGGACACCTGCCTTTGGATAGGTTCTTTTACGTACGATAGCGGTCCTTAGTTTCTGCCTTGGGTCCCCCACCACGCCTGTGCCCAGCAGGGTATGGGGCGGAGGGGCCAGCCACAATAGGGAAAACGAGGGTTTGTCATGGTCAAGACCTACGGAGTGACGGGGGCAACGGGGTTGGTCGGTCGGTTGGCGGTTCAACAGTTGCAAGCACAGGGGGATCAAGTGGTAATCTTTTCGCGGGACCCGGTGCGTGCCCGTGCTCTCGTACCTGGCGGGGCGGACTATCGGGGTTGGGGG
>NZ_JAAXLT010000171.1 GCF_013285555.1 Candidatus Cyanaurora vandensis | reverse complement strand
CCGCCGCCGCCCACACTGCCGACTTGGGCGGTGGGGATAATGGTCTCGAAGATGGCTCCGGTGTAATAGTCTAGGCCCCGTGCCAGTGACAGGTCCAAGGCGTAGTGGGCGGCGGGGAGGCCATAGGCTTGGAGGAGGGCGAGGATCTCGGTGAGTTGGGCCAAGCCGTGTTGTCCGCTGGGGGATTGGCTGAGCTGGGTGACGAAATTGGGCCAGTCGGGGTGAGCGGGGTGCAGGGTGACGATGCGGAGGAGTTCTTGAGCGGCGGCGGTCGGGATGCCCTTGGCTTCGAGTTCGCGGCGGACTTTCTCGGGGGGGAGTTTGTCGAGTTTGTCAATGGCGGTGAGGACAGTGCTTTCTTGGCTGGGGTCGAGGCCCACAGTCTCAATCATGCCGCGCAGGACCTGGCGGTGGTTGAGGCGGATTTTGAAGTCGGGGAAGCCGAGGCGGGTCAGGATCTCATGGGTGGCGGCGATGAGTTCGGCTTCCACGAGGAGGCTAGTGCTACCGATGACGTCCACGTCGCACTGGACAAATTCCCGGAAGCGGCCTGCGCCCGGACGGTCGCCGCGCCAGACGGGTTGGACTTGGTAGCGTTTGAAGGGTTTGGCGAGTTTGTGACCGTACATTGCCATGACGCGGGCCAGGGGTACGGTCAGGTCGTAGCGTAGGGCCAATTCGGGGCGTTCTTTGCGGCTGAAATAAAGGGGTTCATCGCCGAGATTGCCACTGTTGAACCCGTGGTAAATCAGCTTCTCGCCTTCTTCGCCGTACTTACCCGCTAGGGTTTCCCAGCGTTCCATGGCGGGGGTCTCCAGGGGTAAAAAGCCCCATTGTCGGAAGACTCCTTTGATGGTTTCGATGGCGTATTCCCGCAGTTGCATGACCTCGGGCAAGAAATCGCGCATCCCACTCGGGGTATCAAGTTCAGCCACGGTATCCTCAAAATGCCTATTCATCCTAACTGGGCGCGGTAAGGTGAAAAGATGCGAATCAAGATCTGTGGTCTGACCCAAGCTGAGCAATGTCAAGCCGTCGCCCGGTTGGGGGTCCATGCCCTGGGTTTCATCTGTGTGCCGAGTTCGCCCCGCTTTGTGCCCCCCGATCGGCTCTTTGAACTGCTCCAGGAATTACCGCCCTTCCTTACTCGTGTCGGGGTCTTTGCTGATTCTCCGCTCATCGAGATCGTGCAACAGGTCCGCGCCACCGGGCTCAACGCTGTCCAACTCCACGGTCAGGAGTCCCCTGAGGATTGCCGCGAGTTATGCCAAGCTCTACCGGGTGTGGAGATTATCCGGGCGATCCGCTTGCAGTCCCCCGACCAACTCGTTACCCTCATCCCCTACTGGCCCCACATCAGTGCGGTGCTACTCGATGCCTACCAACCCGGTCAACTCGGCGGCACGGGCCAACCCCTCGCCTGGTCCACCCTGGTTCACTTCCAGCCCCCCAAACCCTGGGTCCTCGCTGGTGGCCTCACCCCCGAAAACATCTCAACCGCCCTTACCACCCTTAATCCCGCCGGGATAGATGTCTCTAGCGGTGTCGAATCTGATCCTGGCATCAAAGATCTAACTCGTGTGAGACATCTCCTAGAAGTCATCCATCAATTGAAGTAAGGCCCCTCCGCCCCATACCCTGACGGGCACAGGCTCGTGGGGACCAAGGCAGAAGCGATCCCCCTAAATCCCCCTTTTTAAGGGGGGCTAGGGAGATCGCTTAGATTTAGGGGAATCGCTTAGGGCTAGACCGCGTAAAAAGCACGACGGCGGTTGAGATGCCCCTCTACTGCGCTTCTCGTTCGGCAACCACGGCATAAAAAGGGTCCTGGGGCTGGGTAAACCAATCCATGAAGTTCCCGGTGCGTGGGGCGACTTGACGGACGGCGCGGATCTGGGTGAAGCCCCCGGCTTTGGTGAAGTAGGCGGTGACCAGTTGCACATGATCCTCGTCGGAGCTATCGCGCCAAGCCTCCACCGCCTTGGTGGGAAACATCCGGTTCGAGAAGCTCACCACCGTGACCCCGCCCGGTTTGAGGACCCGGTGGACTTCACGCATCAGTTCGAGGGGCCGGGTCACGTATTGGATGGAGACCGTATTCAATACTGCATCAAAAGTTTGGTCTGGATAGGGCAGGACCGGGTTTTGGTTGAGATTCTGGACAGTATAGGCCTGGAGTTGCGGGTTGGCTGCCAATTCCACTTCATTCATCCCCAGACCCACGACCCGGTTGACCGGCAGATCGGCGGGCAGGTGTGAGACCCAACTGCTCATCAAGTCGAGAATCGTCGCCTTGGGCGGGAGGACTTCTTGAAAAAGTTGCTGGAGCTTCTGAATAAAGCCGTCGTCAATGTGCTGGACCAGTCGCGGTGACTGATAAAAAAGCTGGTCGTCAGTCTCATCGGTCCGGGTGAAGGAGTTACGGGCGGTCATGGCCTTGAGGAGCGTTTCACTGCCCATCTTAACGAGCTAGAGCCGGAGCAAGATTTACAGTCCGACAGATGCGCTACAATCAACCCCCATGGCACTTTATCAAACCCATACCGACACCATCGCTAAACACTTTGACCGCTTCGCCCCAGAACGGGATACTTGGCGCGGGCGCGGACGGGCTTATCATGCGGCCCTAGCCCACCTCTGCGGCTTCCTCATTCCTCCCGGAGCTAAGGTCTTAGAAGTTGGCTGTAGCACCGGGGAACTCCTGCACCAACTCCAACCCAGTCATGGCCTGGGCGTAGACATCAGTGGTGAGAGTATCGCCTTGGCCCGACAGAAATTCCCCCGGCTCCATTTTTTGACCGGGGATATCCAGAATTTGGTGCTGGATGAGACCTTTGATTACATTTTGCTCGCCGGGACGATTGGCTATCTCTCCGATGTGCAGCAGGCGTTGGACCACTTACGGCAATTTTGTACGCCCCAGACCCGGTTGGTCATCGTCCACCACAGCTACCTCTGGGAACCACTTTTGAACTTAGCGGAAAAACTCGGGCTCAGGATGCCCCAGCCCCCCCAGAACTGGCTTTCCAACGAAGATTTGGTGAATATGGTCCAGTTGGGCGGCTTTGAGGCGATTAAACAGGGTCATCACGGGCTATGCCCGGTCAGTCTCGGCGGTCTCGAGGGCTGGCTCAACCGTTACCCCGCCCACCTACCGGGCTTGAGTGCCCTGTGTGTGGATAATTACTTGGTCGCCCGTCTCAATCCCCGTCCCCGCGCCGCCCTGCCCTCCATCTCCGTCGTCATCCCGGCCCGCAACGAGCAGGGCAATATTGAGAATTCTTTAAGCCAAATGCCGCGCATCGGTGGTCATACCCAGGTCATCTATGTCGAGGGTCATTCCAGTGATGACACTTGGGCGGAGATCCAACGGGTTGCTAGGCGATACCCAGACTGGGATATCCAGATCCACCAGCAGACGGGCAAGGGGAAGGGGGACGCAGTACGGCTGGGGTTTGCCCAGGCCACCGGGGATATCTTGGTCATCTTGGATGCCGATTTGACCGTGACCCCGGCGGACTTGACGAAATTTTATGATGCCTTAGTCAGTGGTCGCTGTGAGTTCGCCAACGGGTCAAGGCTAGTCTACCCGCGCTCTGCCGAGGCGATGCCCTGGCTCAATACCGTTGCGAATAAGCTCTTCGGGTTGGCATTTAGTTACTTATTGGGCCAGCGTTTCAAAGATACGCTCTGTGGGACCAAAGCTCTTTGGCGCACAGACTATGAACGAATTGCGTCGGGGCGGGCCTATTTTGGTGATTTTGACCCCTTCGGCGATTTTGATTTACTCTTTGGGGCCGCTAAGCTCAGTCTCAAGATCCTGGATGTCCCGGTGCGCTACCACGAACGGGTCTACGGACAGTCCAATATCCAACACGTGCGCGAAGGGCTGATTCTATTGCGGATGTGTCTGTATGCTTCCCAAAAAATCAAGTTCTTTTAAGCCGTTGTCAATACCGCACCCCGCGCTTGGAGGTCTGCTTGCTGAGTGGGGGTCAACCCGACGCCGGCGCCAAACCGACACCCGACCACCTGTGCCCCCTGCCACTGCGTCCGATGACAGGTCGCCCCGGTCAGGTCTGCCCCAGTTAAATCCGCCCCATCGAAATAAGCAAAGATTAAATCCGCCCGGTAGAGACGACTCCCCCGTAGATCTGCCCCCCGCAAGTCCCCCCGGATGAAATTAACGCCCGTCAAGTCCAACCCAGCCAAGGTCGCCCCCGCTAATTGGGGAAACTTCACCCGCGTCGGGTCCGCCAAGAATCCCATCACACAGCGGACATTGGCCTCAGTCAAAGGCATCTGGGTCAAAAAATCCCCGTAGCGAGCCAGACCCACTAACCGCAGTTGCGTCAGCCGTTCATGAGGCGATTGCTGTAAAAATTTCTGACTGCGGGTCTTGAGGTCTTGGGGTAAATCCATCCTTTGCATCCCCTGGGTAGCAAGTACCATTGAAACTAATGTATTGAGCATCTAGGTAGCCATGAGCGACAGGGAAGAAGAACAGACCACGACGGGTGCTGAAGAAACCCCAACACCCCCACCGCCGCCACGCTGGGAACCCGTCGGTCCTTCCTGGCTCTATGACGACGATGAAGTCATTGTCAATGCCCGCGAACAATTGTTGGGGGATTACAATATGTGGGTCCAACTCGCGGGCGGCACTCGCCAGGACGCACTTGACGTCTTCGTGCAGGATTACCCCAAGGGACCCCTCAAAGCCGGGAGTGACGAGAACCTCCGGGCCTACCTGAGGCAACGCTTCCTCTGGCTCCCCGTCTACCAAGCCTACGAGTACCGGGCAGGCATCTTCAATGCGTTGACTTTTGTGGTAATTGCAGCGGGTCTCGGCTATATGCTCTTGGTCTATCAGCCCCGGCCTAAAAATGTGCCCCAGGCTCCCCTCGTGACCCCCGATACGACCGCGCCTACTAAATAAATGTGAAAAGAGGGACCAGGACTGTCCTTGTTTCGTCCTGCTCCCTCTTCCCGTTCACTCCCCGTCAGTAGATAATCATACGCAAGACCGTGACCGGCTGTAAAGAGTCCTCCTCGACCCTGCTTACAAGAGAGAGGCTAGAGGAACCACTTTTAACGGACTGGGTTATCAAGAGAGCTGTTTGAGTCCGAGTATTTCTGAGAGCTGTACTTGCTCCGCTAGGGCAACTTGCGCGATGTCGAGAAAGTCATCCATCCAGTCTTCTAGAGCCTCTAACGCTAGATCACGGTTTTGGGTTGCGGCTTGGGCCTCACCTTTTTCTTTTTCCTGGGCAGCTTTGGCGTGAATAGTGGCTTGGAGTTCGGCTTGACCAGCTTGAATTTTTTCAGGACCATAGCGAAATTCGCTCAAAGCCTTTTGGATCTCGGGGCTAGCGGTGGCGGTGGTCAGGGCGGTTTGGTAGGAACTCAAACGGCTGGCAAGGGTCTGGGCAAGCATGGCTTCCTCCGGGGGTTGGCACTTAAGGGTGCCCAAATGGGGAAGAATTGCCGCTGGGATGGTGGGAATGATTTTTTGACCGTAAAAACCGTTGTTTACTCGGTAAGAATTGTTTTCCGTCCGTAAAAACCATTGTCTGGACCGCAAGAATGGTTTTTTGACTGTAAAAACTGTTGTTTGCACCGTGATGGTCATTTTTCATCAGTAAGAACCGTGTTCTGGACCGTGGGCATGGTTTTTTGTCGGTGGGAACCGCGTTTTTGGTTGGTTATGCGGAAATTGACGGTGTGGAAGAGCCATGATACGGTGAGAGGAATTTAGGCGGTGCAAAAAGCTTGAGGCAACCCATGAGTTTTGAGCATTTTAGGGAGCAATTCTTCAGCATCTTTACGTCTACTAACTTTGAAGGCGGAAGAACTTATCTAGAATATATCCATACTCCCCAAGCTAACGATGAAGACAATATTGTCGATACAAAGATAGTTCTGCCGCTGCTATTGGCTTTAGGGTTTGAGACGGGAGATATTACTAAAAATCAAACAGGCGTGGTTAAAGATAACTCACGTCCTGATTTTCAAGTATGTTTACATGAGGCAAATATACGCTGCTTTTTGGTAGAAGATAAAAATACTGCCTATAGTCTGAAGCGTCCTGAACCGCTGCAACAACTCGCCAACTATGCACGGAGTCGTGGCTATAGCCTGGGTCTCCTCTGTAATGGTCAATATCTTTTGGGTTGGGACCTCTCTAACCCTGACTTGCCCAATCCAATTTTAAGTCTGTCCCTCGTTGAGATCCTAGAGACCTTCTCGGGCTTAAATCTGTTCTCAGAGACCTCTGGACAGCTAGCGAATCACCAAGAACAGGCATTACGGGCTTTGTATCGCCGTTTCCACAAAAGTAATTTTGTGGATATCCAGAGGTTGATTGCCGAGATTGGTCTCGATGAAGCCCAGTGGTTGCAAGTGGCGCGGAGTCAGGCTAATAACGAAAATTTTGATGAGTTGTTGATTGAAGATTTGCGGTCGGCGGTCAAGCTGCTCGAAGATGATGTTTATTATCAGCTAGAACTAGTCTTAGCGGAGTATCAAACCTACTGTGATGTTAAATATTCACCAAATGGAAATGGGCATGAAGAAAGTATGCCAAAAATCTTGTCAGATCTACGGAAGCGGATTCTCAATCACTTGCGAGTACAAGCAATTAGTAAAGTTGATGATCTATTGTGGGCAGATGAGAAGTTAGTTGAATTCGCCGAAAATCCCCACGGTACGATTACAGTCCTAGCAAATAAACTACTTAAACGTTTACAACAAGCACAGCAAGAGACCCAAAAACCCGTGAGTCCAAAAGTTGTTGTGAATCAATTAAATCTACTCCCGACGATTACCCTGATGGAGCAGAAGGAACTCAATATTAAGATAACACCACAGACACAGATCACTAAACTGGACCCTAATCTCGTCGAATGTTTGAAACAGTACGAGCGTCTCGTCCTGGATTGGAAAGCTTGGCAAGCGGGTCAGGCTCTCGCCTATGACCACGCCATCAAAACGATTCAGTATTTCACGTCTTGGAAAAATCTAGTAACACGGACGATTCTGCAAGGGGCGGATGAGGAAAAGCTCAAGTCAGAGTTCGCCAAACAGACGGCCTATGTCTATGTGATCCGGCTCTTGATGGTACGGATTTGTGAGGATAAGGGTTTAATCAATCGTAAATTCTCGGACGGGGGCTTTAAGTATTGGCAGGAAATTTTTGTTACACAATATCTAGACTTTGCTCAGGGCTTATCTTTGGATTATTTATTGGAGATCGCCTACCGTTCGGCTCAGAGCGTCTATGCACATTTTTTCAGCAATGAAAATCTGTATAACTGGTACCGGATGGGGGAGACCTTATTAATTAAAGTGTTACATATTTTAGCCAGGGTGAATCTGGCGGGGATTGATAGTGACATCATTGGGATGGTTTACGGGCGTTATATCCTGGAGGGTAAGCATGAACAGGGCCGCTACTATACGCCGCGTAATGTCGTTGAGTATATGTTGGATTCCTTGGATTATCGGTCGGATAATCCTGAGATTCGGGGTAAGAAGTTGATTGATCTAGCGGGGGGGTCGGGTAGCTTTTTGGTCCATGCGGCCCGTCGCTTGATTGATTCCTATCGTAATCCCAGAACAGGCGAAATTCCCTTAGAATATGTGCCTACGATTATTCAACAGGTCAAAGATTCGCTCTATTGTCTAGACATTAATCCTTTCGCTTGCTATCTAGCCGAAACGAATTTGTTAATTCAGGTAATTGATTTACTCAAACGCTTGAAAGACGCTGGTAACCTCGCTAACTGTAGTATTGACCGTTTCAATATCTACAATACGGACACTCTCCTCCTCCCCAAAGGCGAGGATTTCGATACACCGCTCCTCAACCCCCTCCTGAATGCCGAGGTCTCCCGCGTCACTCAAATTAAAACCCGCTCGGGCGATTTCAGCGCAGGATTTGATTTCGTCGTCGGTAATCCGCCCTACGTTCGTGCTGATGAACCGGGGTTAGAGGCGTATCGCCGTGAACTTGAAGAGAGCGGTAAGTTTGAGACGCTTCATGAGAAATGGGACTTGTTCATACCGTTTATTGAACTGTCTTGTAAGACCGTGAGTACGGGCGGTAAGGTCGGCTTAATTGTCTCACGAGGAATTCAAACGAACAACTATGGTACAAAAATAAGGGAATATATTACGCAGTATTTAACCGTACTCCAGATTGATTATTTCAGTAAGGTCTTCTTATTTTCTGATGCTGCGGTAAGCAATACGATATTTTTTATAAAAAACTTACCCCCGGATCAGTCAGTGCTGGTGAAACGGCTATTGCACATACAGACGCTTGAACAAACTAGGGAGCTTGAGTCCCTTTGCCAGATTGAATACGGGCCGGATGTATTTCGGCAGTTTGTGACGACTCAACTTCTTGAAAATACAATTGACCTTGAAGATATTTGCTATTGCACGGTAGGGATGGTTCTTAATTCTGACGAAAATCTAAGTAAAGTTAAGTTTAAAAAAGATGATCTGTTAAACTCAATGCCGACAAATATTTTTACAAAAAAATATCTAGATGGCGAGAATCTCACCCGAGAATTTTCTGTGGACCAGACTAGATATCTAGAATGGGGTACCCAAAGATGTCCAGCACAGATTAGACGGGTAACTATTCCTGAACTCTACGACTTGCCCAAGATTCTTTTCGGCATGACTTCCTATCCAACGTTTGATCGCGGTGCTATCGAGGGAGACGGGTTTTATGTACCCGATAGTGTGCGGTTTTGTGTGCGTTGGGATGCTGTAATCGGTATCACTCGTCTCAAAACGGCTAAGCGACAGATGTACGAACTATCCAAAAAGCGGCAAAAAGGCTTAGAGGAAGGTAAGAAAGTACAAATTTATGAGCAGGCTGAGAGACAAGCACAGCTAGCCCTTCGCTTCGATCTACGTTACATTGCCGCCCTACTTGCCTCTAGTTTCGGTAAAAAGCTGCTTGCGGAAAATAATCGAGACGAAAATATCATGACTGTTAGCGCAGATGGTAGTACCTCTAAGAGCCGTATCTATCCCGATGACCTGAAAGAATTTCCTGTCAAAGATATTTCCCTGGTTCAACAGCAACCATTTATTGAATTAGTAGACCAATTAGTACAGAGAAATTGGGACTTGTATGCTTTGACTCAACAGGGCTATAAGCTGACACGCATCTAACTTGCATTTATAGAATTACCTTTATTTTTAATCCTGCGACCCCAATCAATCTTGAGTTCTCCGCGATTAAGTAAT
>NZ_JAAXLT010000002.1 GCF_013285555.1 Candidatus Cyanaurora vandensis | reverse complement strand
AATTATCTGATGACCGTAAACGGATAACCTTCACCGATAAAAATAATGCAGGATGTTTTAGGCTAATCGGCACGAGAAACTTAAATTTCTATGCAGTAGAGCAAATTAAAAGAGTACGGATAGTCCGTCGGGCAGATGGCTATTATGTACAGTTTTGTATAGATATAGAACGGTCAGAACCTCAGCCACAGACAGGGAAAGAAGTAGGGATTGACTTGGGGTTATTGCATTTCTACACCGATAGTGATGGGAATATAGTGGATAATCCCCGTCATTCGTGTAAAGCAGAGAAAGCATTGAAGCGTCAACAAAGGAGGTTAAGTAAGAAACAGAAGGGTTCTAAGAATCGGGCTAAAGCGCGTAAGCGATTAGCGAGAAAACACTTGCAAGTCAGCCGCCAGCGTAAAGACCATGCAGTTAAGGTTGCACGGTGCGTAGTCAAGTCTCATGACTTGGTGGTGTATGAGAAACTGCAAGTGAGAAACATGGTGAGGAATCATCATCTAGCTAAGAGTATTTCTGATGCAGGGTGGTCACAGTTCACCACTTGGCTAGAATACTTTGCGAAGGTATTTAAGAGAACAGTAGTTGCTGTTCCTCCACAATACACATCCCAAGAATGTTCTAGCTGTGGCGTTATTGTTAAAAAGTCTCTCAGTACCCGTACTCACACCTGTCCGTGTGGATGCGTATTGGATAGAGACGTTAACGCGGCTCTGAATATCTTAGTGAAAGGCAGAAGTACCGTAGGGCATACGGGAACGTGGGCCGACAACGGCCCACGAACGCTTGTGGAGAGTCGAACCGCTACTCATCAGGAGGTAACTCTTAATGAGCAAGTTCTCTCGTGGAAGCAAGAATCCCCCGGCTTTAGCCGTGGGGAGTGTCAACGCAAGAACCTCTAGTCAAGGCCAAGCTCCTGAGTTCTCCGGTTGCCGCCTATCCTGATTCCGCACGGGACGCTGGTCAAGAGGGCCGGGTGATTGTCGTGGCCTACCTAGACAAAGACGGCAATGTCGCGGAAGCTCGGGTCAAAACAAGCAGTGGCTTTCCTGAACTCGATACGGCGGCCCGCGCAGCGGTCATGAACATGAAGTTTGAACCCGCTCGCCGGGGCAGTGTCACAGAAAGTTCAAAGGTTGCGGTGCCGATTAGCTTCAGTTTGAATTAGTTACTTACCTGAACAACTCGTGCTTGTAAATAATCTGCCACTTGGGGGTCATGACTGGTGAGCATCAGGGTGCCCCCAGTTGTAGTGAATTCGCCTAACAGTTTCAGCATCAGGGATAGCGACTCCGGGTCCTGTCCAACGGTAATCTCATCCAACAGGCATAGTCGGGGGCGACGGGCAAGAACAGCACCGAGAGCGAGACGGCGTTTTTGCCCTTGGGAGAGAGCTTGAGGGTGTTGAGCTGGGGGTAAGTTCAGCCGCTCCAGTAAAGTTCTAGCCCAAGCTGGATCTACACCGGGTTGGAAAATTTCCTCCTGCACACTCTCGGCAAAAAGTTGGTGGTTGGGGTTTTGGAGCACCAAGCCGACGGTACGGGCGAGGACAGCGACGGATATACGATGCGTATCTTGACCGAGGATTTCTAGTTTGCCTTGGGTAGGTCTGACCAACCCGCTCAGCAAGCGGAGTAAAGTTGTTTTCCCGCTCCCATTGGCCCCCTGCAAGAGGACCCGTTCCCCCTGGCTCACCTGCAAATCCGGGTAAGGCGGGTGGGGTCCATAGGCTAGACCCGTGGTCTTGACGGTCAAGGTGGGCTGGGATTGTGGTGAGGGAAGGGGCTCAGAAATTACGGGTGGTGGGAGACCCGGTTGGAGTCGGCCTTGATGGACGTGGTAACAATGGGTGGCATAGCGGGTAACTAGCTCGGTTCTATGTTCAACTACCACGACGGTCTGTCCTGTTTGGGTGCGCTGAATGAGGAGAGCGAGTAACTGTTCACAACTCCTGGGGTCCAGGTAGGCAAACGGTTCATCAAGGAGGAGGAGGGGTTGGCCCATGGCGAGGACACAGGCCAGAACTAACCGTTGTTTCTGCCCCGCCGAAAGGTCTTTGAGCAGTCGGTCGTGGGGGAGATCCAATTCGTGGAGGGCACGTTCACGGGTCTGGACTAGGACGGCGGGAGCTAGGTTCAGATTCTCTAGACCAAAATTCAGTTCTTCCGTGATGGTCTCTGTGAAAAGCTGGGTCTCGACATTTTGGAGGACCACCCCTAAATACTGTCCGCGCTCCCGGACCCCCAATTCGTTGAGGACAATATCTTTGCATTGGATCAAACCCGTGAGTTCACCGCCTGTATGAGTTGGCGCAATCCCTGCCAGACAATTGAGCAAAGTACTTTTCCCACTCCCAGTGGCCCCGGCAATCAAAACCAACGCCCCCGGTTGGACCGTCAGATTCACCCCCCGCAACACGGGTGGCTGATTGCGATACCGAAAGGTCAGGTCCCGTACCGTAATCAATGGCTCCATTCCCAGCCCCCGATACTGACCAGTAGCACGCCCACCAAGGCACAAAATACCGTGTCTGCACCCCGCCAAGCCCGCGCGGGACGGTGGGGGGCTTGGGGGTCATAGCCACGGGTCTCTAGACCCACGGTAACTTCATCGGCGTAGCTGACCATACGGAAGATCAAAGGTACGAATAACCCACTGAATATCAGGCGGGGATGGCGTTTGAGGTCAATCCCCCGCAACAGATTCGCCTCCCAAATCCGCTCGCTCTCCTGCCGGATCAGAGGTAGGAACCGCCAGATTAAGACCACGCCCAATACTAACCCCACGGGTAAACGCACGGTCTGGAGGGCACGGACCAAATCCGCTGGGGGCGTAGTTCCTGCTAACACCGGGGCGGGGAGCAGAATTGCCAGGACCCGCAGGATCGTTAACATAACCCCCGCACTGTCGGTGAAATAAGTCAGGACCGCCCCGCCACCTAATAATCCCAAGCCCAACCAGCCCAACCAAGGTAAACGCGGCGTTAAAAGTAGTAAGAGTAGTAGAAATCCAACTAGAACTGCCATCGCCGTCCAAGTCTTAAGCCCCAAGGCCAAAGCCAAGGCCAATAAAGTAAAAATCATTTTCAGCAGGGGATTGACCTGCCGGAACCAGACCGCCGGGGCCCATAGTTTCACTTCTGGCTCACTAGCACAAACTCAGGGGCCATCATCTAATCGCTACCATGGGCTGATTCTAGCCAATGTCGAGTTTCCCGGCTTTCTGGAGTTGGGCGACCACCCGTTCCCCTAACCACCAGCCCAACCCCGCCACGAGTCCCGCTACGCTCCCCGCCGGGAGTAATAACCAAGGATTGAGGACGGGGACGTTAATCCCGAAGGCGGCAGTCAGCCCCGTCACTGTACCGAGCACCCCGCCCAAGACCGTAGCTTCAAAATAAATGAGATTGCCCCAGAAGCGGCGCGTCCGGCTGCCATAGCCCGCCACCAAAGCCATGACGAGTTCCGTCACCAAAGCAGGTACCAGGAGGACTAGGGTAATAATCGGGTTGATGAGCCCTAGGATTAACCCCACCGGACCCAGGATGAGGAAGACGGTCCCCGGCCGTTGCAAACGAGCCATGCCCAGCGTGAGAAAAATTCCCGCCAGCGGTGCCCAAAGGATCGTACGGATACCAGGAATGGGAATAATTTGCGCGATGGGCTGGGTCACGACTGCCGCGAGCAAAATCCCCATCGCCATAAATGCCGCGAAGACGTAATCCTTGAGTTGCCAGGAAAAGGTCTTAACCATCGGTTTTCGCCTAGTTAATCCCGTGTAAATAACAGGGGCTCTTCATGGACCAATCGCGTCAACGCCATGGCATCCAATACACCGGGCGGCCGTTGGGCCTGAGTCGGGATGGCTTGGTCCGTCAGGTAAATCTGACCGTCTAGGGTTTTAATCGCCACATGCCAGGATTCCCAATCCAAGGAACCCGTCTGGACCTGACCCCGGTATAGGTAAAACACCGTCCCTAAGGGCGTGGCGAACAAACGCGGTGAAATTTCCATAGGACCACCTCAACAACGGTCAATTCTGTCCTTAGACAGATGTACGTCCCCTATCTTAACTACCTACTTCCGTAAAGGCCACCAAGGAAGTTTGTGGCGGGTAGCTCCATAGACTTCTTTGAGTGCTTCTGAGTCAATCACCCGGATTAGGTCATTCGCGTCTTCACTGGGCGGAGCGAGGAGTTTCTGGGAGCGCATTCCCTCAATCACTTGCTCGACGGTGCGCTGGTTGAGTTGACAGGCGCGGCTAATCAGGTCGCTGGGCAAGTCTAAGTCGTAATATTCACGCAAAGTTGCATTATGGAGCGGCTGAAAACCCAGGAACCGTTCTTGATAGATAACCGCTCGCAACAGAGCTGCTACGGCTTGGGGCGGGTAGGGACCAATATTAAGTAAATGGTAGTTGAACTGGGCACGGAGCCGGAAAACCTCGTCATACCGCTCCTGAAAACCCGGTACCTCCTGATAGGCTGTCATCAGCGCGTCGAGGGGAACTTTGAGGACTGTAGTACTTTTGTAAGGCTCAAATAGAGTCGGAAAAGCTGTCCAAGCCGGAGCATGGGAGAAAGGGAGGTCCTGTTCACCAAAGGAACCCCCCTCATAAATCAGCGAGATCACCCGGTCAAGGGGCGCACTCCGCGCAATCACTGGCCCCCCGGCAAACACCAAATAAAGGTGATGAATCGCATCATCAGGCTGGTGCGACATAAAAATAGGACGGTTGGGATAGAGCTTTTGTAATGTCAAACTAGCGGGGGGAAAGTATTCTGCTAGAAGTTTCGCCGGCAAGTTACGGAACAGGAAGGTTTTTTGGGTCAGGTACTCCAGCAGGTTCGCGGTAGTCGCCTCCATGCCATGCTCCGAATAACCCTTTAAGCGTATCGTAGGGTGAGATAGACTGCACAGAGTTAGGCCGATGTTACGGTTTGTATGGAATTGACCCTGACCCGCCCGGACGATGGGCATTTACATTTGCGGGATGGAGGGGTCTTACCCGACTTGGTGCAGCAGGCGGCGCGGACCTTTAAACGGGCCATCATCATGCCTAACTTGACCCCGCCCATTACGACTACAGATTTAGCGCGCGCCTACCGAGCGCGGATTCAGGCCGTCGGGACCGATTTGGAACCCTTGATGACCCTATATCTGACTGAGACCATGCCCCCAGCGGAGATTCAACGGGCGGTAGAGAGTGGGATTGTGCAAGGGGTGAAGCTCTATCCCGCCGGAGCCACCACTAATTCTGAGGCAGGCGTGCGGGACTTGACTAAGGTTTACCCAGTCCTGGCAGCGATGGAAGCAGCGGACTTGCCCCTGTTGGTCCATGGGGAGGTGGTGCGACCGGAGGTGGATATTTTTGACCGGGAGCGTATTTTCCTGGAGGAGCAATTGCATCCTCTACTCTGCCGTTTTCCGCAGTTACGAGTGGTCCTGGAACACGCTACCACTCGTGAAGCCGTGGACTTTGTGCGCGAGGCTCCCGGTCGGATGGCCTGTACGCTGACCGCCCATCACCTCTTGCTGAATCGCAATGATTTCCTGGTGGGCGGGATTCGTCCTCACTATTACTGTCTACCAGTGTTGAAACGGGAGGTCCATCGCCTTGCCTTGGTGGAAGCAGCGACCAGTGGAGACCCCCGGTTTTTTTTAGGAACCGACAGTGCGCCCCATGCCCAGGACCGCAAAGAAACGGCTTGTGGCTGCGCCGGGGTCTATACGGCTCCACTGGCCCTGGAGCTCTACACTGAGGTCTTCGAGCGGGCCGGAGCTTTGGCGAAACTAGAGGCTTTTGCCAGTTTTCACGGAGCGGATTTTTATGGTTTACCCCGCAATCAAACCCAAATCACCCTGACTCGCACCCCCTGGACTGTGCCCCTGACCTATCCCTTAAGTACGGGAGTCGTCGTGCCGCTCAGGGCTGGCGAAATACTTAACTGGCAGGTCAAAGAGCAAGGGGACTGAACGCCAGACATTGGTGGAGTCAAAAAAACAGAACATGAACAGCAGTAGGCAAGGGCAGCTAGGGGCCTTTAACTTTCGTGGTGGGGCTGAATTGAGCAGTAAATCACAAAAAATGGGGGCTATGATGACCCCCGCAACGGGTTAAGTCGAGCGTCAGTTAGTTAGGCTTGGCTCCAATAAAGAGGGCATTGGCGTAGGTGTACCCGCTCATCTGCCACACGTAGTTCTCATTAGTGTGGTTGTTACTCCACACCAAGTCCGGTTGACCATCGCCGGTGAAGTCATCCACCCCAGTTAACTGGAAGTTTAGGTCAGTGACAGGACCAATGAAGAGGGCAGTTTGGTAGGTGTACCCACTCATCTGCCACAGATACACATCCCCAGAACCCGACCCCGGTCCCCAGTACCGCCAGAGCAAATTGGGTTGACCCTCTAGGGTCAAGTCGCCCGTACCCGCCATCTGCCAATAGGGGTCACTCACGATACCGATGAGGAAAGCTTGCTGGTAGGTGTAGCCATTCATCTGCCACACATAGACCTCACCCGTACTGTAATTGCGCCAAATCAAGTCGGGTTGTCCATCACCCGTCAAGTCGCCAATCCCGGCGAGTTGGTAGTTTAGGTCGCTGACTACCCCAATATCAAAGGAAGTGATGTACACGGTGCCATTCATCTGCCAGATGGAGTTTTGCCCAGTACTGAAGTTGCGCCAGAGCAAGTCAGGCTGACCGTCGGCGGTGAAATCGGCGGCACCGACTAGTTGCCAAGTGGGGTCAGTGACCGGGGAGAAATCGGTCTCACCCAGATAGGTCGTGCCATTCATAAACCAGACACGGTTAGTGCCGGTGGTGTAGTTGCGCCACAGGATATCAGTTTGACCATCATTGTTGAAGTCAGCGGTCCCTGCTTGTTGCCAACCCAGGGTACGGACAGCGACCGGGTTGACCAAGAAAGTGTTGCTAGTTGCCGCCCCCCCAGCGGTCGTGACTTGAATCAAACCAGAGGTTGCTCCCGGTGGAACTGTAGCCGTAATCTGGGTGGCTGAATTCACACTGAAGCTAGCTGGCAGTCCGTTGAAAGTCACGCCAATAGCTTCCGTAAAATTGGTGCCTGTCAAGATAACTGAGGACCCGAAGTTAGCACGGACTGGATTAAAGCTGGTGATAGTGGGGGCAATAGTAGCACTGCTTAACTGAAACACAGTGCCATAGCTAGAACTACCACCATAGTAGGTTGTGCCGTAAAAATTACCCTTACTGTCCTGTACCAAGTCAGCAGTGGGATAAGCTCCATCACCATCGCTAAAGTTAATCAAAGTGGTGAGAATACCACTAGCTGACATCCGAAACACCGTACCATAATCAGAACTGCCGCCCTCGTAGGTCGTGCCGTAAAAATCACCATCACTACCCTGCACCAATCCGCCTGTGGGCTGTTCTCCATTGACGGCATTAAAGTTGACCAAAGTGGTGAGGATACCTGTAGCGGTTAACCGAAATACCGTGCCAAGGTTAGAGCTACCACCAAACTCAGTCGTACCATAGAAGCTCCCGCCACTGCTCTGTACCAAGCCAGCATAGGGATAAGCTCCACTAGCCCTGTTAAAGCTAATCAGACTGGTGAGGGTACCGCTGGGCGTCATCCGAAATATTGTGCCGCAGCCACCAGGACAAGTTGTTGAACCGCCGCCATAGTAAGTCGTGCCATAGAAGTTGCCATCACTACCTTGTATTAAAGGAGCGTAGGGATTGGACCCGCTGATGAAGTTATTCGTATAGGTAAAATTGACTAGGGTGGTGAGGATACCCGTAGCTGTTATCCGAAATACCGTACCTGCGCCTATACTACCTCCGAACGCTGTGGTGCCATAAAAGTTCCCGTCACTACCCTGAACTAACTTGGCATAGGGATAGCTGCCGTTCGTATTATTAAAACTAACCAGGGTAGTCAAGACGCCCGTGGGTGACATCCGAAACACGGTGCCAAAGCCAAAGCTACCGCCTCGATAGGTAGTGCCATAAAAGTTACCATCACTACCTTGCACTAACCCCGCATAGGGATAGCGTCCATTGATACTGTTAAAGTTGACTAGGGTCGTGAGTGTACCCGTGGGTGACATCCGAAATACTGTGCCATAGCCAGAGTTACCCCCTTCATAGGTAGTACCATAAAAATTGCCATCATTGCCCTGTACCAATCCAGCAAAGGGATTACGTCCAGTCGTATCGTTAAAGTTGACTAGAGGAGTAAGAGTCTGGGCAGAAACTGGCAAGGTACGCATCGGCGTGCCAAGTAATAAAAACGCGAGTACAAGGATTTGTACAACAGCAGTAACTGAGCGGGAGTTGCTACCCATAACAGGCTTACTGTGAACGGATGCAAAATAGCCTAGGCGATGCAAAGCTGCTGAACTGTTGCGTAAATGCATGGTGGGTCCCTGATGACGCATGATACGAAGATCATCATTCGTCTTAGTAGCCATGGCTGAGAATACACCAAGTATTTTAATTTTAAAAGTCGTGTGAACAACTGATACTTTTTCTAACATAATGACCATTTTACTAAAGTTATTACCTAGGAGAATATTCCTATAGTTCTAAGAAAATCTCGTATCTATGCCATGAATCCGCCCACCCCAAAAACATCTTTTCCGCCGACCAGGACAAAAGCGGGTGCTGGAGCTAGCGGCAAAGATCCAGGTCGATTACCTATAAATTTTCTCGGAAAAAAGTGACTACGCGCTCTTCCAACCGAGTCCGTACCAAGGGGTCGGGAACCATATGGGTAAAGCCGTTGAGGGGCAAGACCTCGTGTTTTTTCCCAGCCTTGAACAGGGCGTCGGAGAGCTTGAGCGAGTGTAGGAACAGTACATTGTCATCGGTAGTGCCATGAATTAAAAGTAGGGGCCGCGCGAGGTCCGGGGCGTAGGTCAGGAGTGAACTCTCCTGGTAGCCCTGGGGATTGGCCTGGGGTAAACCTAGATAACGCTCGGTGTAATGGGTGTCATAGTCCTGCCAGTCCGTAACCGGTGCCCCCGCCACGGCTGCTTTAAAGATATCTGGGCGACGCAACACCGCGAGAGCCGCCAGATACCCCCCGAAGGACCAGCCGGTAATCCCCACCCGCGTCAAGTCCAACTCCGGGTAACGTGCCGCTAACCCCTGCAACCCCAAAACTTGGTCGGTTAAGGGAATAGTCCCGAAACTCCCCTGGATTGCCCGTTCCCAAGCCCGACCCTGGCGCGGGGTACCCCGGTTATCGAGAGCCACCACCACGAAACCCTGGTCTGCTAACCATTGTCCCAATAGACGGGTCCCTAATCCCTGGCTCACTTTACGGACTCCTGGCCCCCCGTACACATCCACAATCACTGGGTAACGCTGCTGGGGATTAAAGTCCTGGGGGCGAATCAGGGTGGCGTAGAAATCCTGGACCCGGACGACCTCGGCCTTAGAAACCAGGGCGGGTTCGAGAGCTTGAGAGGGTAAAGTCGCCACGAGAGAACCTGCCCGGTCACGCACCGTGAACTGGGGAAGTTGTTGCGCGGTAGTCAGCCATTCGACGTACAGGCTAAAATCCGGCGCGTACACGGCGTTGAACTGCCCGGTCCCTTGGCTGAGGCGCACCGGCTCGCCGCCTTGGAGGGCCACCCGCCAGAGATGGAGTTGGGTCGGGTCGCTGCTGGCCCGAAAGTAGACCTGACCCGCCGCTTCGTCCACCCGGAAACTCTCCATTCCCCTGGTATTGCCTTCGGGGACATAGCCCAAGATGGGCGGGACAAGGACGCGCTGGAGTTGACCCTGGGCATTCCGCAATTCCAATTGGGGAGCCCCCGCTCGGTCTGAGGTCCACAGAAACCCAGAACCATCTCTTAACCAGAGCGGCACATCCTGGTCTAGGTTGATCCAAGCGGCATCCTGTTCCGTGAGGAGGGTTTGCGTTTGACCCGTACTGGGGTCGGCTCTGAGCACCGCAAGTTGTTGTTGGTTGCGGGATTGGACGACCAAGGTTAAAGGCCCGCCTTGGTCCCAACGCACTGAGGCGAGGTAGGGGTATTGTGCCCGGTCCCAGACAACCCAGGTAGTTTTGCCCCCACCCACGGGTACTACGCCCAAGCGCACTCGGACATTAGTTTTACCGGGGCGGGGATAGGGTTGGGCGATGGGTTCGGTCTCGGGATGGGTGGGGTCCGCTACTCGCCATAGCTCTACCTCCCGGCTGTCCGCCTCTTCGTAGGCCAACCACTGAGTATCCGGGGACCACCAATAACCCGTGAAGCGGCCCATCTCTTCTTGGGCAACGAATTCCGCTAACCCGTGGCTTACTTGGGCGGTCCCCCCCACGGTCACGGCCCGTTCGCGCCCAGTCCCTAGGTCTAGCTCATACAAATCATGGTTTAGCACGTAGGAAACGCGCTTACTGTCGGGGGCGAATTTGGGGTCGAGGAGCGTTCCAGCCCCGGTGGTGAGGGCTTGGACCTGACCACTGGCGAGATTAAATACATACAGTTTCCCGGACAGACTCAATAGAACTAACTGTCCATCACGAGACAGGTCGTAGTCGGTGAATCCCCTCGTGGCGACCCGTTGCCGCTCCCGGCGGGCTTTCTCAGCGGGGGAGAGTTGTTCGTCACTGCCGCCGAGGAGTTGGCCGGGGGTCAAAAGGAGGCGGGTAGTCTTCGTCGTGACATCGTAGCCATAGAGTTGGAGCCGGGGATCGCGTGGCCCAGACTGCAAAAAGAGCACCGTCTGACCGGCAAAGCGGGGTTTGACCGCCCGCCCTAGGCTAAAGCCCCGCGTCTCCGCATAGTCTCGCAAGAATTGGGTGTTGACTAGGGCGGGTGTCAGCGGCTGGGTCAGGACAGGCATGGTCCTGAGCATACTCAACACCAGGGTGGCGCAGGTGAATTTCAACATAGCCGTCAGTATAAGCTGATTGACCAGGGTCACTTTAGCTTAAAGACCATTCATTGCTAGACCAACAGGGCTAAATAAAAGACTTTGATATTACGTCAAGGGACAAAACTGGCGTACCCGTTGGTCCAACCCGGTCAGCGCGCCCCCCACGACGATAGCCCACGCGCCTAGGTCAAGGGCACGTTGCACCTCGGTAGGGGTTTGTACGCCTCCTTCTAAAATCACAGGCACTGACACCGTGGCGATTAATTCTCTTAATAGAGACCATGCCGGCGGTATGTTCTGGGCTGTGTCCGGGGTGTAACCATAAAGAGTTGTCGCAACTGCATCGGCTCCACAACTTACCGCGAAAACTGCTTCCGCTACGGTACTTACATCGGCGAGTACAGGACAGAAAGGGTCTGCATGACAAGCGGCGATAATTTCTTGGAGTGAACAATTGCCGGGACGCGGACGGTCAGTCGCATCTGCGGCAATCACATCACAGCCAGCGAGTTTCAAGGCTTGGACTTCCGCGAGACCGGGGGTAATGTAAACTTCAAAGCCTGGGTGGACTATTTTCCAGAGTCCAATAATCGGGGCGGTTACCCGAGCACGGACGGCTTGGATGTGGACCGGGGAATCAATGCGAACGCCCAGCGCACCATTGTTGATACTGGCTTGGGCCATTGCCGCAATCACTAGGGGTTCGTGGAGCGGTGAGTCTGGGGGGGCCTGACAGGAGACCACCAAGCCCCCCCGGAGCTTAAGTAAACTAGCCGCAGCAGGTATTGGCGACGCAGCAGGGCGTGGGGTGTTCGTGGTCATGGGTGGCGCAAGCAGGACTACAGTAGCGTACTCCATCTAGAAGATAGCCCGCTTCGGGTTGGACGGTGCAGTTGCAGTGGGGACAGGCGCATTTAAGAGCAGTGGCAGTCATGGCGGACTCGGTGACAATAACCCCACCCTAAGACTTGGTTCCTAAGATGGTGTTTTTGAGTCCTATTCCTATTTTCATCTTGTGGGGTTGATAACGTCCGCGCTGCTTGCAACAGCCTGAACATCCCCACAGCCTACGAGGACAGGAACCTTAGGTTCCGCCCGCGTGCTCCCGCCGACCCGTGGTGGCCGCGCACGGCCCCCACGTGCAACTAAAGCTCTTCATGAGCGCGGGAAATTAATTTATCAAGAGCGGCGTAAAACCCCTAGCTTTAGCTATGGGCATATAAGCCGTATCAGCCACAGGTGAATAAAAGATTTGAGCTAGTAATATCAGCTTAAATAAACTATAATAATAGTATGTTAGTCCTTGAGTCAAAGTTAGTCGCCACCTCTGAGCAGTTCGCCTTAATTGATGAGGCGATCCGCTCTTTCCAATTCATCCGCAATAAAGCCTTGCACTATTGGATTGACACCAAAGGGACTACTAAGTATGACCTTAACAAACAATGTGCAATCCTAGCAAAAGAGTTTGAATGGGCAGGAAAGCTAAACTCGATGGCGAGACAATCCGCAGCCGAACGAGCATGGTCGGCAGTCTCCAGATTCTTTGACAACTGGGCCAATTCAAATTTGAAGTGCAACGGCATCTAACTGCTTGAAGAATATCTCATGCGGGGTCTTATAGTCAAGACATTTGCGAGGGCGGTGGTTAATTAGATCAACAACTTTTTTTAGCTTTTCCGGTTTGACTATTTTAAAGTTTGTTCCTTTTGGAAAAAACTGGCGTAGCAGTCCATTCCTGTGCTCATTTAGCCCTCGTTCCCAAGAATGATAGGGTCGTGCAAAATACCAACAAACCTGAAATAACGCAGCTAAACCAACCTGACCTACAAACTCTTTTCCATTGTCTGAAGTAACTGTCTTACGGTATTCTTTAGGCACTTCTTCAAAGGCTTTAAGCGTTACTCTATTAATAGAGTCTGCTGTTTTATCCGGTGCTAGCTCTGCAACAGGGGTCCAATACCGGACCCCTAAATACCGAGCGGCTTTATCCACATGCGTGACGATTACTCCTTGATGATTCTTCCCGATAACTGTGTCACTTTCCCAATGACCTATTTCTGTTTTCTTATCAGCAATACTAGGCCGTTCTTCTATCCCCACACGGTTTTGGATTACTCCACGTCTACTTTTGATTAGGGCGCGACACTTTCTTTTTTTACGTTT
>NZ_JAAXLT010000170.1 GCF_013285555.1 Candidatus Cyanaurora vandensis | reverse complement strand
GGTTGGCTTGAGTGGCGGTGGTGTTGTCCTCGTTGACCAAGGGACGCACCGGGAGGACGGGGGTCTGGTCTAGTTCCTCAATGGGTGCGAATTTGTCATAGATGCGGACGACGAGCCTTCTCAACTCGCCGGGGGGTACGTCCGGGGGTTGACCGACGAAGACTTGGGCTAAGAAATCCGCTTCTCCGTCGCCCGTGGTGTCCACGGGGATCGCGCGGAGATTGGTTGGGATCTGGCTGGCGTTAGCGGGGACGAGGGTCGGGTCGGTCAGTTCTTGGTAGGTCGGGGCGTTGTTGGTGGTGCCGACAGTGGGAAAGTAATCGTCACTCCAGGCAAAGACCATCGCCTGTTTATCGAAATAACTCTCGCCATTTTCGTCAAAGGTATTCCAGAAAGACCGCACCTCGTTGACCTGGGACTGGGCTAGTTGGACCGCTGCTCCTAGACGATTTCCCTGGGCACGTTTTACTAGAGAAATCGCAAAAAAACTCGCCAAGCTCGACAGTAACAAAGCAGCAATCACTGCCGAGATCAATACCTCAATCAGGGTCACGCCCCGCGCTGAGCGCATTAAGCCCTCCGCCACGTGCCATGGAATCCCGGCGGCACAACGCCCGGTAGGGCTAATTGACAAACCGGACCAGCTTCTAGTCGCTCGGCCTCGTGAATATCCACCGTACTCAAGTCCCGTTGACTGTCATAAACCACGGTCAGCACCCAGCCCCCAGTTGCAAAAATCGGCTCACTGGGATAGCTCCCCTCGACGCTGGGGGCCTCGGTCAGTTCCCCGGTGCGATGGTCAAACCGACCAAAACTTCCCAACAGTTCGCGGGGTGCAGTCAGGCCCAAGCGGTGAAGAGCAAGGTAGGTATGGGGATTTTCCTGTCCGACCATGCTGGGGTCTACCGTGGGGAATTCACAGGGCCGCGATGAGAGTTCGACGGATTCTAAAACCTGGGCGGTCTTGGGATCGAGCGTGACCTGCCAGAGGGTAGCTTGGGCGGGGGTTTGAACGACACCGGAGGCCACTTCTCTTAGAAACTGGTTGGTCTGGAAATCGGGATACCGTGCCACACCCAGGACCGCCATCCCATTCACCTCTTGATAGCCATTGCTGAAGTGCCACTGGAACCAGGGCGCGGTCTCGCCTTGGCTGACCAGTTGTAAATTATTCCGGTCAATCACCAAGAGCGTCGTCCCCCGCTCGGGCTGCCAATCAAATGCCTCCCCAAACCCCTTCAAACGCAGGACGATGGGCACAAAGTCCAGTTGTATCGGGGAGACACAGAAGATTAAATAATTCCCCGCCAATACAAAATCGTGGACCAAGGGCAATCCCGGCAGAGGAATGGTGGATTCTTGGACTACCCGGCCTGTGGCGTCACTCTGGTAGAGGTGCAAATTTGCCTTAGCCCCATAGCTCACCCCGAAGTTATAGATGTAGCCGCTCACCGGGTCCCGCTTGGGATGCGCTGAATAGGTCTTCCCGGTCATGCCTAGATCCGTCTCGCCCTCAGTCTGGAGAGTGACGGGGTCGAGGGCGTGGGGATAACCCCCTTCCCACAGAGCCAAGAGTCTATCGTCAACAGCGAGGACTGAGGTATTGGCGGCATTTTTGACCCGACCCGAGAGCCGTTCCCAGGGACCGGGGGCAACCATGCCATAGCCACCGTAGAGGAGCCGCCCCGCCTGGGTTTCGGCTTGATAGCCCTGGGTCTGTACGTAACGGTAGGTCCCGGTTGCTCGCTCGCCGTCGAAATGCACCCTCAATATCGCCCCGTCCCCATCGAACCAATGCCCCACAGATGCCCCGCCGCGCTCCAGGCGACCGGGACCATTCCGGTAGAGCGTCCCCTCCAGCCCGGTGGGGAGTTGCCCGGAGATTATAGGTAATTGCGCTGGACCGAATTCCTCTGCCACACGAGTGACCGCTTTGGCCCAACCTTGAGATGTTGCCATCAATTCACCACCCGCCGATAAAAATCTTCTAATGCCCTGACACAGGTGCGGTCCTCAAAAAGTCGGTCGCGGGCTTGGCTTTTCACTTGTTCCCGCGCTTGGGTGTCCTGACCGAGCCGAGCGGCAATCGCCACAAAGTCGGCCTCATCAGTGGCAATCAGTTCCTTTAACCCCAGGACCTGCAACATCGCGTAGGTATGACGGCCCCGCATCCACGGTCCTGGGCAAGTGACCACGGGCAAACCACAGGCCAAAGCTTCCAAGGTCGTGTTCCCGCCAGACCAGCCGAGGGAATCCAGGAAAACGTCCGCCAACAAGTTCAAGTTGAAATACTCCTCCTGGGATAGAGGGGCCAGGAATACACAATAGTCCCGGCTATCGAGTCCCACAGCGGCGAAAGCTTGGTGCAGACGCTGGCGGAGGGTATCAGTCACAACCGGACTACTATGAGCGATGAAGGCGAACTGGGCCTGGGGCACCGCTTGGGCGATAGCAGCAAATAGATAATCAAATTGAGGTAGGTATTTAAAAAGCGATTGACAGGCGAGATAGACCACCGCTTCCTCGCGTAACTGGAAATCAGCGCGGGTTTTAGTTAGAGCGGGTATGACGGGCCGGGGATAACAGATACTCAAGTTCGGCAATAGGACTAGCTGTTCCGTGTAGTGTACTTGGGCTTGGTCCGGCTCCATCAGGGCACTAGCGAGGAAATAATCCACTGTCGGCAGTCCCGTCGTCACCGGATGGCCCCAAGCCACGCATTGCACGGTCGCTAACCGTAACCCCGCCAACTGCGTCATCTTCGGGTCCATACCCACATCGGGGAAGACTAATACATCTAACTGGTCACGGATAATCTGTTCACAGACGGGCTCAAGCCCACGGGGTAGGTGATGGAAATGCTCCACCTGTTCACGGCACTGCTCAGTCACGGCATCAAGTTGAGGTCCTGTGTAATAGACATGAACTTCAAACGCCTCCGGCCCGTGGTTGAGTATCCAACCCAAGAAAAGTTTACCCACCGTATGCCCCCGGAAGTGGCTAGAGACGTAGCCGACCCGGATTCGTTCGCCCGGTGGACACTTGGGTCTGGGCTGGGTCCACTGCGGGTAATGAATTGCCATGATCCGAGCAACGAGTTCCCCGTACTGTCGCTGCAACTGGGTATCGTCTAGACCCTGGTAGGCCAGATAGAAATTAGTTTGACTCGCCACACCCGCGAGGGCCTGGGGTGAAGTGAGGTCCAGTTGCGCCAAGTTATTCAAGCCCTGCTGGAAACGTTCGCGCCACTGGGGGATCTCTTCAGCCGTCTGGTAAATCATCGGTAAGGCGAGTTCATAGAGCCAACGGGCGGCTAGATATTCGGGGACCAGCGTAAACGCTTGCTGGTAGCAGTCGAGGGCCTGCTTGAGTTGGCCTTGTTTCTGAAGAATGATCCCCAAGCTGTAGTGAGCTTTGGGGTAGTCGGGCGCGATGGTCAGGATTTGTTGGTAATGGGCGGCAGCGGCGGCAAGTTCACCCTGTTCATGGCGGAGGATACCCAGGTTCTCGTGGGCATCCAGGGCATTGGGATTGAGGGTCAGGGCCTGTTGGTAAGATGCCACCGCCTGCTCAATCTCGCCCTGTTCGTGCAGGGTGATGCCGAGGTTGGTGTGGACTTCGACAAAGTTGGGGTTGAGGGCGAGGGCACGACGGTAATTTTGGCGGGCGGCCTCGGGCTGGCCTTGGCGGTGCAGGACGACTCCCAGGTTGTTGAGGACTTCGGGCAGGTCGGGCTGGAGTTGGAGGGCTTGTTGGTAACAGGCGATGGCCTCGGCGAGTTCGCCGACTTGCTCATACAACAGTCCGAGTTCGTTGTGGGCTTCGACATCAATGGGATTGAGGTTGAGAATTTGTTGGTAGACGGGGATAGCTTGGGCGAACTGGCCTTGAGCTTGGAGGAGTTGCCCTAGACTCCCCTGGGCTTCTAAATAGTCGGGCTTAACGGTTGTGGCGCGGACAGTGTACTGGTAGGCCGCCTCTAGATTGCCTAGCTGAAAATAGATGACCCCTAGCCCGTGGAGAGCGATGGGGTGGTCCGGGTGGGTCTGCAAAAGTTGTTGGTAAATCGTCCCAGCCTGCTCCAGTTCTCCGGCCCAATAATGCTGAAGCGCAAGCTCTAACGCTGCTTCGACTTGGACAGTAGGACGGGTAGCCTGTCGTTTCGCCTGGAGTAACTTACTAAAGCCCTTGGCTTTTTTCATGATGACCCACGCTAAATCGCCCGCCCAATTATAGGCGTTGCGCTCGTTGGAGCGGTCCCTCCGCCCAAGCTCTGTGGTACCGCTGGGGTTCTAAAGAATGAATAATGAGGAAGCCTTGACATACTCACCGTCCTAAAGGAGCGGTGATTCTTGACGTTTCACTGAAGCTTGCACCCGAAGGTGTCTTACTGCCTCTCATCGTCCGTTTAGAG
>NZ_JAAXLT010000169.1 GCF_013285555.1 Candidatus Cyanaurora vandensis | reverse complement strand
GCCTCGTGCCCCACCCCCTCCTCGGTCAAATTTGGGCGAATACCCCGACGGGTCGGGCGGCCTTGAGCCATTGCCAAGTTCTTCGCCGCAACCCAACTACGAGTCTCCTCAGCGTCCAGATCCCCACAGGTCGGCCCCATCAGATCCGTATTCACCTCGCCAGTGTGGGCCATCCGCTCTGGCATGACCCGCTCTATGGTCCAGAGGGCCAGCCCTCTGGGGAGAACGTCCCCGGTGATACGGGCTACCTCCTCCACGCTGAGCACCTCGGGTTTGAGCATCCCCACAGTGGTGCTTGGTTGGCACTCACCTGTCCGCCCCCAGAGCCTTTGCAGTAATTTCATGGAGCCTAACGACCTTGGATAAGCGCGTGTAAATACCGGGTAAAGATTTGATATGGAAACCTAACATTAGGACAAGGTGAGCGAACCAAGCATGGGGGAAGTCAGATGATCCGTTTGTTGAAGTGGCTGAGTAGTCTTTTTGTAGCTAAGGAAGCTGCTCCCTCTGTCTTGACCGTAGCTCCCAGAGTTCCCCCATCCCCGGCCCCCACGCGTCAACCCACCAGTAGCGAGACCCGGATTGCCTTTTGGCAAAATGCCATTTCCGCTAATTTCCGGCCTGAGATGCAGGAATTGGTGATTTATTTTTGCGTTACTCGCTCCGCTAGCCGCGCCCAAAATATTCAACAGTCGGTCCTAGGACAACCCGAAATCGCGGAATTCCCCTGCCGCGCTGAGGTCTTGCGGTTGGTGGGCTGGGAATTTGATAAGCCCCACGTCATGATCCAAGTCAGTGCCACCGGAGAACAAGCCTGGACCTGTGAACAGGTGAATGAAGCGGGTCTACGCGAACCCTTCGGCTACGTCGTCCTCTCCTCGGCCTATACTGCCGGACTCGTCAACTCCATGACCATCGCCCGTCATGAGTTACGTGAACGCTCAGTTCGTTTTTTGTTGAATGAAGACTCCTCCTGCCTGCGTCTGTCGTCCTAGAGCAAGGAACAACCGTTAGTCCGACGGCTGATACTGCTTTGGTCAAGGGTAGTTAACTAACTCTCCCTCAGGGATCAAAGATCGGGGACAATGGCTTAAGTGATGCAGGACACGTTTGGAGTCGCGCCTTTGTCCGGGGTCCCCATGCAAGCCTTGACCGTCCTTGTGGTAGACGACCACTCGGTATTCCGTAGCTGTGTGCGGCAACTGTTGGAACGCTCTGACCACTGTTGGCGTGTGCAGGAGGCCCAGTCTGCTGAGGAATGCCTGGACTTGGTGCATCGGGAGTGCCCAGACTTGATTTTGATGGACATTAACTTACCTGGTCAAGATGGCCTGACTGCCACCCGCGAAATCCTCAAACACTATCCACAATTGCCAATTTTAATTTTGACCAGTCTGGAGGTCGAGGAATACGAGGAAGAAGCTAAAGCCCTCGGCGCCTTGGGCATTATCTCTAAATGTGACCTGTCGGTACGGAAGCTCGAAGACTTAATGGCGGGGGTGGTCCATGGCTGAGGGGAGCGATAGTTTCACCGCCTTGGTTGGACTTGCCAATTTGGAGCAACTACAACAGGCGTTTGAGGAGATGTGTCAGTTGCCCGTAGTCTTCACGGACTTAGACCATCATCCTTTACTCACCGACACCACCGTGGGACCCCTGCGCTTTAGTGTGCCAATTGAGAGCAATGGGCAGACCATTGCCCGCCTCGCTTTTGGCCAGAGTGATGTCGCGCCCAAGGTAATGCGAGCGGTCGCCGCCACCCTTCAAACTATTGCTAACCTGATTGCTCAACAGGCCGCGATTGCCTACCAAAATAAAATTCTCAGTCAACAGATGGTCCATCTCTCGATTGGTGTCACCCAAGCCCACGAGGAGGAACGCCACCGGATTGCCCGTGAACTCCATGATGAAATCACCCAGGGCCTATCGAGCATTGGTCTGGGACTGGACCTAGTGATGATGGACCTCGGTGGGGAACACGCGGTCTACTCCGCCCTCGAACAACTCCAAATCCAGGCCACCGAACTGACCCGTCAGATCCGCCGCATGAGCCAAGACCTGCGCCCCCCGGCCCTCGATAATTTCGGCTTGGTCCCTTCGCTGCGGCAATACATCAAACGCTTTGGGCAACAGAAACAAGCCCCCACCGTGGTCTTCCAGGTGGAAGGTGAGATGTACCGCCAGCCCCCAGATATTGAACTAGCCATTTTCCGGGTGGTCCAGGAGGCGATGAACAACGCCTACAAACATGCTCGCGCCCATGAGATTACCGTGACCCTAGCCTTCGGAGAGGAATCCCTGGACTTGAGTGTGGTAGACAATGGGCGGGGGTTTGAGTTGGGGGAGGACCTGAGTTTGCTCGCCAGCGAGGGGCATCTCGGGCTGATTGGGATGCAAGAGCGCATGGCGGCGGTAGGTGGTAGATGGCAAGTGGAATCTAACCCCCAACAGGGTTGTCAAATCTTGGCTCACTGCCCCCGTGTCCTCGACCCCTCCGCCCCGTCTTAAGCCTCACGCCTACTGTCCGGTATCTTCCTCGGTCTTACCCGGCATGGCGGTCCTTGTGTTTTCTATTTGTTGGCGTAGTTGGTCAATTTCTGCCACTTGGTCCAGGTTGCCTGCTTGGGTGAACTGGGTGCGGGCAATTTCGAGTTGGGTGCGGGCGGCGGCGGGGTCGTCTTTTTGGAGGAGCCGGGCGAAGTTGAGCCGTGCCCAACTGGCTTGGGGATCAAGCTGGATGCCGAGTTCGTATTGGGTATGGGCTTCCTCGCTTCTGCCGCCTTGTTCTAAAAGTAGGGCTAGCTGTAAGTAGGGTTCAGCTTGGTTGGGGGCACGTTCGATGGCTTGGCGTAGCTGGGTTTCTGCATCGGGAACGGGGTCGCGGTTGGGGGATTCCTCAATTGGCGCAGGGCTTGGTCGGGCGGTGGGTTCCTGAGCGGTGCGTTCAGCCGTGGGCAGAGACTGAATTGCCGGGGGAGTTTTTTCCACAGCAGGGAATACATCTTTAAACACCGTGAGCAGACTTTTGGGTAACAAGAAGGGGACCGCCAGACCCAGCCCGACCGCCGCTAGGACCGCCGCCCCTAAACGTAAGCCTAGAGGACGCCTCTTCACGGGCGGGGCCACTTCCGTTGGCGCAAGGGCAGCGGCAGGATGGGAGCGGGTGGGGGTCGAGAAGGAAAGCAAGTCGGTGGTCCGGGTGGTAACGGGGC
>NZ_JAAXLT010000168.1 GCF_013285555.1 Candidatus Cyanaurora vandensis | reverse complement strand
GGGCACCACGGGCACCTTAGGGCTAATGCCGGTGGTGTGATAGACCGCCATATCTACGCCAAAGTACCAATCCATCCGTTCAGCCCAGAGACTAGTCAGCAGTGACAACAGCAGGTTGGGGCGTAGATTTTGGTCCTCATTATCCACAGGAGTATCATCCGAGCAGGGGAGGTGAGCAGTGCTGGGTAAGGTGTGTGAGTGAGGCTGAGCCACCACTGTGCGTACTACCAGGAATTATGACCTCATTATAAGTTGCTCAAACTTGACAAAGACTGGCCCGCTCCGAGTAAGGCTAGGGGGCCAAGAGAGCTAGGGTTGCGGCTTTGGGGTCCGGTGCGTCCATGATGGCCCGGACGACCGCAAACCGTTTTGTCCCCGCCGCTTGGACCTCAGCCAAGTTAGTTGTATCAATCCCACCAATGGCGAAGCCAGGCAGCGTGATGTGCTCAGCGCAGTACCGCACGTATTCCAGACCCACGGCGGCCCGTCCCAATTTGGTCGGCGTAGCATAAACTGGACCCAGACCGATGTAATCCGCACCCTCCATCACTGCCCGTTGCGCCTGCTCAGGAGCATGGGTAGACTGTCCAATCAGAGCCGTCGGACCCAGGATTTGACGGGCCACCGCAATTGGAGCATCCTCTTGACCCAAGTGGACCCCATCAGCACCCACAGCCAGGGCGAGATCGGGGCGGTCATTGAGAATGAACAAGGCCCCATAGCGGTCACAAAGCTCTCTGAGCGCATGGCCTAGGCGCAAAATCTCACGGACGGGTGTTTCTTTTTCGCGCAGTTGAACCAGCGTTAAGCCCGCACTCAACGCCGCTTCAACGATGGCGAGTAACTGGGGACCGGGACTCGTAACGAGATAGAGACGACTTTTAAGCAACCGTTCCCGGCGGTCCTGGGGGACTAGACTCTGCTCCAGAGTATAGACCCGGTAACGGTACTGCTTCATCGCTTGGGCAAAATTTAGGTTGTAGAGCTTGCCGTACTCCTCCAGAACCCGTAACGCCTCCTGGACCCGCGCCAAGTTCGCTTGGAGGACTTGGTTGACGTCGCGGCGGATGTTCTCTTGAGGGGTGGTCAAAGCCGTGCCGAGGTCGTGGGGCGTATCGCGATAGGACCGCAGGGTGTCGGTATGCCAGGGAGCCAATTCCTGCCGCAACACTTTACATTGCTCACTCAGCCGGATGTCTGACAACCCGAACCGGCACCACTCCTCAATCACCCGCAGTCCTTCACGCGCCCGGTCCAAATTGGCATCCAAAATCCGGTAGACAGCTTGCATCAACGCTCCACAGTCCGTCGCCAAGCCACCCAGCCCACATACCCCAACAGCACCGTCGCCCCCGCTGTATAGGTCCAACCCGCCGGGAGTCCACTCACCGCCAAGGCCAGACAGCCCGCCCACAGCGTCAGCGCGTATATCGTCAACACGGTAAAGCGGTGGGAGAGACCGACTTTCAAAAGTTGATGGTGGAGGTGACGTTGGTCGGGTTTAAAAGGGGACAGGCCCTTACTCAAGCGTTGAATAATGACCGAAGTGGTGTCCACAATCGGGACACTCAAAATTAAGAGCGGGACGATAATCGCCACGGTCGTCACCAGTTTCACCACCCCAATTACCGATAACCCCGCCAACATAAATCCCAAAAAATAAGCCCCGCCGTCTCCCATAAAGATCTGAGCCGGGTTGAAGTTGTAGCGCAAAAAGCCCAAGGCCGCCCCCGCCAAGGCCGACGCAATCAACGCCGCTGCCCACTGCTGCGTCAACAGAGCCACAATCAACGTCACCGCCGCCGCAATCCCACTCACCCCCGCCGCCAAACCATCCAAGCCATCAATAAAGTTAATGGCATTGGTTACGCCCACCAACCAAATCAGCGTAATCGGCAGACTCAAAATCCCCAACTGCCAGACCCCGACACCGGGCAAGGACACCGCCTCAATCTGGACCCCGACACTCCAAGCCGCCGTCGCAATCCCAAATTGAGCCAAAAGCCGGGGGACAGCAGGCAATGAGAACAGGTCATCGCTCAACCCGACCAGAAACATCAGCACCGAACCAATCGTGACCCCCCAGACCTCATACTCCGCCGCCGGGGGCAAGATCCCGAACCACCCCAGACTCCAGACTAGGAGGAGGGCCGTTGTCACCCCGGTAAAAATGGAAACCCCGCCCAAGCGGACCATCGGCTGGGTATGCACCTTACGCGGGTCAGGCAGGTCCACCTGACCACTTTTTAGCCCGACCGCACGGATAGCGGGGGTGGTCCAGAGGACGACCATCGCCGCACACAAAAATGCCACCAGATAATAAACGCCTCCTGAAAGCACCGCAATCCTGCCAAGCCTTGACCTGATTATGCGTCATCTTCACTCGGAATCACTGCTAACCTGCACCCCCGGCACCAAAAGGGCAGGGACCCACAACTCCCCCTGCCACTGACCGGGCTGGCCCAATAGCAAATCCCCCGCCAGGAGCGTGAAAGCATTCCCTGCAATCATCGTGTCCTTAACTCGGCCCTGAATGACCCCCTCTTCGACCCAATAGCCCAACTCGACATTGACGGAGAAATCCCCCGCCAACCCCGCGCCATTACCCAGTACTTGGTCTACAACAAGGCCCCGGTCCAGCCGCTTAAGTAGTTGGTCAAAACTATGGTCCCCACTCGTCACGATTAAATTCACCAAATCCGGGGTGGCAAAACTCCCCAGACTCCCCCGAAACCCGTTCCCCGTGGTGGTCATCTCCAGTTCCCGGCTAGTCCTGAGGTCCGTATAAACCTGCTGGAGGACCCCCTGGGCCACAAAGTCCAGCCGTTGCGTCGCCGTTCCCTCATCATCAAACGGTAAGGCCCCCGGTCCCTGGTCCGGGTCCTGGGTCAGGGTCAAGCATGGATTGAGGACCAACTGTCCCCGCCGGTCCGTCCAGGGTGAGGCTTTCTGTTGCATCAACCGCCCATTCAAGGCCGCCACCACCGGACCCCACAACAGGTCCACCGCCCGCTCTGTAAATAGCACCGGGTAAGAGCCCGTGGGCGCATGGGCAGTCTCAGTGGCCCAAGCAACTCGTTGCAGACATTCCGCAATGATCCGCGCCAAGTCAGGACGGCCCGAGCGCACCGTATCCCCGCTGTAAACCTGCAAAACATCCTCCCCCCGCACCCACTCCGCACCCAGCGAAGCACTATAAACCGTAGTCTCAAACCAGCCATCCAACCCAGCCGAATTGACCAGCCGCAGGGTACTCGTCTCCCGCTCGGCCCCAGCTTGGACGATAAGTTGGGGTAGAGGTGTGCGTATTCCCGCCAGCAGTTCCTCACCCCAAGCCCTCAAATCAGGAGAGTCAGTCGCGGGTTCAGGAACAAGTAGGTACTGTCGGTCGCGGTTAAACAAAACCCCGGTCGTTGGGGCCACCCGCGCCGCATTGAGAGCTTTTTGGACTAGGGTCTCCGGGTCCACCGCACCGTAGGCCACACTGATCCCCGTCTGTTCACCCAGCCATACCGTCAGGCCAATGCCCTCTTCTTGCGTGAATTCGACCTGTTTAAGCCGATTCGCCTCAAACTCCACCCCCTCCGTCGTGCTAGTCGTAGCATAGACCTCCGCTTGGTCCGCCCCCAGCCGTCGGGCGATCGTCAAGAGTTGTTCTGCGTCCATTTGAAACTCCAATTGCCGCTCAAGTATAAGAGGCCCCTCCGCCCCATAAATGGGGGACCAAGGCAGAAGGCAGAGAAAGCCGTTTAGAGGACGGGGTGTAATTAAGTAGTTCAGCTATTTAAAGAGCAGTTAAACCGGATAAACCCTTCTCCCGTCCTCGGGGAGAGCTTTAGTTGCACGGGGGTGTGGGGGCCGTGCGCGGCCCTCACGGGTCGGCGGGAGCACGAGGGCGGAACCTAAGGTTCCTGTCCTCGTAGGCTGTTGGGGATGTTGGAGATGTTGGGGATGTTGGAGAATATCTGCAAGCCTTGTGAAAATCTTGTAGGGGCCACGGAAATCTTGTAAGCCCCAAGTCAGTCTTGCAAACCTCGCGGGAACTTTAGTAGACCCCACGGGAAACTTATTTGGCCTTGCGGAAATCTTGCCAGAGCCACGGAAACTTTAGTCGGTCTCGCGGGAAGCTTAGTAAGTCTCCCGGAACTCTCCGGGACCCTTGCAGGCTAAGAGGTCCCTCCGCCCCACGTAGTGGGGACCAAGACCACGAAGACAGAAGAGCGTTCTTTATTCTTGTTCCTCTACCCCATCACGCCTGTGTCCAGCAGGGTATTGGGGAGGGGCTGGGGGTAGAGGACGGCTTAGACTGTCAGTTAGAGCCGGGGTACTAGCCGGAGCAGACCAGACCTGAGCCACCAAAGTTGAAATATCTTGCAGGAGTTTGACCGCACGGCGGTCCTCGCGGGGCCGCTCCACCATCGCCGCCAGGATATATCGTTTCCCGTTGGGCAAGTCAACCAACCCCGCATCACTCAGCGCAATCCCAATCGTCCCGGTCTTGTGGGCAATCCGGGCACTGGGTTCCACCCGCATCAGCCCCGTCGGGAATAACGAGCGATTCGTTACCCGCTTGAGCCAGTCCAATCCCCGCTCCCGCGTCCAAGGACTCAAACCCGCCCCCCGGTCTAAAAGAGCCAAGGTCATCCCCAGATCCCGTGGGCTCGTGGTATTCGTCCCAGCAATATCTGGTAACGGCGAACGAAGCGCGGTATGGTTGAGCCCCCACCAGCGAAAACGTTGGTTGAGCCGTTCACGCCCCCCTAACCGAGCAATCAGCATCTCAGTCGCCGCATTATCGCTCTCAGTAATCATGAGTCCCGCCACTTCCCAGACCCGCCGTCGAGTCCCCAAGGGCCGATACTGTAAAAAGCCCGAACCCGAAACCCGGACAGTGGCATTCAATGTCAGCGATTCATTCCAATCCACCAACCCCCGGTCTACATCCTGAAGCAGGGCCAACAAAACAGGGATCTTAATCGTACTCGCCGCTGCAAAAGCCACATCATCGCCCTGGGTGACAAACGCACCACTCTGGAGGTCTAATACAAAAACCCCCGTCCGCAATCGGGGCAGACTGGTCAAGGTCTGTAACCGAGGGACAAGCGTGGGATCAGGACGGCCTAAGGTAAACGGCAAGTCTGCCCGCACCGTGGAGTCCGGTCCAAAGGGAGCGCGGCTGGGTGCCAAGGAAGGAGCTATGAACCACAGACCCAGAGCTAGAGCCGTTACCACCCCAGCACTAAAAAGCCCCAACCGCCAAGGATTGATCCGCCGCCCCGAACGCCCCCCCACAACGACCCTGAGGTTCGGGTTAGGCCGTGTATATGTACGCTTTTGCATAAAATTACTGTAGGAATTCATGGTCTTCTCGTCAAGTGGTAGCGTTAAAAATTAGTGAAACCCCTAAATGTGGTGTGTTACCGAGGCGACATGAGCAAATTTGTTTAACATGCTATGGTGCTCGCGTCATAAGTTCGAGAAAAACCATGAAAATCCATCGCCTTGTTCCTGTCCTTCTCGCTGCCACATTGACATTGACACTAGCTTGTTCAGTCCAAGCCCAGGTCAGTTTTGCCCCGCCCCAACTGCTGCCTGTGGGTCCGCAACTCGTCTCCCTTGTGACCGGGGACCTGGATGGCGATGGAGACTTGGATTTAGCCAGTTGCTATGGTCCTTACGGCGGGACCGGGGTGGTGGCGATTGCCAAAAATGATGGTAATGGTACCTTCACCTTGGCAAGTCTGATTAACGCCAACCGTGACCCCCAGCCCCTTGCCATCGGGGACCTAGATGGGGATGGGGACTTGGACCTAGTCAAGGGCGAATCCCTATTGTTTAACAACGGCGATGCTACTTTTGGTCCGGTCCGGGGGGTACCCAGTACGGGTGATCCGGGGGATGTGACCCTCGGCGACCTAGATAACGATGGGGACTTGGACTTGGTGATTGGCAATGGCGGTGATTATTACGCACGGGACCTTTCGGTTTTATTTAACAACGGTCAAGGCAGTTTCGGGGGTGAGCGCAAGCCCTTTGTCGGCGGACGGTCTCAGGGGGTAATTACGGGCGACCTCGATGGCGATGGTGACCAAGATATTGCGTCAGCCAACGGTGGGGGCTTCTATTACCCCAACAACGAGCTGGTCACCCTTACCAACCAGGGAATTACGAATCCGCCCACCCGCCAAACCTACACCGTGGACACCCAACCCTACGCTGTCACCGCTGGGGACCTCGATGGCGATGGCGACTTGGACCTCGTGACCAGTAATGGCGGGTCAGCCTCTTCTGCTTCTAACAATGTCTCGGTCCTGTTTAATCAGGGGAACGGCACCTTCGCGCCTTCCCTGGAGGTGCGGACGGGGAACTCTCCCGTGGACGTGAAATTGGCGGACTTCGATGGGGATAGTCAGTTGGATATCATCACGGCAAATCAGGGAGCCTACACAGTGACTGTCCTGAGTAATCAAGGTCTGCAACCGCCTCTACGCCAGGATTTTGCCGTCCAAGGCTTCCGTCCCTACGCCGTGGCCGTGGGAGATTTCAATAGCGATGGTAAGCCCGATGTCGCCACGGCAAACCGGAGTTCCAATGATCTCTCCATCCTGCTCAACAGCACACCCTAGTCCACCGTAAAAACTGCTTCCTGGGTGCGGACGTGCCAGTTCACCCTGGCATAAAAAATCTTCTGGATGGCATCCAGGGGTACCCACAACTCCTGACCCTGCCAGTAGGGACGGACACTGAGGGGAATTAACTGTTCGCTGACCAGCATCACCATGTTGCCACTGATGGAGACCTGCCGCCCCGAGTAACTAAAGAGTAATGAACTCGGCTCGGGGCTAATTTGATAGGACAAGCCTAGGGAGCGAGCCATCATCACGAGGGGAACGTAGGGCTGCCCTTTTTGCATGGTCACATCCATGGTCATACTCCACTCAGCCCCGCAGGGCCACGCCCCCCAGCCCAACAAATACAGCCCAAGCAGCCATTGCTTCACCCCAACCTCCCCGGACTTGCCTCAAGAATACCCGACCGCCCCAGATTGGGAGGGTTAGTTGATAGCCTTGTAGCGCGTGACCTCGACTTTGGTCCCCGCTATACAGCTACCGGGCATCTTGAAGGTAAAACTTCCGTCATCATTGGGTTTCAGGCGGGCCGGACGCAGGGGTTGGTCGTCCACATAGACATACTCGCCGCCATTTCCCCCCAGGTAATAGGCCGTTACTTCTACGTCGTCCATCGTCCGATTCCCAGCATTACGAATGAATCCGGTGAGGCGTTGGCCTTGGCAGTCTGAGGCAATCAACCAATCTACCCGCGTGGGGTCCATGGTCGGGATATAAGTTGTGGGTGGGGCGGGAGCCGTGTCCAGTCTTGACTTCAGGATTTTTGGACCCGGTGGTTTATGGAGTAGCAGAGCCTCTTGACGGGTCAGCGTACCCTGCCGGACCTGTCGCTCTAGTTCAGGCGGGAGGGTCTGGGGAGCAGCTTTGACTGACCAGCACAGCACAAACCCACCGAGGACACTCTGCCAAAAACTTATATACCATCGAGATCGCACTGTTAGCGCGGAGTTGCGATAGGTCATGTGATAAATTCCATGCTTTCATCGTTAACCATAAATTGTTTTTTCTTTTGTGTATAGCAGTTTGTTTTTTGTACTCTACCCTAGGGAGGATTGAAGTACAGTTGCGCTTTTCTAGAGTATGATCAGCTTATTTTAAGGTTTCCTAGGGTAAAACTGTAACAGATTATACAATTACTCCCTTGTCGTAATCAATAAAATAAATTTATGAATGACTGCATGGGAATGGGTGTTAGGCAATGGCTCTGACTCAGGTGATGTATCCCACAGCCTTAGTTCACAGTTGGCTACGTGGATTGTTGACCGTAGCTCGGGCGGATGGCGACTTTACCATTCAGGAACAAGAATCCATCAAAACCTTGACCCAAGGGGCTTTGGGTACTACCGCAGATCTCACTAATTTAGCGGTTATCACACCGGAGGAACTCGCCCAGGCTCTTGGGCAGGACCCCCGGACGACTGAGGACTTTCTGCGTACTGCTATTTTGGTTGCGGTTGCTGACGGCCTTTACACGGCAGCCGAGGATGCATTGTTGTACCGTTTCTGCACGGCCCTAGGTCAGAACAGCACCATGCTCGAAACCCTGCGCTCAACCCTAGCGACCGACACACAATTTGAGGTACCTGTGGCGACCAATCTTTTCCCCACCGCCCGCGCTACTTTTTTACAACCCCTGCGGGACTGGCTAGAAGGACTCGAAGTCCGGGATACGCGGATGGCCCGTTTCCTCTGCCGGATGATCCCGGCCCAGTGTCCCTTTGAACGGGATATTCAATTTTTTAGCTACAAGGTCCATATCCCGCCAATGTGTAAGATTAACCCGCTCTACGATGAGTTGGTGGGTATCCGCTTTCGGGCCTTGAACCTCCTGGCAGAACAGGGTATAGATGTAATGCCCTACTGTTAATCGGATGACTTTTGAAAGTATCGCAGCGGATTATGACCGACTTACCGTGGGTACGGTGGCGCGGTGGCAACGAGTACAAGTCTGGGTCTGGTTGGACCGTTTTTTCATCGCTCCCAATCATGTTTTGGAACTCGGCTGTGGGACGGGGGTGGATGCGGTGCATTTGGCCCAGCACGGGGTGGCGGTCCATGCGACAGACCCTGCGCCCACAATGGTCCAGACTACGCTGACCAAAGCGCGTGAACTAGGGTTAACACAGGTGACTGGGCAGGTTTTGAGGGCGGAGGACTGTGGGGGGTTGACCCAGAGGTTTGACGGGTGTTTTTCTAATTTTGCGGCCCTCAACTGTGTAGGCGACCTACCCCAATTAGCCCAGACCCTCGCGGGACGACTGAAACCGGGCGCACCTTTGATCATCGTGGTTTTTGGGCGGTACTGTCTGTGGGAACTGTTGGGCTACGGCTTGCGGGGACGTTTCTCCCAGGCAGCCCGCCGCTGGGGTGGTCCCGTTGCCGTGGCGATTGCCCCAGGGAGCTATGTGGAGACTTTCTATCACACTCGGCAGGAATTGGTGACGAGTTTTGCCCCGTGGTTTGAGGCGGTGGCCCAGGTTGGGATTGGGGTCGCGGTCCCGCCGATTTACAGTGAGGGCTGGGTCGCGCCTCGGGTCGGTTGGTTCCAGTTCGCCCAGACCCTCGACTTAGCCCTTGGTGCTTATTGGCCCTATGCGGCAGGAGGGGATCATCTATTGCTGGTCTGGCGACGGCGATAAGAAATGTTCAGAAGCAGTACGAACTAGAGAAAAACGGCTGGAGAGACGTGGAAAAATTCACCCAGGGCCTTAGCTTGAGCTTTGCTAATTGCTCATTTGCCATTAACAACCTCGGACGTAATTCCCTTAGAACCAAAAACAGAGAGGAGATCCACCTGTCTCAGGTCCCGCGCTGCCATCAACTCTAGGAGGACTTCTTGAGCAGAGGCTTCTCGAATGGGATAAGCCACATCCTCATATTTCTTAATGAGAAAAACTAGTAAATCCAAGAGTTTTTCGTGCGCTGGGCTAATGTCCTCTCCCAAGTCAATCAGCCTTTTCGCTTTTTCCAGCAAACGCTCGTACTCCGTTTCGGTCTCGATAACTTTCGGGAGTGCATCAACGATGAGTTCAGCGTCAGTAACCATGGGTAGAACCTCAGATTGCACGTTGATTGCCATTTCTAATCAACTCAAGATTTAAAAACACTATCTAAGGTGCTTCACAGGAATTTGCATTAACGTCCCTAACTCTAATGCTACGTCAGTTCTATGACAGGCACTAGAATCGAGTTCAGCACAAAGTAATAGAAAGTTTCCTTTTGTAACTAACATAGACAGTTTTTGCAAATCCTCCTGTGCTTCCTCGAAATTTGAAGGAATCCATTTTCTCGTACCTGATGTATTTCCAAGTGATTTCATAGAAATATAGCTAACGTTATTTTGCAGACAAATTTTTTCTATCTCCTCCCCATACCACTTTCTACTCCACGCTCGGGAAGTTAATCTAACATCAACAACACATACGACGTTAAAAGCATGAAGATAGTTTGTAAAATCCAAATGATTGGATCGGTTTCCATAACCGAAGGTAAGTATGCATCTCTCAAAAGAGTCGTCCTGACATTTCATCTGAACCTTTCCCATCCTGTTTTTTCACTGGTGGATAGAAAAGTCCAATAATCATGAATACATGATTGTGACTTTTCAAATTCCCTACTATAAAATATAACTCATTTTTAGTACGAAAAGTTTCTAATTTTTCAACAACCTTTTCGACTGCTTCTTTCTCTTTACCCTCCTGTGTTAACATTTTCGATTTATCCTTACAATTTCGATACAACTGCATGATTTCCCAGTCACTTATAGAAAACTTGTGGGGAGTATTATCAGATTCAACAAATTCATAGCCAAATTGGTAAGGAATTTTATCGAGTTGTACAGAGGGCTCGAATATATCTAATTGTGCCACAGTTGCCTGCTGATTCTGACTCCATTTCCTATCAGTTTCTCTCACAAAGGATTTGACTACGGCCTGAGGTTTAATTAAACCAAGAGACTTCCCCTGCTTTTTCATATCAGCAATACAATTAAACTGTACAGGGAGAACAAAAGACTTCCTCTCCTCCCAAGCTGACTTAGTATCAATTTTTCGTAAAACTTCTATAGAAGAGTCTTCAATTCGATAGCTCTCTACTCTATAGTCACTATCATTTCTCTCAATCTCAGCAGTGATTATTGACCACCTAGCATACCGCTGGTCTAAATCTAATCCTCGAAACCGAATTGGATAGATTCTAATCCACTGTTCTGCCTTGCCATCACTATCCAGTAGGACTCCCGCTGTACAAACAGTTTCTTTATACTTCCTACTAATTGAAGGATAGGTCTTTGTAGCAATCAGAATTTCACGTCGTTCCACATTTCGCTCCGATTGATTTGCAAAGCTTCTTCTTGTGTAAGAATAACTTCTAGAAAACATAGTACCCAATGCTAAGGCAAACATCACTAAACACTTTATTTAACCCAATTACCTTGATTTATCGCTATAGACGACTTTAGAATAAAAATTGCGTTCTTCTTTCTGTACCTCTTGTGTTAGGGGCCTAGCGTACTAAGCCCCTTGTAAATTCCAATATCCCTAGGGTTTCTGGCTCACCTGCTCGGGTTTGTTGGGGTAGTTGGGACTGTAGACCAAACGCCAAGGAGTTGTTTGTTGGGCGTTGGGTTCTAGACGGGCGCGGTTGGTCTGGACCAAAGCCGTAGTGGTTGCGTCGTAGAGGTCCGTGGTCAATTTCGGATAGAGACCAATCCCGAAAATAGGGACGAGGAGGGCCGCAATTACAAAGACCTCGCGGGGTTCAGCATCAATCAGGTCCTCTTCATGGATGAACTCGTGGTTAATCTTGGTGTAGAAGATTTCCCGGAGCATCGAGAGCAGATAAATCGGGGTCAAAATCACCCCAATCGCTGCTAAGAGAACCACCACGGTCTTGAACTCCGTACTGTAGGCATCACTGGTCGCCATGCCCACAAAGATCATCAACTCCGCCACAAAGCCACTCATCCCCGGTAAGGCCAAGGACGCAAAGGAACAGGCCGTAAACATCGCAAAGATCCTGGGCATCTTCTGAGCAATCCCGCCCATGCGCTTGAGAATCAACGTGTGGGTGCGGTCATAGGTCGCCCCGACCAGGAAGAACAACGAGGCCCCAATCAGACCGTGGGAGACCATCTGGAGCATCGCCCCACTCATGCCAATCTCCGTCAAGGAGCCAATCCCAATCAGGACAAACCCCATGTGAGAGATCGAGGAATAGGCAATCTTGCGCTTGAGGTTGCCCTGGGCAAAGGAGGTCAAGGCGGCATAAATAATATTGATGATCCCCAAGCCAATCAGGACCGGCGCGAAGTATTGAGTCGCATCTGGGAAAAAGCCGACATTCATCCGAATCAGTGCGTAACCGCCCATCTTCAGGAGAATCCCCGCCAAGAGCATATGGACCGGGGCTGTAGCTTCACCGTGGGCATCCGGGAGCCAAGTGTGAAAGGGAAACACCGGCAGTTTCACTGCGTAGGCAATGAATAACCCGATGAAACAAAGGATTTGCAACTCGAAAGGATAGACCTGATTACTCAGTTCCACCATGTTGAAGGTCCCGGCCTGGAAATAGAGGGCTAGGGCGACCGCCAAAATAAAGAGCGAACTGAGGGCGGTATAGAGGATGAACTTAGTCGCCGCGTAGAGCCGTCCGTAGCCGCCCCAGATGGCAAGGAGCAAATAGACCGGGATGAGTTCCAGTTCCCAGAAGAGGAAGAACAGGATCATGTCCTGGACCAGGAATACCCCCGCCATCCCCGTCAACATCGCCAGCATCAAAAAGAAAAAGAACTTGGGCCGCAGAGTGACGGGCCAAGAGGCCAGCACCGCCAAGGTCGTGATGAACCCCGTTAATAACAACAGAGGCATGGCGAGTCCATCCACCCCCACGGACCATTCCAGGCCAATCTGGGGAATCCAGACATACCGCTCCACCAACTGCATCCCTGGATTCGTCGGGTCGTAATAGAGGTAAAAAGCCGCCACCATCAACAGGAAGTCCACCAGCGAGACGACTAGGGTGAACCATTTAATCTGTTTACCGCCGTCTTTCTCTGATAGAAACGGGATGACTACCGAGGCCACCAAGGGCAAAAGCACAATCACACTTAACCAAGGGAACATCGCCGTCTCCTACAACAGACCCAACAGCCAGACCAAGACGACTACGGAGCTAAACACAATCAGGGTATAAAACTGGGCGCGGCCCGACTCTAGGTACTTCAGGCCCTCCCCGGCAAAAATCGTGGCAAACCCGGAGGCATTGACCACCCCATCCACCACTTTTTGGTCATTGGTCAGGGCTGCCTTCGCCACCGTCCGTGAACCCTGGACGAAAAGCACTTCGTAGAGGTCATCCATGTACCACTTACGGAGGGAGAACTGGTACAAGGGCTGGACTTTCGCCGCCAGTTGCGCGGGTAGGCCCGGATTCAGGCGGTAGAGGTAGTAGGCCAAGGCGATCCCAATCACCGAGAGGGCCGTCGAGACCCCCGCCACCAACAGGAATTCATTCAACTCAAAAACGTGTTCGCCATGCGCTACAAACTCCTCGGGCGGATGAATACTTTCTTCAAAAAGGTTCGCCCAGGGTAGCCCGACAAACCCAATCAACACCGACGGGACCGCGAGGACGACCAAAGGTAAGGTCATCGCCCAAGTGGATTCGTGAGGCTCATGGAAGTCATGCCCGCCGTGTCCGTGGTCATCGTGTCCATCCTGCCCATGGTCCAGTTCCGCCGTGTGCATCGCGCCGGGACCGAAACTCGCGCCTTGGGGGTAAGCAAAAATCGGCATTCCCTGGGCATCGGCTTGGTCCATCCCCGCCAAGACCTCGGGTTTATTGCCCCGGAACTCGCCCTCGAAGGTCATGAAGTACATCCGAAACATATAAAACGCCGTCATGAACGCCGTGGCTGCCGCCATCAAATAGAGCAGGATTGCCGAGGTATTTCCCTCCACGCCTGCTAGGTAAGCAGCAGCAAGGATCTCGTCCTTAGACCAAAACCCACTCAGGGGCGGAATCCCCGAAATTGCCAGACAACCAATAAAGAATGTAGCGGAGGTAATCGGCATAAACTTCCGTAAACCGCCCATGGCCCGCATATCCTGGGCATACTTCGCCGGGACCGCCCCCTCCATTGAGTGAATGACCGACCCGGACCCCAAAAAGAGCATTGCTTTGAAAAAAGCATGGGTCATCAAGTGAAATAACCCCGCGCCGTAGGCCCCCAGCCCCATCGCCAGGATCATGTAACCCAACTGAGACATCGTGGAGTAAGCGAGACCTTTTTTGATATCCATCTGAGTCAGGGCAATCGTCGCCCCCACCACTGCCGTAATCCCGCCAATCCAAGCAATAAAGCCCATCGTCTCGGGGCTACCCACAAAGACCGGGAACATCCGGGCCGTTAAAAAAACTCCCGCCGCCACCATCGTCGCCGCATGGATCAAAGCAGAAATCGGGGTGGGACCCTCCATCGCGTCGGGCAACCAGACATGTAAGGGGAATTGAGCGGATTTTGACATGGGACCGAGGAAAACCAGGATTGAAAGTATGGTCACAGTCAAGGCCCCGCCAAAAATTTCACCAGCCGTTAGTCGCTCCCGCAGGACCTCGGCAATCGTATTAAATTCAAAGGACTGGGTGATGGCAAAAAGACCGAGAATCCCCAACAACAGGCCGAAGTCCCCGACCCGGTTGACGACAAATGCCTTCTGGCAAGCATCCGCCGCGCCTTTTTTATAGAACCAGAAGCCAATCAGGAGGTAGGAACACATCCCCACCAACTCCCAAAAAATATAGACCTGCACCAAATTAGGCGAGATAACCAGCCCCAGCATTGAGGATGAGAACAAACTCAAGTAGGCGAAAAACCGGACATAACTCGGGTCGTGGTCCATGTAGCCATGGGAGTAAATCATGACTAAGAAGGCCACACTGGTGACGATGACCAGCATCAGCGCGGCGAGGTTGTCCACCACGTAGCCCATGCTGAGGGTGAAAGTCCCCGCCTGTGCCCACACTGCTGTCCAAGTAAAGGGTTTCAGGTGGGCAACGAAGGCTCCGGCAGCGATAACCAAGGAATGAAGTAGAGCCACCCCAATCAGTCCAATACTCAGCCCAGCGGCAAAAACCCGTTGGCGGGCCATACCTTCTTTAAAAAAAACCAACCCCAAACCAACGATGGTCGCCGCCAGGAGCGGGTAAAGGGGAATGAGCCAAGCGAGTTGATAAGCGAGTTCCATGGTTTCCCTACCGTAAGTCAACCTTCACACAGCAGCTAACGTAGACCCGCCTGTATCTTAGGCAGGTCCTCCGTGATCCCCAGGAAAAAATGCGTCCTCTTAACATTCCCGCAAGAAAACTTAGCTTCCCTTGAAATTTAAGCATATTTTCCCCACAGTCGCTCTCTCTTAAGGTGGGGTGTCCATCAAGCGCATTTGAATTTTGACTATGCCAGAGCGTTTTGGGCATGGGCATCGTTATTGACTCCATCCCCGCTCTGGAATACGAAGAAACTCTCACCAAAGCCCGTGCTCTGCTCGAAGCCCGGCGCTACGGCTGGTGAACTATGCTCACATAACACTTTTATCACGGTACTATAACTTGGTTTGTAGGGCTGCGTTTTGCCAGTAGCCCTATCAAAAATGGTAATGACGGACAAATTGGAGAACGAATAATGTCCTGAAAACTTGGCTCCGGCTTTGGTGCATCCTTTGGGATGGATGATATGGGACCAGCAAATAGCTCAGCCTGGAAAAGGTCTATTACTCCCTCCACTCTATGGAAAAATTCTTCGTAAGAAAAGCTGAGTAGATTCACTTCTGATGTATTCTCATTGAGAAAATGACGTACGTTCAGAGCGGCTGTGGCAGATATGTATTCAACTAACACATCTTGGACTATCCAAATAGTTTTACCGCCCCAATTGAGCGCGATTTCACTCTTGGCAATGAGTTGACTTGCCATTCGTGCCCAGACTTGTCGATAATTTATGCTAGGAGCTTCGTGAGTCCCACGCAGTATTGCATCCTCAAATGCCATGGGAATAGTAGTTCTTTTATTTTTGTTACCCCCAGATGTGCTTGAGGTCATTATCTCAATGATATTTGGGATTCCCATTGGACAATCCTCAACATAATACTCACCTCCTCTCTTGACTATGGTGTAACCACCCGCCTCGAAAACACGATGTAGCGCAGGCCAATTTCGCTTAGTAGTTGCCTGGGCCGATAGGCATGAGAATATAATCAAATGTGTAATCAAATGTTATTAGTAAGTCATTAACTGTCTCTTTATACTTTACTTTCACTTCTGGTCAAACACCGATTCTAGTGCCAGAAGGATAGCCCAGAATTTGTAAAGCTTTGGCTTCTGAGTTTTTCTGATGCGTTCTTGCTCCAGCTCTTTCTCTGCCTAGCACAAGTAAGCGACGAGGACAGACTATCCAAGGTGTAGTGTCAGGTAATACTTGAGGGCACCTCGATTAATTGCATCCTAATTGCTGAAGATTAGTGAAAGTGAGAAAATAAAAAAGACCTCACCAAAAAATTACGATGGGCCAACAAGGG
>NZ_JAAXLT010000167.1 GCF_013285555.1 Candidatus Cyanaurora vandensis | reverse complement strand
CCTTGGAAATTATCCTCTGGCGGTTGGGGCTCTGGAGCATTCAACAGCTAGATTCATTTTATGGTCTACTCGATTGGACCTTAGAGACACCCTAATCCTGTGTAAAAATGCAACTATCATCACCTAACTTGAGTCGCCAGCATCCTATGACAGAATTTGCCTTAACCGTTGCCGGCAATACCCATGTGGGTTGTGTCCGTACCAATAACCAAGACGCCTATTACCTGGACCCCAATGCCCATTTCTTTATTCTGGCGGACGGTATGGGCGGCTACACCGGGGGGGAGATTGCTAGTGCGATCACGATTCAGACCATTGCCCGTCACCTCCACCGCACGCTCCGAGAAGAATACAACTCCACTCGTCCACCCCAGGATTGGCTCAATCAAGCGGCTCTACTAGCCAACACTGCGGTCCTCGAAGATGCTCAGGGCCATCCCCAACGGGCCGATATGGGGACGACTGTGGTCATCGCCCTACCCTTAAAGAACACGCTCTGGTACGCCTATGTCGGGGATTCCAGACTATATCGCTGGCGTGAGGGTCAACTGCAACAACTCACCCATGACCATACGCTGGTTGCCGACATGGTCGCCCACGGCTTGTTGCCCAGTGAAGATGCCCGCCGCCATCCCTATCGCAATGTCTTGAGCCGTTGTCTAGGGCGCGCCGACCTTAAACAGGCCGAAGTGAGCTATGCCGTCTTCCAAACCGAGGACCGCTACCTCATCTGTAGTGATGGTTTGACCGAGGAGGTGAGCGACGAGCAGATTGCCGAAATCCTCGCTCAACCCTTGGACGACCAAGCCGCCTGTGACCAACTCATTGCACTTGCCAATGCTCAGGGCGGACGTGACAACACCACAGTCGTCATCTTAAGTGTGGGGATATCCCCTGGATAGGGTGTGTTAAGATGACTTGACCACATTGAGGGTGGAACCATTCTTGAGCCGATTGCGTTAACTGTCAGCCTACGCGGGACCTATGAGGTCGCCGAGAACCATCAGGTGTTTTTCCTCAAGGGTCAACTTGATGCCTTTTCTGAGCCCGTCTTTCGCAAAGTAATTGGGAAGTACGTGGACGAGGGACCCATTCACGTCATTTTGGATCTCTCCACCATTGATTTTATTGATAGCTCTGGTTTGGGAGCCCTAGTCCAGATTGCTAAGAAATGTCAGGGACGCAATGGGACTTTTCAGGCTGTCAGTAATGCACGAGTGACCCAGACCGTCAAGTTAGTGCGCCTGGAGTCCTTCTTGAACTTGCGTGCTTCTCTACCCGAAGCCCTCGAACACATTCCTCAAGCGTAAATTGCTATCATTGACAATCCACCATCCAGACTGGATGATGGAACGCCCTATCGCGCTCTATGCGGGGACCCATTTTATCCTTCTGAGGACTGCCATGAAAGCTAAGCTTCGTTCCACCACCGCTCGGCCTGCGCGCACGGGTTCCCCGCGAGCCGCCTTGAGTAAAGTAAATCGGACCCGGACGGGGTCCTTTGCCGGGGCTAAACCTGCCCGTAGTGAACGTCCCGATAAACCCGCCGCTAAATCCTATGCGCGTACCGACAAGACTACTCGCCCCGCCCGGACACCCAAGCCTGCCGCCCGCGAAGGACAGTTCACTAATCGGGAGGAACGCTTCAGCCGTGACGAAGGGGGCGAGAAGACTTTTAGTAAGAGTGACGGTCCCCGTCCGGTGGTCAAGAAGCGCGAAGATAGTCCCCGCCGCGAAAAGCGTGCCACAAGCACGTTTAAAAGTACGACTAGAGAACGGGGTGAGCGGGAGGAACGGAGTGCAGGTCCCGCACAGCATGATGGACCCAAACGAGCTGGCACTGGAAAACCGTTCCCCAAGGGACCCCGCGTCGAACGCGGCGCAGTCCGCAACGAACGCAGTGAAGTCCGCCCAGCGCGGACCCAGACCCGGCCTGAGCGATACCAAGCCATTCCCCCAGCCCCAGCCATAGAAAGCGACGAAGCCGTAGATGATCTGCCCGAACTGGTTTACGGACGGCAGAGTACCCTGGCAGCTCTCGGCGGTGAGCGCGGGATCAATAAAGTCTGGATTATTGAACGGCTGCGTTATGACTCTCGTTTCTTGACCCTGCTCGATCAAGCCAAGGCCAACAGTGCGGTCGTCGAAGTGGTGGACCACGAACGGCTCGACCAGATCTGTGATGGCGGTAACCACCAGGGTGTGGCGGCACAGATGGCGGCCTACCGCTACTGGGAACTTGAAAACTTGGTCACCCAGGCCCTCACTGCTCACCGTCCGGTCATCGTGGTCGCTGAGGGCATAGAAGACCCCCAGAACCTCGGTTCCTTAATCCGCAGTTGTGAAGCGATGGGTGTGCAGGGCCTCATTTTGCCCCAACGACGGGCGGCGGGGGTTACAACCACCGTGGCTAAGGTCAGTGCTGGGGCCATCGAACACCTGCCCATCAGCCGAGTCGTCAACCTCCGCCAAGCCCTCGACCGCCTCAAGGAGGCCGGGTTTTGGGTGGTGGGGACTGATGCCCAAGCGGACAAAGATATTTTCGAGATTGACCTGACGGGACCCACAGTGGTTGTCATTGGTTCCGAGCATAAGGGCTTGAGCTTGATGATCCAGAAGTGCTGTGACCTGATTACGCGCATCCCACTGTTGGGTAAAACTCCCAGCCTCAATGCAGCGGTGGCAGGTGCAGTGGTGGTCTACGAATTACTCAGACAACGTCAGGGTCAACGGCTGCACCTCGAAGGCTAATTGAAACGACAATTTTGAGCCAGGGCAGCAGTGAGTCGGTCGTGGTACTCCTCGCGGGAAATCTCGGTCGCCCCCAGACTCGCCGTATGGTCATTCAGTAATTGGGCATCCAGGAGCATATAGCCCCTAACTTTGAGATGTTCGACGAGATGGAAAAAGGCGACTTTGGAAGCATCTGTAACTCGGTGAAACATGGACTCCCCACAAAAAGCTCCCCCCACGGCAACACCGTAGAGTCCACCCGCCAATTCCCCGGCTTGCCAGACCTCGACGCTGTGGACGTAGCCTAGGTGATGTAAATGCTGGTAAGTATCGCGGATGGTCGGTGAGATCCAGGTCTCTTCCCGGTCTGCACACCCGGCGATAACTTCAGCACAGGCTTGGTCCATAGTTACGGTAAATTCACCGCGCTTGAGACGGCGTTGGAGACGGCGGGGTACCTGGATCGTCTCCAGTTCAAAAATCGCCCGTGGGTCGGGGTCCAGCCAATAGATCCGGCGGCGGCCCAGGGGCGGGTTGAGGTCCAAGGCCATCGGGAAATAGCCCTGACAGTAGGCAGCAATCACCACAGCGGGGGAAAAGTCCATCTGTTCTGTGTATCACAAACAACTCACTGTCGGTAGTTTGGACCATGGCACAATGGACTAGCCCGACGAGGATGAGCGGTTGATGAGGTACGGGTGGTTCGTTGGGTTGTGGATGACCGCGCTTCCGGTGAATGCTCTGACCCTGGCAGTGAAAACAATTGACGCTACGGTAACGATTGAGGACAACACTGACCGAGACCAGGACCCGCAACTTGGTAGTATCCGCTACCAGGGCACGGTGGCTGAAGCGAGCTTAAGTCCCCTTGAAATGACGTTAGTAGCCCGTGAAGTGGTGACAGAAGCAGAGGGCGTGACCCTGGCTTTGACCGAGAGCACCCTGAGCAACCTCGGTGAACCCACGGACCTAGAAATTACCCTCACCAGTGGTCCCCTAGAACTCGCGGTCCCCATGGGCGTGACCATGACCTACAACGGCGTGTGGAGTGATGAGACCGATGGTCGTCAAGCTCTCGCGGTCTCCCGCAACCAGTGGCAACTCAGCAGTGGTTCTGGCCTAATCCAAGAGATGATTTTTGAACCGATTACTCAGCAGGGGGAGACGGTCAAGTTTGGGCGGGAAGTGAGTTTTGAACATAAAAAACCCACCCCGCGACTTGAGAGTAGGCTCCGGTTGAACGCTGGGGTAGGGGATACATTATCGCTAGCTGAACTCGAGGTCAAGGCCCAGGGTCAGGGTGGCATTGATCCGCGCTGGCTGGCCTTGGGCGGGGTCGTGTTGGTCCTCATCCTGCTCAGCTTGGGCTGGCTCAGGGGTCAGGCGCGTCCTTAGTACAGGTCTTCTTCCTTGTGGGTTTCGAGGGTGCATTCGCCGGTGGCATAGGCCACACAGGTCAACACATAGCCGCCCCCAATCTGGTCATCGTCCAAGAAAGACTGGTCGCTCTGGTCAGGCGCGGCCCCAGACACCAGTTTCCCGGCGCAGGTGGAGCAGGCCCCAGCGCGACAGGAGAAAGGCAGGTCTATGCCTTTTTCCTCAGCCACATCCAGAATGTACTTGTCATCGGGACAATCTATGACCTGGGTACCCGTGGGCATTTTCAAAGTGACTTTGTACGTTGCCATGCCGATTCTCCGAGTGAATGAGGAAGAGATCCTTCACAAAAATTCAGCTTATTGTAAGGTGAACCGGGATACAAGCTTTTTTCGGCGGTTGGTCGGTACGTTACGATGACTTGATGTCCCACGAGTCGCGCCATGCTTAGCTTTTACAACACCCTCAGCCGTCGCAAGGAGCCCTTTGTCCCCCGCGTACCGGGTCAAGTGAGTGTGTATGTCTGTGGCGTGACCGTTTATGACCGTTGCCACATCGGGCATGGGCGGGCCTTCGTAGTCTGGGATACCCTGCGGCGGTACTTGGTTTGGCGGGGCTTCCAGGTCCAGTACGTCCAGAATTTCACTGATATTGATGACAAGATCATCCGCCGCGCCCAAGAAGAGGGCCGTGATTGGCAAGCCGTGGTGGAGGACAACATCCGGGCTTATTTCGCGGATATGGCTCTCTTAAATATTCAACCCGCTGACTTGTATCCCCGTGCAACGGAGAGTCTCGGCGAGATTGAGCTGTTTATTGAGACGCTGTTGGGGCAGGGCTTGGCTTACCGGAGTCAAGGGGATGTGTATTACGCCGTCCGCAAGTTCCCGGACTACGGCAAGCTCTCGGGTAAACGATTGGCGGACTTGGCGGTGGGGGCTAGTGAGCGGATGCAAGCGGAGGAAATCGAACGCAAGCAAGACCCTTTGGATTTCGCGCTCTGGAAAGCAGCTAAACCGGGAGAGCCTTTTTGGGTGACGGGTTTCAGTGAGGGGCGACCGGGCTGGCATATCGAGTGTTCGGCGATGATCCAGAAGCACTTGGGGGCGACGATAGATATTCATGCCGGGGGGGAGGATTTAGTTTTCCCGCACCATGAGAATGAGATTGCCCAATCGGAGGCGGTCCATGGCGTGCCGTTGGCGAATTTCTGGATGCATAACGCCTTCATTACGGTGAACGGCGAAAAGATGTCCAAGTCGCTCGGCAATTTCATCACAATTGCTGATGCAGCTACCCGTTACGATCCCCTTGCGCTGCGGCTCTTGACCCTCCAGAGCCATTACCGTACCGCGATTGATTTCACCGATGATTCCCTCAAGTCGGCCCAGATCGCTTGGGAACGGGTAGAGCAGGTAGTCCGGTTTGGGGAGGAGCTTAATTTGGACCGGGCTGGGGATTTGGATGCCGCGAGTTTGGACCGTTTCACTCAGGCGATGGACAACGACTTAAATACGCCCCAGGGACTGGCGGTGGTTTTTGAATTGGTGAAGGACCTGTTGCCGGAACGCAATGTTCATCGTCATGGCGGGGCCTTGACTGTACCGTTGGATCAGCTAGCTAATTCCTGGCGGACCCTCCTCAACTTATTGGCACCCTTGGGGTTAATTCCCTCCGCTCCGCCTCAACCTAAAGCCCAGGCTCTCACTGCATCTGTCATTGAAGAACAGATTGCCCAACGCCGTACGGCCAAAAATGCCCGTGACTTCAGTACCGCTGACCGGATTCGTGCCGAGTTATTGACTCAGGGCGTGGTCTTGGTGGACAACCCGGATAAGACGACGCACTGGCATTGGCAGGACTGAACGATGTGGGGCCTTGTTGTTCTCAATCTCGTCTTACTTACTGTGGTCCTAATCCTTTGGGTCGGGGTCCTCCGTCTGCGCGGGTTGGTAAATCGGGGAGAGGGTCAACTAGCCGCCCTTGTGGAAGATACCGCCGTCCTTTTGCCCGTGGTCCTGGCTCGGTTGGGGACTAGTCAACAACAATTGGTGGCCCTGAGGCAACTCTTGGGATTGGTGGGGGCCGGGTTCAAGCAAATTCCCCGCGTTCCTGGCTATCTGCGGGGTTTGCGTGGGCTTTTGAGACGCTAAAGTGAGACTGACACCCATGAGGTGATGCGATGCGTGGTTTTTGGGGAGGATTATTTTTGGGGGCGGCTCTGGGGACGGCTTGTGGCTTACTTTTGGCTCCGCGCAACGGTCGAGAGACCAGGCGGGTCCTGCAAAATTCCTTGGACAGCGTGCCCAACCTGACTGGGGATGCTGCCGATGGTTTCCAGGTCCAGGCGAATCAGTTTTTACAACAGGCCCGTCGGCAGGTAGACCAGACCCTAGTGCGCCTCCAGGAAGCCCTTACGGCTGGGAAAAAAGCCAGCGTGGCCTATGTCAGCACGGAGAATGGACACAGCCCCGCCGCGCCTCCCCTCACACCGGGCGAATGAATAGTCCTCAGTTTTGGTTGGGGCTGACCACAGGACTTTTGGCGGCGGCCCTGTTGGTTTTGATGGTGGCTCTATTGCCCTTCTTACAACAACTACAACGCACAGCGACGGCGGCGGAAAGGCTCTTGGCTCTCCTAGAGCGCGAACTACCGCCGATTCTGGGCAATGTCCGTGAGACCACGGGCGAGATTAAAGAGGTCTCCGCTGAACTGGATGGCGGGCTCAAGCGGGTTAACCAAGCTGCCGACAGCGTGGGGTCCGGGGTATCGTTGGTGCAGCAACAGGCCGGGAGTCTCAGCCGCAACGCCCGCTCCCTGTGGGTCGGATTTAGTACCGCGTGGCAGGTCTTTACCCGGAAATAACTTGGACTTGACTCGCCGCGTGGGTGGCCTTAGCGCGGGCAAGCGTGGTGTCCGCCCCCCGTGCCAGAGCTACCCCCAGACGGCGGTTAGGTCGGGCATCGGGTTTCCCGAATAAGCGTAGTTCTGTTCCTGGTTCAGCTAGAGCGGCGGCGATCCCGGAATAACTTAGGCTCTGGGCATAGTCGGTGGCGAGGATAACCGCACTGGCGGCGGGACCATAGAGTTCAATCTGGGGGATAGGTAGACCCAGGACTGCCCGTAGATGCAGGTCAAACTCATTTAGGTTCTGGGAAATCAGGGTGACGAGTCCGGTATCGTGGGGCCGGGGCGAGAGTTCTGAGAAGATGACTTCTGTTGGGGTGATAAAAAACTCAACCCCGAACAACCCTGCTCCCCCCAAAGCCCCTGTAACCTGTTGGGCCATCTGTTGCGCCGTTGCCAACTGTTGAGGGCTTAACGCGGCTGGTTGCCAGGACTCCCGGTAATCGCCTTGCTCCTGACGATGACCGATGGGCGGACAAAAAAGCGTTGCGCCTTGCCACTGCCGGATGGTGAGGAGGGTAATCTCTAGGTCAAAGGGGATGAATTCCTCGACGATGACTTTTTGACTATTGCCCCGTGCGCCTTGGAGCGCGTAATCCCAGGCTTGGCCCACGGCTTCGGCAGTGTGGACGGTGGATTGACCCTTCCCGGAGGAGGACATAACGGGCTTGACCACATTGGGGAAGCCGATGGTAGCTGCGCCGGTGACAAGCTCAGCTAGGGTCGTGGCGTACTGATAACGGGCGGTCCTGATACCGAGTTGGACAACAAGCTCGCGGATACGGTCCCGGTTCATCGTGTAATCTGCCGCCCTTGCCGTGGGGATGACGGTAATTCCCCGCGCCTCAAATTCCAGTAGTTTCTCAGTACGGATGGCTTCGATCTCAGGAATGATGAAGTCGGGCTGGTACTGGTTGACCACCCGTTCTAGGTCGTCGGGGTTGAGCATATCAATGACTTCGCTATGGTGAGCTACCGCCATTGCCGGAGCGTGGGCGTAACGGTCCACGGCAATCACCCGGTTCCCCAACCGCTGGGCAGCAATCACAAATTCTTTGCCCAATTCTCCCGCCCCCAGGAGCATCAAAGTACGCGGTAGTTCCATAGCAATACGCAAAGTCCCTAAGGGTCCTACCGATCCTAGCCCGTCCTGTTAATTAGCCCGTAGTCTAGTTCTACCCAAGGGCAGAACAGGGCTTCTGGACTAAACATTGAGGAGGAGGAGGGCAGCGCGGTCCCCTTTTTCCTCACCGTAGGTCTGACCAGCGGACCTTATCGCTCAAAGCTTCACCCCTAAAATCTCAATTCCCCATGCGGCCTTGACCGAGAGCAGGCGCAGTGGGAACGGAGTTTTCGAGAATTAGTTTAGACCGCCTGATGCCGGAGGGGATGGTAATCGGGTAGTCCCCGGTGAAGCAAGCCGAACAGAACCCCTCTGGGTCTTGGTGAGTCGTCCGCATCATCCCTTCGTGGCTTAAATAATGGAGTGAATCTACCCCTAAGTGAGCGGCAATCTCGGCTACGGATTTAGTTGCAGCAATCAACTGGTCCTGGGAATCGGTGTCAATCCCATAGAAACAAGGATGGGTGACGGGCGGCGAACTGACGAGCATATGGACCTCAGTAGCCCCAGCATCCCGCAGTGCCTTCACAATCTTGCGACTGGTCGTCCCGCGCACAATTGAGTCATCCACCATCGCTACCCGTTTACCCTGCAAGATATCGGAGATGGGGTTGAGCTTCATTTTGAGGCCCTCCTCGCGCATCTCTTGGGTGGGCTGGATGAAGGTGCGGGCGACATAGCGATTTTTAATTAAGCCATCGGTGTAGGTCAGCCCCAGTTGACGGGCGTAGCCAATCGCCGCCGGGAGCCCCGAATCGGGCACCCCAATCACCAAGTCCACGTCCAGTGGGGCTTCTTGGGCCAAGGTCTCGCCAAGACGGGTCCGGTAACGGTACAGACTCTCCCCATAAAACTGGGAGTCCGGTCGAGCGAAATAAATCATCTCAAAAATGCACAGCTTAGGTGTGGGCTCTGTCCAAAAACAGGAGCGCAACCCTTGGTCATCAATCCAGACCAACTCCCCCGGCTTCACATCCCGTTCGTATTGTGCCCCCAGGATATCCAGGGCGCAGGTCTCACTAGCTAAGACATACTCCTTCTCTAGTCGCCCAATCACCAAGGGCCGTACGCCATAACTATCACGGACCCCCATCAAGCCCGTAGGTGTACCAATCACTAAGGAAAAAGCCCCCTGACAAACCCGCACTGCCTGGATCGTGCTCTCAATCCAATCCCCCCCGGCATCCACCGCTTCGGCGATGAGTTGCCCAATCTCCTCGGAGTCTGTCGTACCCACGAGGGGTCGTTTACGCTCCACCAAGCCAGCTTTGAGGGTGTCGGCGTTGACGAGGTTGCCGTTGTGGGCTAGGGCCAGGGTCCCGCGCTTGGTCTCAATGATGATGGGTTGGGTGTTGCAGGAACGATTGGAGCCCGTCGTCGAGTAACGGTTGTGCCCCACCGCGAGATAGCCCGTCAATCGCTTGATTGTTTCTTCGTCAAAAATTTGAGCTACCAGACCTAAACTACGGTGTTCGTGGACAATAACCGTCTTTTGAGTCTGGTCCGTGTAGTCATAGGTGACAATCCCTGCCGACTCCTGCCCCCGGTGCTGGAGCGCGAATAGACCAAAGTAGGTCAACCGGGCAACGTTCAGTTGCGGACTATAGACCCCGAACACCCCACAGGCTTCCCTGGGTTTATCTGGTCGCTGGTCCATGGTCCATCACCTCGTTGAGTAGGCCTGCGTATAGTGGAATACACAGAGATACCTAGATCCTAGCGAATGTTGGGGACAATGTAACTAAAGTTTACGCCCTAGGTCCAAGGCTTGAACGCAAAAACAGTTCTAGGACGCACCCAAAATTAGTGTTAGCATGGAGTGAAAAGACCGCCTTTTCGAGGAGTTGGTCCCGTGTTCAACTGGTTGCAGGGTAAGCGTTACGTGGTCACGACCGTCCTGGTCGGCCTGGATGGTCAGACAGCGGCCCCTTTACTCGGTACGCTCAGTCAGGCCACCCGTACCATTGCCGAATCCGATGGTGATTTCGAAATTGCCAGTGCGGAGATGGCGCGGATAGCGGGGGCGTTGGTAGATTATGAGACCGCCTGGAGTCGTTCGGCGAACTGGGGTGAGGTCTTCAAGAAAGAAGAGGAGGCCGGGGATTACGGCGCGGAATGTTTCGCGGAGAACTCCCAACGTTACCTCAGTTCCGGGGACGGCCCGGTGAGTACCACTGCCCCCGTCAGTGCCAAATCCCCCCAGAACATCGTCGTCATGTTGACCGTGGCCTATCAAGGTGAGATTGCTGAACTTGAAGCTTCACTCACTTCTGTGGAGAGTGTGCGGCGGGCGTTGGCTCAGATTGTCGCTCTGCATGGTCGCGACCAATTGCAACTAGCCCACATCCACTATGCCCCGGCCCGTTTTGGTGATGATTTAGATGAAGACCAACTCTTGGTCAATTACCCCGAACTTGTCGCTCTTTAGGTAGGACCCACATGAAACCGCTCCAATCTGTTCCTTTCTTTGTCCTAGCCCTGACCGTAGCCTTAGTCGGCTGTAGTCCGGCGGCCCAAGCTCCTCAGCCCAACCCGTCGAACCAAGCCAAGACCGCCACCGCCCCGACCAAGCTCCCCGACGGCACCTACGATGTGCAAAACGTCTCCTACGAGGATGCAAGCGGAGCCTATGAGGTCTTCTTGCTTAACCCGCCCGCTGGTGCCAAGCCCGTCTTCACCAGCAACAACGTCCAGATGGCCCGTCTGACCGATGAGGCGATTAAGGAAGGTAAGAAGTCTTACCTAGAAGTCAAGGACAGCAATCCGCTCTTGTACCTGACCCCAGACTTCAAGATTGCCTACATCCATAACGTCACTCAGGAGCAGACCAACCCCAATACCGGCCGCACCGAGACCGTCGTCGTCCGTCAGGAATCCTCGTTCTGGACCCCCTTCATCGCTGGGATGGCGGGCGCGGCGATTGGGAACGCGCTCTTTGCGCCCCGCTACTACGTACCGCCCGTGTATGGCGGCGGTCCGATGTCGGGGTATGGCGGCTACGGGAACAGCCGCAACCAAGCCTTCCAGGGGTATCAGCAACGCTACGGTAGCTTGCCCCCTGCCAGTCGGGTGAGTAGCAGCGGTACGTTTGGTAGTAGCCGTCCGGGGAGTACTTCCTCGGGCAATCTGCGCTCTAGTGGCAGTGGTGCGGGTAGTAGCCGCTTGGGGACCAGTGCCCCGTCCTCCCAGTACCGGACGACCAGTCCGTCGAGAAGCCGGAGTTTCGGTACGGGGCGTAGGCGTTAATTGTCCCTGGATAAACGGCTTCGGCTGAGGGTGACTGAGCGAGCCGAACGAGCGGTCCGCCAGGGTCATCCTTGGGTTTACACCGATAGCTTCACCGAGGTCGCCACGGGTCAACCGGGCGACCTCGGTGTTATTTTTGACCGGCGGGGACGGTTTCTAGCGATTGGACTCTGGGACCCCACTTCGGCGATTCGCTTCAGGGTCTTGCAGATGGGTCAACCGGCCCCAATTGACCGGGCTTGGTTCGCTCAAAAGTTACAACAGGCGGCTGAGCGGCGTGAATCGCTCGTGAAGGCGGGTCACACGGGCTATCGCTGGGTCCATGGGGAGAACGATAGCCTACCCGGCTTGATTCTGGACCGCTACGACCAGACTGTAGTTCTCAAGCTCTACACATTGGCTTGGTTGCCTTATCTAGAGTTGCTCACGTCGCTGATTCAAGAAATTTTCAATCCCGAGCAGGGGGTCCTCCGGCTCAGTCGCAATATTCAAGCAAACTGTAAGCTCCAGGGCTACCAGGATGGGCAGATGCTCTGGGGTAGTGAACCAGCGGGTCCGGTGCTATTTCAGGAGCATGGGTTGACTTTTGAGGCTGAGGTCTGTCAGGGGCAGAAGACGGGGTTCTTTTTAGACCAGCGCGAGAATCGGCAACGGTTGGGGGAGTTAGTGCAGGGTGGGCGGGTGCTGAATG
>NZ_JAAXLT010000166.1 GCF_013285555.1 Candidatus Cyanaurora vandensis | reverse complement strand
TATCGCACAGGCCAAACCATCTATCAACTCCAGCCGGGGCTACGCTCTGGGTGGTTGATGCAGCAACTGAAGCACCCGGCTAGGCCGATGGCTCTTGCGTAAGTCCTGTAAGTTTCACAAATTACTAAGCTAATGCTTGGAAATTGCCCGGTCATAACTTCCGAAGATTAGTAAGGACAGTTGCGCTCTCTGCCACTACTTCTACTTGGTTTAGTACACCCATATTTTTCCCAGATGCACAATACCCACTTTGCTCTGGTGTTCTTTTTTTCATATAAAGTACCCACCGGGTGGAACTGTTCCCCCGGTGAAAAGTTTGCTCTAGTTTTAGGACATTTTTTCAGCGCAGACATACTCAGCGAGGTTGATGCCGTATTCGCGAGCCACTTGGTTAATACCGTTCTTCTGGATGGTCCGCAGGGTCTGGGCACAGATCTTGATGCGGATGAAGCAACCCTGCTCGGGGTCCCAGAGCCGTTTGTATTGGAGGTTGGGCTGTTGGAGTTTTTTGGTGCGGCGGTGGGAGTGGGAGACGGCGAAACCGTTGTTGGCTCTCTTCCCGGTGATAGTGCAACGGCGCGACATGAGCTACCTTTCAATGGACATCAAACTATAGTATCACGGACAAAACCAAAGCCCCGGTCAAGCCGGGGCGGGAGAGTGTTACTTAACGGTGATTTTGCCGACCATGCCCGCGCCCTTGTGGGGGGTGCAGAAGTAGCTATAGTCACCAGCTTCAGCAAACGTAGTCTTGAAGGTGGGGTCGGTCTTGTTGACGAGTTTCTTGTGGGAGATGGTTGTAACGTCCACGCCAGCCGGAGCTTTACTGAAGACGACGTTGTGGGGACCTGCTTTGCCCATGGTCCAAGTCACCGTGTCACCCTTGGCAACCGTGACGGTCTTGGGTTCATAGATTAGGCGACCATTGGTGCTACCCATCTGAACGATATGGTCCTTAGCTTGGACTAGGGGGGCGAAGGCCAGGACCCCAATTACCATTGCACTCACAAAGTGTAAACGTTGCATCGAATTTTCTCTCATTGGTAGGGACGATCAATCCAGTAAGCTGCTCAACAGTTGGTTCAACAGTTGGGGGTCTGCTCGCCCTTGGGTTTTCTTCATGGCTTGACCCACAAAGTAACCCGCTAGTTTCCGCTTGCCTTCCCGATATTGAGCGACCTGCTGGGGACTTTCGGCGAGGACTTGTTGGAGGGCTTCAATCAATTGTTGATGGTCCGAAATCTGGGTCAGGCCCCGCTCAACCACCAACGCTTTAGGCGAGATCCCCCGCTCCAAGAGTTCCGGCAAAAGTTCCTTCGCTATTTTATTACTGATTGTCCCGCTTTCGATCAACTGGATTAATTCAGCTAAACCGCCGGGATCAAGGGGCAGGTCCTCAAAACGCTGATGATGTTCGTTGAGGTAGGCGGTGATGTCGCCCTGCACCCAGTTAGCCGCGAGCTTGGGGGGGGCTCCATGACGGACGGCTTCTTCAAAGTAATGGGCAGTGGTCCGGTCGTTACTCATCGCCTCGGCATCGTAGGGACTCAGGCCCCACTCACTTTGGTAGCGTTGGCGTTTGGCAATCGGTAACTCGGGCAGTTGGGCTTGGTAATGGGCCAAGAGGTCCGGGGTCACTTCCAGGGGCAAGAGGTCGGGTTCTGGGAAGTAGCGGTAGTCATCGGAACCTTCTTTAAGCCGCATGGAGCGGGTCTTCTGGGCATTTTCATCCCAGAGCCGCGTCTCCTGACGGATTACTTCGGTCGGGTTATCGCCGTTGAGGGCACTCATCTGCCGGATGTATTCGTATTCAATGGCGCGTTGGATCGAGTTAAAACTGTTGATGTTCTTAATCTCGACTTTGGTGCCGAATTTCTCGGTCCCGACCGGGCGCACGGAGATGTTGACATCACAGCGCATTGAGCCTTCTTGCATATTGCCGTCACAGGCCCCGAGGTAACGCACAATCCGGCGAATTTCTTGAACGTAGGCGACGGCTTGGGCAGCGGTGCGGATATCCGGTTCCGAGACGATTTCCACGAGGGGCGTGCCCGCGCGGTTGTAGTCCACCAAGGTATAGGTCGAGCCGCTCAAACGGTCGGCCCCGGCGTGGACGAGCTTTCCGGCATCTTCTTCCATATGCAGCCGGGTAATCCCAATCCGCAGCGGACCCTCCCCCGCATCAATCTCAACCCAGCCATGTTGCACCAAGGGCAGGTCGTACTGAGAGATTTGGTAGTTCTTAGGTAGGTCGGGATAGAAATACTGTTTACGGTCAAACTTACTAAAGGCCGCAATCTCGCCATTGAGGGCCAAGCCGACCAGGATGGCATAATCAAAGGCGCGTTGATTGAGGACAGGCAGGACCCCCGGTTGCCCTGTACAGACCGGGCAGATGTGGGTATTGGGCGGGGCACCAAATTCCACGGGACAACCGCAAAACAGTTTAGTCTGGGTACTCAATTGAGCATGGACCTCCAGACCAATCACCATTTCATACTGAACTTGAGGTAGGGCGGCAATCATGAGCTTTCCACGGGGCTGCTTCTCTATTTTGGCACTAGAAGCCCCTCCGCCCCATACCCTGCCGGGCACAGGCGTGGTGGGGGACCGCGAAAAAGGCATCGCCTGCTAGTAGCGCACCCGCATCCGTACGCGATAGGTAAGCAGAGCAGTACCATCGAGCCTGATGGAGACATTGAAGCGAACTGCTGTCGCTGTTGTTTTCTGGCTGGGAAAGGAAGAGGCTAGGACTTCTTAAAAGACAGGCTGCACTAACCCGGTTACTCACTTAAAAATTCAAATGTAATACATAAGTGGGGTTTGCTGACTAGCCCGCGTTTCTAATAAGTCCTTGAGTGTAATCGTCCGCAGGACTTTCTCTGCCGCCGCTCCCGCCTTTTGCCAGCCCTCCCGCACCACGGTCAACTCTAGGGTCGGGCTTGGCACTTCCGCCTCCGGGTTGTCCTCCCCCTGAATGGCCTGACAGACATCCCACATACTGACCTGCCAGGGCGCACGGGCGAGCAGATACCCCCCCTTCGCACCCCGCTGGGACCGCACCAGTCCCTCCCGGCGCAAATTAGCCAAGAGTTGCTCTAGGTAACGATCCGGGATGTGCTGACGGCTTGCGATCTCGCGGATTTGCAGGGGTTCGTTGCTCTCATAGACTAGAGCTAATTCGATAAGCGCGAGTAGGGCGTACTCGCTTTTGCTACATAGCTGGAACATTCTTCGACTCAGTAGAACGCTTAAGAACAGTCTAGCGGCGAGAGCTTAAACCGCAGTCTCGACCAGTTGACGATATTCCGGCGATTCAGCCCAAGCCTTGATCTCCTTAGCTCGCAAAATCGGGACCGGGTGAGAACGTTCGGCGGTCTGGGCCATGCGTAACCACTGGGGCATCCCTTCTTTACTGAATTCCTCGTAGGCATGAACTTGGTCTACGAAAGCCTCAATATTGAGATGGGGAATCAGTTGGGGGGAGCCGCCCGAGAGCTTCATCATCATCGCCACCACCGTCTCAACTTGGCCCGTTACCAACAAAGCCGCCCGGTCACAGCTTAATTCCGCTGCCCGCAACCATTCAAAAAGCATCAAACGTAAAGGCTGCTCAACCATCGGTCCCAGATTGGGAACCTGCCGCGCCGCCAGTAATAGGAGGTTCGCAATCGTTACATAGACACTGTGTTCACACTTGATATGGCCTAACTCGTGGGCAATCACTCCCTGCACTTCTTCAGGGGTCAACAGTTCTAATAAAGAGGTATGCAGGACGATAAAAGACCGTTCACCATCTACGGCAAAGGTGTAGGCATTGGGGACCGGGTTCTGGCGGATATAAAGTTGCGGTTCATTCACCCCGAGGACCTGACAGGCTTCTTGGTGGAGCGCGTAGATATGCGGCAGTTGATTCGGGCCGACCAAGATCCCCGAGGAGATATTGTCCAAATAAAAGAACTGCCCTGCCAAGGGAGCTAGGGTATGCCGGATGAGGAATTCTAGCCCTGGGATTAAGGCTAGGGTCTGACTGGCCTGGGTATCTTGGGGGTGACGAAAACTAGTGGCCTTCAGGCCCGGAAACGTGCTTTTAGTCATAGGCCCAATGTGGCACAAATTTCCTGAAACGTCAGGCGACTATTTGGAGAATGGCTTGGATTTTACCCTTGAACTCGCCCCGGGGATGCCCGCCTTTGACCTCGCCCAGAATCTGAAACTCGCCATCGGGTTGGTCACAGATGATGTAGGAGGGCCAGCCCATATCGGTTTTGTTGGGATACTGAGTCAATAGGACTTTGCGGTACTGCCGATAGGTGACGGTGTCCTGCATCTTCACATCAATGAACCGTAAGCCCATCTCCTCAACAACTTTGTGGTCATAGAAGGACATCCGGTGACAGATCCCGCACCCTTCCGCCGAAAACTTAATGACCGCCCGTTCCATAGCTTGTTCCCACAACGTTCTCTGCATTTTATCGCGTGACCTTGATGCCTACCGCTAAGCCTTGCAGCTAACGGTTCTCGAACAGAAATTGTAAGACGCTCTACGCATTGTCAGGTCGAGTGGTAGTGATTGTCCGCCGTTGCTTTTTTTCAATCTCTCCATGTCTTCCACGCAATTAGGAAAAGCTTATTGACACAGAATAACAGTTTATGAGAGGACAGCTTATGAAGAAGGAACAGGCTAATCCAGTGCCTCAAGCGATGCAGGCAGAAGTTGATGCTTTGGCGGCGGCGCAGACACTGATCCGCACGGATCTGATCCCGGAGGCAACGGGAGACTGGAGCCAGGGGCAACGCGGGCTGTTTTACCGCCCGGTGAAGCAGCAAATTACTCTGCGCCTTGATGCTGATCTGATCGACTGGTTCAAAAGGAATCATCCCCAAGGCGAAGGGTATCAAACTAGCATCAATCGCGCCTTGCGTGAATATATCGCCCACCATCAGCTCTAACCGCAATTAAGCCCGCAATCTGAAATCTTCACTTCAAAACTTCACCTTCGTCCCCTATCAAACAGATTCTCTCTGACGACACAGGGCATCGGCAAACTGAATGGCAAGATCGCAACAGCGGGTTAAGAGGCCACCATGACTGAACAATTCAAAGTAGGTGATCATGTCGAGTGGCATAGCTCCGGGGGCACCTCGACGGGCAAGATTAAAGAAAAGCTTACTTCTGCCACCCAGATCAAGGGGCATTATGTGGCGGCTAGCGAGGAGGAACCCCAGTTTCTCGTCGTGAGTGACAAGAGCGGCGCGGAGGCGGCCCACAAACCGGAAGCCCTGAAAAAGTTACGGAAGGCTTAGCTTTTGAGGCCATCTAAAGCTGCTGACGTCAGTCCGACCCGAGGTACTCCTAAGTAAAGCAGCCGCCTTTCTGGATAAAAATTGCTGCTTACACCGTAGAAGCCTCTGCTTGGTGGGTAGGAATCGCTGCTTAGCTAGTAAAAACTGTTACTTAACTCGTAGGAGCCATTGCTTAGGTGATAGGAATCGCTGCTTGGTCGGTAAAAACCATTGCTTATTCGGTAGGAATGACTGCTTAACTCGTAGGAACCACTGCTTACACGGTGGGCACCGTTGCTTCACTCGTAGGAGTAACTGAACCCGTCTCTGGCCCATGGATAGGTAGGATGGGGAGGCCCTCACCCGTGTTGACTATGTGGGAGATTACGATTGGTACCGATCCCGTCCTTGAAGAGAGTTGTCTATGGCGGCTGGAGTCCTGGACGACCTTGGGGGTAGCGACGGAGGCCCGTGCTAGTACTTTTAAAATCCGCGCCTTTTGTCTAGACGAACCCCCGGCTCTCCGGTTGGCCCAACTGCAAGCCGAGTTGACCCAGGATGCGACTACTTTCCACTTACTGCCGCCCGAGATTAGCCTGACCGCGATCCCTGAGACCGATTGGGCGACCCAATGGATGACCCACTGGCACCCCCGCGCTGTAGGGGAGAAATTGATTATTTGTCCGGTCTGGCTCACCTGTGAACCCCAGGGCCGGATTGTCCTCAAACTGGATGCGGGACTGGCTTTTGGGACTGGGGAGCATGAGACTACCCGATTATGTCTAATGGCTCTGGAGCAGGTTCTTCAAGGCGGGGAGCGGGTTGCTGACATTGGTTGTGGTTCGGGTATTCTCACGATTGGTGCATTGTTGCTGGGGGCGAAATCAGCCCAAGCTGTGGACCTGGAAGAACAAGCCGTCCGCGCCACCCGCCATAACCTCGCCCTCAATCAATTAGAGGCCCTGGTAGCTGAGGGCAGTACCGAGGCGATTACCCCGCCTGTGGACGGTCTGGTCTGTAACATCTTGGCCCCGGTGATTCTCGCTATCCATCCCCAACTGCGGGATCTACTCGTACCCGGTGGTTGGGCAATTTTGAGCGGTCTGCTGGTCACTCAGGTTCCCCAAGTGGTTCAAGCTCTTGGTCAGGATTGGCATGTACAACACACTCTCACGGAAGGTCAATGGGCGGCCCTGACCTGCGTTCGCAACTAAAAAACCTACCCCGGTTGTGGGGAAAAGCTGACCTCACCCCGGCCCAAGTCCATTACCTCAAAAAAGTTTTGCGGTTGCGCCTAGGTGATCCTGTAATTCTCTTGGATGGACAGGGCGGCGCGTTCCGGGGTCTGTGGCAAGGGGAGACCCTCACGGAGTTAGTTGCCCTTGACCACCCTGCCACAGAACCGCCCCGCCCGATTTGGCTCGCCGTGGGGGTCCTCAAGGGGGAGGCGATGGACTGGCTGATTCAAAAAGCGACGGAATTAGGCGTGACCACCCTGCAACCCCTGACCACCCAATACACTCAACTCACCCCCTCGCCCCACAAACAACAACGCTGGCAACAGATCGCCCAAGAAGCCTGTGAACAGTGCGAACGACTTTTTTTACCGACCATCCTCCCCGTGTGCTCTGTGGCCCGAGTCACCTGCCCCCACCGCAACTTTATTGCCGTTGCCCGTGAAAATTCCCGCCCCCTGGCAACCGCCCTGGGTACCTATCCCCCCCAACCTGTCGGGGTCTGGATCGGCCCGGAAGGCGGCTGGGGTCCCTTGGAACAGGACGAGTTAAGCCAAAAAGGGGCGGAACCCGTGAGTCTCGGTCCCCGGATTTTGCGGGCAGAAACGGCGGTATGTAGTGCTTTGGCTTTGGTGAATAGCTGGCTAGAGGGCGAGGCGAGCGCGAGCGGCAAGGAGGGCTTGACGGACCTGCGCTAGTCCGGTCCCGCCGTAACTGTTACGGGCGTTGACGACTTGGGCGGGTTGGATCGCGGCATAGATGTCCTCGCTGAAACCGGGGTGGGCGGCTTGCCATTCGGTCAAGGTCAAATCCTGGAGCAGTTTCCCGTCAGCGAGAGCCGTGCGGACTAAGGCCCCGATGACTTGGTAGGCTTCCCGGAAGGGGATGCCTTGGCGGACCAGGTAATCCGCTGCGTCCGTGGCGTTACTGTAATCCTCGGTCACGGCCTGGGCAAGACGTTCGGTGCGGATGACCATGCCCTTCTCTAGGAAGACCGCCATCACCCGCAAGCAATCTTCACTAGTGCGGACGGCATCGAAGAGGGCTTCTTTGTCCTCCTGTAAATCCTTGTTGTAGGCCAGCGGGAGACCCTTGAGGGTGGTCAGCATCCCCAGTAGGTGCCCAAAAACCCGCCCGGTCTTGCCCCGGATTAGTTCGGGGACATCGGGATTTTTTTTCTGGGGCATCAGGCTAGACCCGGTGGCGCAACTGTCGGTCAGGCTGATGAAACCGAACTCTTGGCTGGACCAGAGGATGAGTTCTTCACTCAGGCGGCTGAGGTGGGTCAGGATTAGGCTCAGCGCACTCAATAACTCGACGACATAATCGCGGTCACTGACGGCATCCAGGGAGTTTGCCGAGGGACGGGCAAATCCCAAGAGTTCAGCGGTGTAGGCGCGGTCAATCGGTAACGTGGTTCCGGCTAAGGCCCCAGACCCTAGGGGCGACACATCCAAGCGGCGGTTACAGTCCACCAAGCGCGTCCGGTCCCGGTCAAACATCTCAAAATAGGCCAGCCAATGGTGGGCCAGACTCACGGGTTGGGCCCGCTGGAGGTGGGTATAGGCGGGGATCAGGGTGGTTTGATGAGCTTCGGCGAGGGTGACGAGGACCGCTTGGAGTTGTTGAAGCAGGTTAAGTAGGCGTTGAATATGGTCGCGGGTATAGAGCCTGAGGTCCGTCGCCACTTGGTCATTGCGGGAACGGGCAGTGTGGAGTTTCTTACCGACATCTCCCAACAGGACAGTGAGCCTAGTCTCGACGGCAGAATGGACATCTTCCCAAGCGGGGTCCGGCTGAAACTCACCCGTCCGCCACGCCTGTTCAATCTGGTCGAGTCCCGCTACTAGTTGCGCCATTTCAGATGGGGAGATGATCCCGACTTGACCCAGCATCCGCACATGGGCCCGCGAACCAATTAAGTCATAGGGCAACAGTTCCCAATCGAACCCGATGCTGCTATTGAACCGGGCCACCACCGGGTCCAGGGGTTCCTCGAAACGGCCCCTCAACTGGTGATGCTCTTAATCACAAAACCCAAAATAAAGCCGACAACGCCCGCCGCGAGCTTCCCCGTTTTAAGTAGGTCGTTCCAGAAGTTCTGGAGGTTGGCAATCACATCCTGATCCTTGGGCACAGCGGCAAGGAGCCAGCCCAGATCAAGGTTCTGCAAAATGTACCAAGTTAACATCGTCACTCCTAGGGGTTTAGCGGGCTTTGAGGACTATCATCGTCATATCATCATCAATCGGGCCGTCACAGAAGTCATGGATCTGGGCGTAGAGGTAATTGAGGATCTGGGCCGGGGTCTCGTACTGAGCGCAGGCGAAATGTACCTGTTGTGTCCATTTCTCCTCCCCGAACCGCTCTTGAGGACCGCCGCGCTGGGCTGCTTCAGTAAAACCATCGGTGTAACAGACCAGCACATCCCCTAGTTCTAGGTAGAGGGTGTCTTGGGTATAAACCGTATCTGGGGTCAGCCCAATTAGCGTACCCGCTAAGTCCAAGGAAAAAAACTCACGCGTCTTTGCCCGCCAAAATAAAGGCCGGGGGTGGGCAGCGTTGGTGTAGCTCAGACGGCGAGTGCTGGGCTCATACTCAGCATAAAAAAGCGTGACGAAGCGGTTGGAGGTCTCTAGGTCCGGGTACATGACCCGGTTGAGGTGGCTGAGGATCTCACCGGGGGGACCCTGGCGTAGGACTTCTGAACGGAGCGTACTGCGGGTCATCATCATGATGAGGCCCGCCGGGACCCCTTTACCCATCACATCCCCGACGACTAGTCCCCAGCGTTGAGTGTCGAGGATTGGGATGAAATCATAGTAGTCGCCGCCCACTTTAAGGGCATTCTCACACCGCGCCGCCACCAGGAGGCCGGGGATCGCCGGTTGGGTCTTGGGTAGCAGACGTTCCTGGATCTCCGAACCGATATCTACTTCTCGGGTAAGTTTTTCTTGGCGGCGCAGTTCGGCGGTCAGTTCCTCGTTCTCAATTGCCACTGCAATCAAGTCGGCGATCAAGCGCAGGAGTTTCTGGTGGCCTTCACTCCACTGGTAGGCGGGCTCTTCGGTGAGGACCCAGAGGTAGCCGCGCACCGTGGTTTTGACGAGGATTGGGGTGCTAAAAAGTTGGACTTGGGGGCGGAGGTTAGCCCGTAAACAGCTATCGAGGGCTTCCCCATGGGCCGCGCATTGCTCAAAGGTCCGCCGCAACTCATCTAGATCCATCACATAGGGGAGGGAGTCAAATTCTTCTAAGCGGACCCGCCCATCCTGGAATAAGGCAATGATCCCAGCCCTGGCGTCGGTGACTCGGCAGGCGGTCAGAGGAACAAGTTCGAGGAGTTGGTTGAGGTTGACCAAGCTACGGGTGGCATAGCCCAAGGCACTGAGCAGGTCCTGGACTTTACGATGCTCTAGCCGCAAAGACTCGTGTTCGATGGCAACAATCGCCAGCGCGGTCAGGTCCGCCATTAACCGAAATAACTTCTCCCGGCTCTCGGTCCAGGAGAAATCCCCAGCTTCCAAGAACACACACAAATAACCCCGGATCGCGTTACGGGCCAGGATTGGGGTGCTGAAACATTGGAGCGTGGGACTGAGGTGTTCCTGCAAACGGACGGTCAAATTTTCGTGGTCAGTGCTAAAAGCCCCATGCTCTAGCCCCAAGGCCGCCCGGTGGACCTCCCGCGCGACCGACTCCCCCTGACTACAGAACTCCGCTACCCGGACTTGCCCCTCCTGGGTCAAGACCACCAAGGCCGCCTGGGTCTCCGTCACCCGGCTGAGGATGAGCGGGACGAGTTCAAGAATCTTGTTGAGGTTATCCAGACTCCTGAGCGCGTAGGCAAAGGTACTCAACAGGTCCTGGACCCGGAGCTGCTCTAAATACTGCGCTGTGTTTAGGTCTTTGAGCACGAAGGTGGGTTGGATGGGACGGACCTCGAATTGAGAAGACATCAGCAAGCGGGTTAGGAGTGATACAAATATATAATCCCAGTTGCCCTCCTTTGGCTAGGGTAAGTGGGTAGAGATTTGACTGGATCTAGGTTTGACGGGGATCATAGGCTTTTTGAAACTTGGTTGGTATCGAATTAACTTTTGTAACGGGTGTTATGTGCATTACATGACTTTATTAAAGCTTTCGTTAGGATCAGTGAAGCCGACGGCACTCATTGGAGCCGTATTGCTCCTCAGTCTAACCCCCGGCTGAAAGACTCGTTTTTACACGGTATTGGGGGATTTAACTGTGCGTTATCAAGCTGGATTTGGGTTGATTGCATCATTTTTGCTGAGTCTTCCGGTTGTTGCTGCGACGGTACCCGAGGGGTTTACCGAGTCCCTAGTTGCCAATGGGATCAACGCACCGACAGCGATGGAGTTCGCGCCGGATGGTCGGCTTTTTGTCCTAGAACAGAGTGGTGCGGTGCGGGTGATTAAGGACGGTACGCTCCTTGCCGAACCGTTTGTTCAACTGGAGGTAAACTCCGCTGGGGAGCGTGGTCTGTTGGGGATTGCCTTCGACCCTGATTTTGAGCGCAATGCCTACGTCTACCTCTATTACACGGTGCCGAGCCCCACCCATAACCGAGTTAGTCGTTTTGTGGCCCAGGGGGACGTGGCGCAAGCGGAGAGTGAACAGGTCCTCCTCGAACTTGATCCCCTCAGCAGTGCGACCAACCACAATGGCGGGGCTTTGCACTTCAACGAAGCGGGTAGTCTTTTTATTGCGGTGGGCGACAATGCTTACGGCGAAAATTCCCAGTCCCTCGCCACGCTCCATGGCAAGCTCCTGCGGATCAACCCCGATGGTTCGATCCCAACGGACAACCCTTTTTATGCCACCACCACGGGCAACAACCGGGCGATCTGGAGTCTGGGTCTGCGTAACCCCTTCACCTTCGCCATCCGCCCCGAGTCCGGCGGGATGTTCATCAATGACGTGGGCCAAAACACCTGGGAAGAAGTCAACCTGGGTGTCAAAGGCGCGAATTACGGCTGGCCCACCACCGAGGGACCCACGACAGACCCGCGTTTTCGCTCACCCTTCTTTGCCTACCAGCATTTTAGGATTGACCCGGTGGTGGGGCTGGGTTGTTCGATCACAGGCGGGACTTTTTATAATCCGCCGGCTCCGCAGTTCCCCGCCAGTTACCAAAACCGTTACTTCTTTGCCGATTATTGCGGGGGCTGGATCAATACCCTAGATCCTCAGGGGGTCGCCACCCGTTTTGCCACGGGGACCCGGAGCCCGGTAGACCTCAAAACCGGGGCCGATGGCAGTCTCTATTACCTCTCGCGGGGCGATAACGCCGTCTACCGGGTGGCCTTCACCCAGGCACCGGGCATCGCCACCCAACCCACCAGCCAGATCGTGCGGGTGGGCGAGGCCGCGACTTTTACCGTGACGGCTTCGGGGACGGCTCCCCTGACCTATCAGTGGCAGCAGGACGGGGTAGCCATTCCCGGCGCGACGGCCCCGAGTCACACTACGGCCCCGGTAGACCTAGAGGATGACCAAACTGAGTTTCGGGTGGTTGTCACCAACGCCGCTGCCAGTGTGACCAGTAACCCCGCAACCCTGACCGTCACCGCCAGCCAACGACCCACGGCAGTCATTACGGACCCCGCCGAGGGGACCCTCTTCAGCGGTGGCGAAACTATCTTCTACGCCGGGACTGCTAATGATGCGGAGGACGGTCTCTTGGGCGGGAGTGCGTTTACTTGGCAGGTGGACTATTACACGGGTACGGCCCCAGCGCGGCCCTTTGTCTTGCCGACGACCGGAGCGACGGAGGGTAGTTTCACGGTTCCGACCAGCACGCCCTACACCCTAGCGGATGTGTTTTACCGGGTCATTCTCAAGGTCACGGATACAGCGGGCCTGACCACCACGGTCACCCGCGATATCTTGCCCCGGACTAGCACGCTCCGGTTACAGACTCTCCCGCCTGGGCTCACCCTCGAACTGGATGGACAGCCCCAGTCTAGTGGTCAGCAATTTGAGGGCGTGGTGGGGATCACCCGGACCCTAGGCGCACCGCAATTGCAACCCCAAAGCGGTCAACTTTATCAATTCGTGAGTTGGTCTGACGGGGGAGCGCGGGTCCATGACATTAGTACCCCTGCTACGGACACCACCTACACCGCCGTCTATCGGCTCATTGCTCCCTAACTTTCTCTTGACGATGAGGGGTTTGCGCGTAGTCTAAAGCCGAAGAACCAACCCACAGCAGTCTCTTCCAAGCCGCTAAACCGGCAAAGACTTTGTGTAAATGTACGCGCCGCAATCGTCGCAACGGTGAAAGTTGGTTGCTCTACCGCCTAGATGGGGGTGTTATCGTGATTTCTTGGACAGCAAGGACTTGCAATGACTGCCACTGGACCCGCCCGACTGATTCTCGGGTATCTCGCAATGACCGCTACGCCCACCCGAGAACAGCTAGCCGCGCAACCCGTCGGGACGGGTCCCGTAGTTCGGTTGGATTTTCGGCAAGAGGGCGAGCCGGGACGGGCCTTTGCCGTGGTGGTGAAAGAAGAATCCTGGGCGGAGGTGGTGGCGCAACAACTGGTACGGGAATGGCAACCGACCGTAACCCCACCGCCCTTGGCCTGGGTCATGCCCGGTTCTGGGTCCTTGGGGGCGGATTACTGGACGGAACTCGCGAGCCTTGACCCGACGTTGCAACAGGTCCGTGAAGAAGCCGAAGCTTATTTTACCCAGGCGACCGGAGAGACGGTTTCCTTCCTAGACTTGGGCGACGAAACGGACCCGCGCAGTACCCACCCGCTCTACCAACGACCCGCCACGGTGACAGCAACCGTGGCGATGGCCCGACTCCTCATGCGCTACGGCATCCAACCGAATTTCTTGGCGGGTCATAGTGTCGGGGAACTGACCGCCTGTCATTTAGCCGGATGTTTCGATCTCGCCGAACTGCTGCGCTTGACCTGTGCGCCCTTTCGGGGGGGAGCCTTGGCGACGGGGGCGATGGCGGCCCTGATTGGGCCAGAGGACCGGATTCACGAACTCATCCGCCAAACTGGAGTCCAGGTCGTTATCTCGAACCGCAATTCGCCCCGTCAATTGGTGGTTTCGGGGCTGGCCCCCCAGATTGAAACCCTAGTCGCCCAGGCCAAACCCGCCAAACTGAAGGCCGTCCCACTCAAAGTCGCCACCGCTTTTCACTCGCCCCTCTTGGTCGAAGCGCACCGTCAGTACCGCACGGCCCTAGAGGAAAGTACCTTCCAACCCGCCCGTATCCTGGTGGTCTCGGGACTGACCGGGGATGTCCTGCCCTGGAGTGAACCCTTTGCCCAGACCCGTGCCCTCCTTGATTGCGCCTTTATTGGCCCAGTCAACCATGTGGCCCAGGTGCGTCGTCTCCGGGAATTGGGCGCGGGGGTAATTGTGGACCTCGGCCCGAGTGACCGTTTGGCCCGTCTCGCCCGCGAAATTTTAGAGGAACAAGGGGTGACGGTGGTAGCGGCGAATACCGCCAAAGGCGGGGGCCGCGAAAGCTTCCTCGAATGCATAGCACAACTTCATATACTCGGGTACACTATTGCTGACCTGTAACATGGACCTGTGATGAACCCAACCATCGCCCCCGGTATCTGGACCACACCCGCCACCACGCCCATGTACCTAGAACCCATTGCCGTTGTGGGTTTGGGGGGGATCTTCCCGCAGGCCGGTAGTATCGCAGAGTTTTGGCAAAACCTAATCCGGGGCGTAGATACCCATGAAGAAGTCCCTTTAGACCGTTGGAACCCCGCTGATTTTTATCATCCCGACCCCGGTGCGCCGGATAAGAGCTATACCACCGTCGGTTGTTTTGTCAAAAATCTACCCTTCAAGCCCTGGGAATTCCGCATCACCCCCAAGACTTCTGAGCGCATGGACAAGGCCCAGAAGATGATGCTCCTCAGTACCCGCGAGGCCCTCCAGGACGCGGGTTTACTCGATAAAGCCTTTGACCGTAGCCGCGTCCAAGTCGTCGCCGGGACCTCAATTGGCGAAGATACTTTTACCTGTGCTCCCCGTCTATATTTTGACCATATGAGTGCGGCCTTCCAGTCCAGCCCGACCTTCCAACGGTTGAGTCCGGCGGACCAAGCGACGCTGATTGCTGAAGCCCGCGCCCAAGTCCAGTCCCAATCTTTGGAGATGAATGAAGACACGATGTCCGGGATGTTGCCCAATATCGTGGCGGGCCGGGTCGCCCACTGTTTTGACCTGCGCGGGGGTAACTCGACAGTGGACGCCGCCTGTGCTGCCTCCCTGGGCGCTTTGGATTACGCGCTCAAGAGTTTACGGATGGGGGAGACGGATTTGGTGGTCCTTGGTGGGTCAGAGTCCGGTAACAATCCCTTTGGCTATGCAGCGTTCTGTAAAACCCGTGCGCTATCAGTTAAGGGCCGCAGTACGCCCTTTGATGCTTCCGCCGATGGATTTGTCATGGGTGAGGGCTGCGGAGTGGTTCTCCTGAAGCGGCTCAGCGAGGCCGAGCGCGACGGGGACAAGATTTACGCCGTCCTCAGGTCGGTGGGCATTTCCTCCGATGGTATGGGTAAAGGGATTACCGCCCCCAACTCCAAGGGCCAGATGCTTGCCATGGGCCGCGCCTACCAACTCGCGGGTATTAACCCGGCCACAGTCGGGATGGTTGAGGCCCACGGTACGTCTACACGGGTCGGGGACGCGGCTGAAGTCGCCTCACTGACGGAAGTTTTTCGTGCCCATGTCACCCAGCCGGGGACGATTGCCCTAGGCTCGGTCAAGTCCATGATTGGGCACCTCCGGGCGGCGGCGGGGATCGCGGGGTTGATTAAGGCCATCCTCAGTGTCCACCACGGGATCTTGCCCCCGACCATCAACTACCAGACGCCCAACCCGAATATGGACATCGCCAACAGTCCTTTTTATGTCAATACCCAGGCGCGGTACTGGCCCGAGAGCCCCCTGCCCCGGCGGGCGGCAATCAATTCCTTCGGCTTCGGCGGGACCAACTTCCATGCCCTCGTCGAGTCCTATGACCCCAATTTCTACAAGAGTGCCTACTATCAGGCCGAGGTGAGTAACAGCGAGAGTTCCCAACGACTCAACCCCAGCCGATGATCCTCACCTGCGCCGAGCTTGCCCAACAATTAGACAATCCCCGGCTCCGGGTGGTGGACATCCGGGGTAATGTGGGCCACCGGGACCTCGGCGACGGGTTCGAGCAGGGCGTGTACACGGCAGACCGGGCGGGTTATGAGGCCGGACATATTCCTGGGGCGGTTTTTGTAGATTGGACCATGGATATTGTGGACCTGACCCAAACCGTCCCGGCCCAGGTTGCCAGTGCCGAACAATTTGCCCGTCTCGTGGGTGAGTTAGGCATTGACAACGAAACAACCGTGGTGATTTATGACCAAGGGGTAGCCCAGTTCGCGACCCGGTTGTGGTGGTGCTTCCAATACTACGGGCACCCAGACTGCCGGGTGTTGGCGGGTGGCTGGCAGGCTTGGCAGAAAGGTGGTTATCCCGTCAGCACCGCGACCCTAGACTATCCAGCCCGGACCTTCACCCCCCGAGTCCAACCCCAATGGCGCATCGAACCCCCGGAACTATTGGCGTTACTCGAAAATCCCCAAATTAAAGTGATTGATGCCCGTCCCCCGGCCCACTACCGGGGTGAGCGCAGTCGGGCAACCCACAAGGGCCACATCCCCGGCGCGGTCAACCTGCCCCGCCCGGACCTCATGACAACTGACGGGTTTAAGTCTTTGGACGAGTGGGCGGCTCAGTTTAAGCAATTGGGGATTGAACCAACGGATACCGTGGTGGCCTACTGTAACGGCGGCGTGGCAGCTAGTACGGTTCTCTTTGCCCTGCACAGCTTAGGCTACCCCAACCTACGACTCTACGACGGCTCTTGGAATGAATGGGGCCGCCTAGACCTGCCTAGGTCAACGCCACCAGCCGACTGAATAACCGTTGCAGTTGGACTGTACGTTCTCTGGTCACCGCATCAAAACTCTGTCTTGCCACCGCATAACCCAACCAAAGCGCGGCACTAATCAGGATCAGTGTGACCAACGGGGACCGGAATACGCCGAACCCCAGGGCCAGACTCACCCCCAATAACCCCCCTCCGAGACCGCCCAGCCACCCCCCGAACATCGCGCCTGCCAAGTTAGTGAGTTTTTCCTCGACACGGATCGTCGTTGTTGTGCCTCGGGGATAAACTGTGATGCGGATATCTCGTTGGTTGTAGGGATTTTGGGCGTAGGTACCGTTTTGGGGGAAAGTTGGTACCCGAGCAATGGTCTGCCAAGTGAGGGTCTGCCCCTGGCGTTCAAACCGCCCCGGCTCGTTCATCTCGGCTTGGATGAGTTCACGCAGACTCGTTAGGTCCGTCTCCTTGAGAGCAGTGGGTAGAGTCTTCTCAAAACAGACGCGCAGGGCCGGGATGAGACCGTCAGCGACGGGGTGGGGCTGGTCTTCGAGTTCTGCCGCCACCTGCCGGACCAAGGCCGGGTTAAGGCCTGCTTCTTCGGCAATCCGCTCTAATTCCGGTAAGGTCAAGCCGCCCTGCCCCTGCGCTCGTTGCCGCTCGGCGGCCCGCTGGAGAATCAACGCAACCTCCTGCTCACTAAAAACCTTGTCCTCACTCATTGGGGCTTCTCGGGCACGGTTTCATTTTGGCATAGCGTCCCAAGCTCTGCAGATAGGTTAAAATACTCATCACCACCAATCCTAATCTGTAAAGATTTATTGTCAGTTTGACAGCGCAATTGTTTTGGCTTAGTAAATCTTCATATTTCAAACTTAGGTGTGCTGATTTACTTGAAGATTCCTAAATTTTGATACACTATTAAATATTATTGTTGTCAACTTGTGCTGAGCAAGGTAAGGCTTGAAAGCATCTTCCCAGCCGGGGAGTAAGCGGTGCCGAGTACAAGACGATACACGAAGAGTGGCCCATAATGCTGGTGAGGTGGTGAATCTTGAGTAGCACAAAGGAAAAAATCTTGGTGGTGGATGACGAAGCCAGTATCCGACGGATTCTGGAGACGCGTCTTTCGATGATTGGTTATGACGTGGTGACGGCTGCCGACGGTGAGGAGGCCTTAGGAGCTTTCCACCGGGAACAGCCGGATCTCGTGGTCCTGGATGTCATGATGCCCAAGATTGATGGCTATGGGGTCTGCCAGGAGTTACGTAAGGGCTCCGATGTCCCGATTATTATGCTGACCGCCCTCTCGGATGTGGCTGACCGGATCACCGGTCTGGAACTCGGGGCCGATGATTATGTCGTAAAACCCTTCTCGCCCAAGGAACTAGAAGCCCGTATCCGCTCGGTCCTACGCCGTCTAGACCGGACAACCATCGGCAATGGCATCCCCAGCTCTGGGGTGATGGCGATTGGAGATGTGAAGATTGACACCAACCGCCGTCAGGTCTTCAAGGGGAACGAGCGGGTGCGCTTGACCGGGATGGAGTTTTCCTTACTTGAACTGTTGGTCAGTCGCTCCGGGGAGCCTTTTTCGCGGGGGGATATCCTCAAGGCGGTCTGGGGTTACGATGTGGACCGCCATGTGGACACGCGGGTAGTGGATGTCCATATTTCACGGTTGCGCTCCAAACTAGAGAACGATCCCGCTAACCCCGAACTCATCCTCACTGCCCGTGGCACGGGTTATCTATTCCAACGCATTACCGAGACTACCTAGACTTCCCGCAAGCCACGGATAATCTGAAGACCTAATTTACTGGACCAACCGGGGTCTATCTCTCCGCCGTCAGGGGAAAATCACTCACGGGGTAAGCTTGCCAACCCGTAAAGTCAAAATGCCACCACTCGGTCGCCAATGGAGTAAACCCAGCTTCTGTCAGGGCGGTTTTAAGAATTGCGTAATGGGTACGGGCCGGGGCACTCCAAGTCGCTTGAGCTTGGGGACTAGCTTTGGGTGTGAAGTCATCAAAGGGCGTTGGTAGTTCTAGGGATTGGCCCTGGGCGGTCACGAGGGTGACATCCACGGCAGCACCGCGATTATGACGTGAACCGGACTTGGGGTCAGCCACATAACGGTCATCGGGGAGGATGGCCCACATCTTTTTTTGCACCGTGAGCGGACGGTAACAATCCCACATTTTGAGACTGTAACCCTGTTTAAGCAGTTGTCGCTGGGCCTGTTGTAGCTTGAGGGCAACGGGGGTCCGCAACAGACAGGTTGCTCGCGGGTAAACGGTTTCCTTCAAGAAGTTGTTGGGGGTGGCGTAGGCCATTTCTAGATAAAGTGAGGGTTCTAACCGTTCGACCACTTGCCATTCCTGGCCCTGGGCCAAACACCCCGCCGCCCAACTCAACCCCAGGATGAGTCCTAGTCCACGAACCAACATAGCCCTGCCTCCGTCACAACACCCCCCAGTTTCTGGTCCCAGGGGTCCACCGGGAAATCCTCTAGCCAACTTTGACTCGTCATGACCCCCAGACTCAAGAGCGGATACTGGGTCAAAAAACGGTCATAGTAGCCCCCACCATACCCCAGACGGTATCCGCGCCAGTCACAACCCAGGGTCGGCACTAGGACCAATTGACTCCGGGCCGGGTCCACGAGTGGACTATCTGGGCGGGGTTCATGGATGCCGTAGGGTCCCGGTACGAGGTCTAAGCTCTGGCGATGCCACACCAAGGACTTACCCACACAACGGGGAATTCCCCAAGTCTTGGTCGGGAATTGAACAAATAGCTCGCCCAAATCTATTTCCTGTGCCAAGGCCACATAGGTCAGTACTTGGTCGGCTTGCCGGAACGTGGGACAGGAACTAAGCCAAGCACAGACCCGCTGACTACGTTGCCAGAGGTCCGGCGCAATCTGTCTACGCAAAGCCTTGAGGTGCAGACGTAAAGATGGTTTGTCCATCTAGTCTTTCGGTCCCGGCAACTGGGAGAGGGCCCGATAGAGAAACTGTTGCCAAATAAGGTAGCCCGTCAATACCGTCAAGGGTACACTGACCACCACCGTAAAACTAAAGGGTAGACCGACAATGGTAAAAAGGGCACCCAACTCCACCACCATGGCAACCAAGAGCGCGATAAAAGGAAACAATAAGGCTTGACTCGTGCGTTGGGCAATGGGCCGCTGCATCTGCGTGAAAAAGCTACGGACCAACACAAACCCCAATAACACAATGACCAATAGGAGAAATACAGAGATGGGTCCCGCCCCAGTAACCAGGGCACGGACAGTCACATCGGTTTGGGCTAGGTAGTTCCACACCTCTGAACTGTACCATCGATCGTTAGCGGCCTTCCGTCCGTGTCAGGTCATGGATAAAATCACTGACTTGGCGGTAGCGATGGTAAACCGAGGCAAATCGGACAAAAGCAACTTCGTTTAACGTCCTAAGACTAGCTAGCACCCGTGCCCCCAACTCCTGAGCCGCGATTTCACCACAGTCTTGGACTTGGATTTCAACTTCATCCACCAGATGTTCAACTTGGGCCAGGGTAACACCGGTTTTGGAGCAGGCGAGACTAATGCCTCGGGTCAATTTGGCCCGGTCAAAGGGTTCGCGGCGACCGTTGCGCTTGAGGACCATGAGGTTCGCCACCTCGTACCGCTCATAGGTGGTCCAACGTTGTTTACAAGCTAGACATTCCCGCCGACGACGTACCTCCTCTTGGAGGGGCCGTGATTCGAGGACTCGACTATCGCTTTGGTGGCAAAAGGGACAGAGCATGAGCCCATAGTGACAGAAGGGACCCAACAGGGCAAGCCTCAACTACGGATGCAGACCCCGTGGGCTTGGAGGTCAGCCTTGATTTCACCGAGGGTCAACTGTCCATAGTGTAATAAAGAGGCCAAAAGCGCGGCAGCACAGTCTCCCTCAGTCAAGACTTCACGGATATGGGCGAGGTTCCCGGCTCCCCCGGAGGCCACCACCGGGACGGAGACCGCGCGGGCAACGGCCTGGGTCAAGGGTAGGTCATAACCCGCCTGGGTCCCGTCGCGGTCCATACTGGTGAGCAAAATCTCTCCCGCTCCCCGCGCCTGGACTTCCTGTGCCCACTGCACCGCATCTAACCCCGTAGCTTGCCGGCCCCCCCGCACGTACACGCCCCAGTTCCCTTGGGCCTCGCGGCGGGCATCAATGGCGACCACAATGCACTGTTGCCCGAACTCACGGCTAGCTGCACTGATGAAATCAGGATTACGGACTGCCGCTGAGTTGATGCTGACCTTGTCGGCCCCGGCCCTAAGGAGGTCCTGGATCATCTGGAGGTCTTGGATGCCCCCGCCTACGGTCAGGGGAATAAAAAGTTCTTCAGCAGTGCGCTGGACGACTTCTCTAAGGATGCCGCGCTCCTCATGGGTGGCAGTAATATCTAGAAATACCAACTCGTCGGCTCCGCCATCGTTGTAGAGTCGCGCCAGGGCCACTGGGTCGCCCGCATCGCGCAACCCGACAAAGTTCACCCCTTTCACCACCCGCCCCGCCTGCACATCCAGACAGGCCACCAACCGTTTAGCCAGCATTGGTTTTCCTTACAGTTATCTACCCGATATAGTAAACTCACGTAAAGCGTAGCATTTTTTTGTATTCTTGCAACTTAGGAAAATCAAAGACTTCATGCTTTAGTCTCCACTCGAATATAAACTTAACCGCTGAAAAAGATTTGCATAGATGCCAACACTCCCCGATGAAGCGTTTACCATGGTTCCAGATATCTTCTGTCGGATTCTGCTCTGGGGCATAGGTAGCAGATCGAATACATTCTACCTTCCATTCTTCTCGCGGTAGCTCTTTATTTTCTAACTCTAGAAATGTCCTAACCTCTTCTGAACGATGATAACTGGCTCCAGCCCAAAGCAGCTTTAGTTTAGTATTTGGATATTGCTTTTGCAGAGACTTAATAAATATAACTCTACTAGCCTTGTGAAAATCGATACCCTCTTTTACGTCTCCCCTTACTCGTTTTCTAGTATAGATACGCGCTGTTGTAAGTCTGCATTCTGAGTATAAAGCTGCTCCATGCGTACTAGAGAGAGCCGCATAACCTGAACTAAATCATTAAACTCACGGGACTGTTCAGCCTGAATCTCCCGCACATCGGAAACTACAGCGCGAAGATCAGAGACAGCCCCGCGAAGGTCAGAGACAGCCCCGCGAAGGTCAGTGATGCTTTTGGTGTTTTCAGCAGTGGCGATGGTATTGGCAGCGATCAATTGAAGTAGTTCATCTGTGGTCATTTAGGATCTCCGGCGGCTGTAGGTGAATCCTGAACATCAGGGATGTACTGCAAGAGAGCCCCCGGTTGAAGCCTGTAGAGCTTGTAGAGTTTATCTAGAACCTCTGATCCTGGGGTGTTGCGCCGTCTTTTTTTCTGGATCTTACCCAGAACTCCTACATAGAGGATGTTCTGGGGGCTGGAACTGGCTCTGGGAGAGAGGGCGAGTGACGGGGTTTGAACCCGCGAATGGAGGAACCACAATCCTCTGTGTTAACCGCTTCACCACACTCGCCACGGTTGCACCTTATCTAGCATAGTGGGTTTTCGGGAAGTGGGACGATACTTTGGCAGAATGGGTGGGCGGACAGCTAGGGTGAGCGATGTATAGGCCACGGGTGGGGATTGTTGGGGGCGGACAGTTGGGGCGGATGCTGGCTCTGGCTGGACATCGTCTGGGCTTAGACCTCATTTTGTATGCCCAAGCGGATGAACCCGCCGCCCAGGTTGTCCCCCACTGCGTTGAGAATTTAGAAACCCTAGCCCAGCAATGCGATGTCTTGACCTTTGAGCATGAATGGGCAGATGTCGAAGCTCTAGCTCTACTCCAGACCCGTTACCCCATCGCTGTCTGGCCCAGTCTAGCAACGCTGGAAATCATCCAGGACAAATATCAGCAACGGAACCACTTAGCCCAAGCGGGTTTGCCTGTACCAGAGTTTGCGGCCCCGAGTGATTGGGCTGGCGTCGAGGTTTTTGCCTGTGAACACGGTCCCCAGGTCGTCCTCAAGGCCCGTCGCCAGAGTTATGACGGACGGGGTACTCAGTTTTGGACCCTGGGGGAAACCCTGCCCCCTTGGTCTCCAGACTGGATGGTGGAAGCGCGGGTTCCTTTTGAACGGGAACTCGCGGTCATGGTTGCCCGCACCCCCAAGGGCGAAGTGGCCGTCTATCCCGTGGTCGAAACCCAACAGGTGAACGGAGTCTGTGATACCGTGCTAGTCCCGGCCCGAGTCTCTGCCCTTGTCGCCACCCAAGCCCAGAAACTCGCGCTGTGGGCCGTGGAGACCATTCAGGCTGTCGGGGTTGTTGGGGTTGAGCTATTTTTAACTGCCGGTGATAAGTTGTGGGTCAACGAACTCGCCCCCCGGCCCCATAACTCCGGGCATTACACCCTGGAGGGCTGCCAGACGGACCAGTTTGAACAACACCTGCGGGCGGTTCTAGGTTGGCCTTTGGGAGATACGGATTTGGTGCGGTCCGCTGCGGCGATGGTCAACCTGTTGGGAACTGAGCGGGAGTTTAAGTTGTGGGCACCGCTGGATCTAGGGGATGTGCACTTTCACTGGTACGGGAAGGCTCCCCGTCTGGGACGTAAGTTGGGCCATTTGACGGTCTTGGCAGATACAGTTGCGGAGGCATGGGACCGGGCGAGGCTGGCCCGTAAACGTTGGGAGGGTCAGGGATGAATCCAGTGGTGAGTGTGATTATGGGTAGTGATTCGGATTTACCCGTGATGAAGGCGGCTTTAGCGGTATTACAGGAATTCACAGTCCCCTATGAATGTCAGATCGTCTCCGCCCACCGGACTCCGCTCTTCATGGTCAATTTTGCTCAGCTAGCCCACGGGCGTGGTATACGGGTGATTATTGCTGGGGCGGGGGGGGCGGCGCACCTGCCGGGAATGGTGGCTTCACTGTCGCCTTTGCCCGTGATTGGCGTGCCTGTGCCGACGGCTCATCTCGGTGGGTTGGATTCCCTCTACTCAATTGTCCAGATGCCGGGAGGGATTCCGGTGGCCACAGTGGCGATTGGACAGGCCAAGAATGCGGGCTTATTGGCGGTGCGGATCTTGGCGACCCACGACCCCGAGTTACAAGCCAAGATGCTCAGCTATCAAGCCCGTCTCGCCGCTGAGGTCGAGGCCAAACAGGAACGACTCCAACGGCTCGGGGCTGAGCAGTACCTTCAAGAGATGCTCTGAACCACTCCGGGGACGGGTTTCTTGGCTTGTTGTAGACGTAGAGCCCGCCGCAGTAATCCGTGCTTAGGTGCGAAAACCATCGTCACAATAAAAAATAACGTCATCAGTAGCACAATCGAGCCGCCCGTGGAACCGTCAAAGTGATAGCTCAAGTAGGTCCCGATCACACTCGAAAAAACCCCAATCCCAACTGCAATGCCGAGCATCCAATCAAAACGGTCGGTCAACAGATAGGCCGTGGCCCCTGGGGTAATCAACATCGCCACCACCAGCGTAATCCCGGCGGTCTGTTGGGCCGCAACGATGGTCAAAGACAGCAACGCCAAGAGCATATAGTTCAGAAATTGGGTGTTGAGACCAATGGAGCGGGCGTGGGTCGGGTCAAAACAAAATAACAACAAATCTTTACGCAGGACGATGATGGTCACCAGGGTAATCCCACTGATGATAAAGGTCTGGAGCATATCTTCATTCGATATCCCCAAGACGTTACCAAACAAAATGTGCTGGAGGTCAATATTGCTGGGCGTCTTGGAGATAAGAACCAGTCCCAGGGCAAAACAGCCTGTAAAAACAATTCCCATCGAAGCATCTTCTTTAATCCGGGTCTGGGACTTGACAAACCCAATCCCAATTGCTGAACCGAGACCAAAGATAAACGCCCCAATCGAGAAGGGCGCATTGACGATATAGGAAAGGACGACCCCCGGCAGGACCGAGTGGGAGACTGCATCCCCCATCAAGGACCAACCCTTGAGGGTGATGTAACAGGAGAGGGCTGAACAGACCACCCCGACGATGGCACTCACCAGAATTGCCTTGCGAATAAATTCATACTGGAGGGGCTCAGCGAACCAGAGCCAGATTGCTTCCATAGCTACCTCAGTTGCGTGGTTGGGGTTGGATCGGCGGACTAAAGGTCAGGTTACGGAGCATCCCGCCGAAGGTCTTGGTTAAATTCTCCTCGGTGAAGACTTCTGCCGTGGGACCGTAGGCGAGGATGGTCCGGTTGACCAGAATTACTTGGTCACAAAAACTACTGACGGAACCCAGGTCATGGGTCGAGATAAGGATGGTATGCCCTGACTGTTTGAGTTGCAGAAGGAGGTCAATAATGGTCTTCTCGGTCTTGGTATCCACTCCCGTGAACGGTTCATCCAAGAGCATCACGGTCCCCTGTTGAGCCAGAGCGCGAGCGAGGAAAGCCCGTTTTTTTTGGCCCCCGGAGAGCTCTCCAATCTGACGCTCCCGAAATTCAGCCATCTGTACAAGGTCTAGGGCTTTTTGGGCCTCTTTGCGGTCCTGGGCACTGGGGATACGCAGGATATTCATGTAGCCATAACGCCCCATCATTACTACATCCCAGACACTGACCGGGAAGCTCCAGTCCACTTCCTCGGACTGGGGGACATAGGCGATGAGGTTGGCTTTTTGGGCAGCTTGGATCGGTTTGCCGTTGATGATGACGCGCGCCTGGGCCGGGGTCAATAGGCCCATGATGGACTTGAAGAGGGTGGATTTCCCCGCGCCATTGGGACCGACCAGCCCACTGATTGAACCACTCTGCAACTCTAGGTTGGCGTTGTTGAGGGCAATATTTCCGCTGTAACTCACGGTCACGCCCTGGACTTGGATACTGACCTCACGCATGGAGCCTCCGTCGGGGATCATTTCAGGGAGCCGTACAGGGTGCCCCCGAGCCCCTGGAGCATCAGTCTGGCATCATAGCGCAACATACTGAGGTAGTTGGGGACCGGACCATCGGGCAACGAGACCGAATCCACATAAAATGTTCCCCCAAACTTGGCCCCGGTCTCCTGGGCCACCTGCCGCTGGGCCTTGTCATTGACCGTACTCTCACAGAAGACCGCCGGAATCTGGTTAGCACGGACGGTATCAATTACTTTGCGGACCTGTTTAGGGGTGCCCTGTTGGTCGGCGTTGATGGCCCACAGGTAGACCTCATTGAGCTTGTAGTCGCGGGTGAGGTAGGAGAAGGCCCCCTCACAACTGACGAGATACCGTTTGGTAGGGGGAATGGTAGCGAGAGATTTGCGGATGTCGGTGTCTAACGCTTTTATTTTGGCACTATAGGCTTTGGCGTTGGTGTTATAGGTGGTTTGGTTAGCGGGGTCAATCTTGACCAAGGCTTTACGGCTATTCTCGACATAGATCAGGGCATTGGGTAGGGACATCCAGGCGTGGGGGTTGGGTTTGTCCTGGTAGGGTCCCTCTTTAATTGCCATCGGCTTGATCCCCTCGGTCAGTTTGAAGCGCGGTACGCTCTTGAGGTTGCCATAGAAATCTTCAAACCACCGCTCCAAGTTCAAGCCATTGTCGAGGACTAGATCAGCTTTTTGGACCTTGACCACATCGCTTGGGGTCGGCTCGTAGCCGTGGATCTCGGCCCCGACCTTGGTAATGGACTGAACAGTCGCCGCATCGCCCGCCACGTTACTGACCATATCGGCAATGACGGAAAATGTGGTAACGACAATTTTTTTGGTTTGGGCCTCAACCGGGATGCCCAAAGCCGCTACTAGAGCCAAGGCAACAACACGTTTAAACATGAACGGGTCCTTTCTTTACACTTCTACATAGTATCAGCTTTGTGAAAAGATAATGAAAAGAATTAGAAAAAGTGGGACGAGATTTTCATAATCCTAGGATTCACCTTAGAATCAAGAATGTATTGCTAGGTCCTCACTGATGTTCAGACGTTCCTTCTCCTCCTTGGTCTGCCTCTTCTTTTTGAGTGCCTGTGGCGGTGATACGCCGCCGGATCGGACGGTGAAGGAAGCGGGGTTGGACCCGGTGGCCCAAGCTTTTTTGCAGAGTAAGAAGCCCAAGATCGTCGCCACCACTACGATCCTTGCCGATATGGTCCGGGTGGTGGCGGGTGAAGATTTCGTAGTCTTCAGTGTTCTTAGACCGGGAGTGGACCCCCACGTTTACGAATCTACCCCTGGTGACTCGCGGGTAATCTCGGGGGCTGACCTAGTTTTTAGCAACGGTCTATACCTGGAACCCAAACTCATCAAAGTCATTGAGGCCACAGCGAACCCTGCTCCCAAAGTAACCGTGGCAGAGGCGGGCAATGTCAAACCACTCAAACCCATCGAACGCAGTAGCCTGTTCACCGCTGACCCGCACTGCTGGGGTTCACCGGATAACGCTGTCCTTTACGTGGATACCATCGAGCAGTCCTTAAGCAAACAATTCCCTGAATCTAAAGCACAGTTCGCCGCTAATGCTGAACGTTATCGCGCCCAGATTCGTGCCATGGGAGCCTGGATTAAAACCCAGATCGTGACAATCCCAGAGGAACGGCGGTTACTCGTTACCTCCCACGATGCCTTCCAGTACTACGGGATTTACGCCGACTTGCCCATCCTGGGTTCCATTTTGGGACTCTCAACGGAAGAAGAACCCAGCGTCAAAAAAATCACCACCCTCGTCGAGAAAGTCAAAAAAGCCGGGATACCCGCTATCTTCACCGAGACTTCCACCTCACCCAAACTTGTAACCGCCCTAGCCCGCGAGTCTGGCGTGAAAATTGGCGGGTCACTCTATTCTGATTCCCTGGGCATTGAGGGCAGCCAAGGCGACACCTACCTCAAGGCGATGGCGGCGAATACTCAAATCATTGTTGAGGGGCTAGGCGGCACCTACACAGCGTTCAAAGCTCCTTAATCCTCTATCTTTACCGAGAGCTAGTTTTAGACCCGCGTCTGTGCCATCTTTTCAACCTAATCTGTTTAAAGGGTCATCGTACCCCGCCCCTTCCGAGCGTCAGAGCTTCTGCCTGTACAATCGAGGACGATTACCCCTAGATGCTGGGTACCCCAACTTGGATTCAATCATGACCACCATGCCGCTGACTTGGGCAGAACTAGCCGCCCTCACCGACTTTTCGATAGATACCGTCCATGGCCCCACCAATGCCCAAGCCCGTTTGCGCCTATTTGGTCTGCCTGAGTCCGCTGTGCGCGTGACCTTATACCGCGACAACCATGCTTGGTGTCCCTATTGTCAAAAAATCTGGCTGTGGTTGGAGGAAAAACAAATTCCTTACCGCATCGAAAAAGTGACCATGTTTTGCTACGGCGAAAAAGAAAATTGGTATAAGCGCAAAGTTCCATCGGGAATGCTGCCCGCTGTCGAGCTAGACGGGCGCATCCTCACCGAAAGTGATGACATTTTGATTGCCCTGGAACAGGTTTTTGGTCCCTTGGGTGCGGGCATGAAAGACCCTACTATGCTCCCGCTCAGGCGGTTGGAGCGGATGCTATTCAGAGCTTGGTGCCAGTGGCTTTGTTATCCCGCTTCACCCCAGCGAGAGCAGCATAACCACGACCAATTTACCACCGTCGTAACGATGGTTGAAGCCGCCCTAGCTAGTACACCGGGTCCCTATTTCCTTGCCGAGTTCGGTACGGCTGATGTAATTTTTACGCCCTATGTTGAACGGATGCACGCCAGTCTTTACTACTACAAAGGCTACGCGCTCCGGGAAAATCCTAGCTTCGCGGCTTGGTTCGATGCCATGGAAAGCCGACCGACCTACTGCGGTACCCAGAGTGACTTCCACACCCATGTCCATGACCTGCCGCCCCAAATGGGCGGTTGCTGGGAAAACGGTGAGCCCCAGATGCGCCGTAATAAGACCCGGGTAGACCACGGACCCTGGCTCGGGCTACCCGATGCGACCTACCCCGAACCTGTCACTGCTCGCGCTGAAGCCCTCTCCCGTGTCCTCAAGCACCGCGCTAACCTTGTGCGCGTCAACCCCGCCGCCGACCCATTGTTTGATGAAGCCCTGCGCTGTGCCCTGACTCACCTGATGACCGACGTGACCTGTGTGCCACCAGCCGGGTCCGACCATGCCCTTAGGTATGTACGCGACCGGATCAATGTGCCACGGGATATGTCTATTTACGCTGCCAAACGGTTACGGACTTCCTTAGAAGAAATTGCTAGTTTGGCAGGCGACGGTCAAGGTCCCCCCATCCCCACTCAACACCGCCGCGACCAGAACCCAGTGGACTTTGCCTAAGCCGCCCTCTACCCCTAGCCCGCAAGCAGGGAAGCAAGTGTAGCCTTCTGTTTTAGGACAGCGCGGCCTCTATCTTTTCACAAAGGGTGTTGAGGATCTGGATACGGGCGAAATATTTGTCTTCGGCAGCGATGAGCGTCCAGGGGGCGAGATCGGTACTGGTCCGGTCTACCATGTCACAAACTGCCTGCCCATAGAGGTCCCACTTCGCGCGGTTGCGCCAATCGTCCTCCGTCAGCTTGAACCGCTTAAAACGGTCGCTTTCTCGGGCTTGGAAACGCTTAAGTTGCTCTTCCTTACTAAGGCTGAGCCAGAATTTGACCAGAATTATTTCTGACTCGACTAGCTGCTGTTCAAAGTCATTAATCTCGCTGTAGGCTCGTAACCAATCCGCTTCCGTGCATAGACCCTCGACCCGTTCCACGAGGACCCGTCCATACCAGGAGCGGTCAAAAATTACGATCCGTTCCCGCAGCGGCAAATGTCGCCAAAACCGCCAGAGGTAAGGCTGGGCGAGTTCCTCTTCGGTGGGCGCACTGACAGGAATAATCTGGTATTGACGGGCATCCAAGGCCTGACTAACCCGGCGGATACTCCCGCCCTTCCCCGCCGCATCAAACCCTTCAAACACAACGACCAGAGCGTGATTTTTAAAAGCTGATTTACGGGTGAGTTGATTGAAGCGGCCTTGCTGTTGTTCTAGCTGGCTCTCGTAATCGTCCTTGGCAATCTTCTGCATCAAGTCTAGGGTTGTCAGTACAGTGCGCTGGTCCATGGCGGGTAAGAGCGGCGGCGTTTTTAGAGCCGGGGCGGGTGCAGGCGCAAGTTTACGGAGGTTTTCTAGTAAAACTCGGCCTACGGTCAGTTCCCGGAAGCGGTGGTCTGTCCCCTCCACAATCATCCAGGGAGCCTCAGCCGTGCTAGTTTCGCGCAACATCTGTTCCGCTATCTGACAGAACTTGTCGTAATGGTGGTAATGGTCCCATTCCTGGTCGGTGATCCGCCAACGGGTGCGGGGGTCTTTTTGGAGAGATTCCAGCCGTTCTTTTTGCCGTTTTTTTGGTAAATGGAACCAAAATTTAACCAGTAACACGCCCTCATCGCGGAGCATTTTCTCAAACCGCACCGTGTCTTGGAGGTATTGCTGAAACCGCCCCGGTTTGAGGTCCCCTGCTACTCGCTGCCAAACCGGGTCCGTCGCCCAAGAATTAAAGAAGATGCTAATCTTCCCCTTGCCCGGTAGTGCTCGCCAGAAACGCGCCATGGCGGGGAGTTGCCGCTCCACCGCTGTCGGCTCCCCGAGGGCTAATGTCTGAAGATAACGTGGGTCCATCCATTCACTGAGTAGATGGGCGGTCTCACTCTTGCCTGTCCCGTCCATCCCGCCTACTAAGATGATCACTGCCGCTTGCTTGGTCTGGGTCAAATCATACTGAGCATCAATGAGCGCGTCCCGCAAACCGGGGACCTCCTGCTCAAACGTCGCTTTATCAATGCTATGACCCAGTTCAGCCGACTCAAACATGCATTCACGCCAAGCTTGTCACGGTATTGTAGCGGTCTTGAATCCCGCCCACTTCTCTCAAGAGTCAGTTCCCCTAAGTGTATGGGCGGTCCAACAGACGATTAATTGCTTGGGTGCAGACTTGATTGACTCGGTCTAGGTCAGCACGTTGGGTCGAGGGGGGGGGCAGGATTGTGGGGGCGAACCGGACGGCGACCGGTGCGATCCGGGGCCAGACCGCGCCCTTCGGTAAAATATCGCCACTGCCTAGGATAGCAACTGGCAGTAAGGGTACGCCTGCCTTCGCTGCCAGCAGGACCGCGCCGGGTTGGGGATTATCTACCCGTCCATCTGGGGTGCGCGTCCCCTGAATGAAAACCCCTACCACCCAGCCCGCTGCCAAGGCCTCCAAGGCCGAGCGCAGGGCTCCCCGGTCCATCACGCCCCGCTTAACGGGGAAACTCCCATAAATCCGCATGATGTGCTTGAGGACCGGGACATGAAATAACTCTTCTTTCGCCATAAATGCGGTGGGTCGGCCCAAGCAGTTGCCGATGATGAGCGGGTCTAGATTGCTCGCGTGGTTACAGACTGCGATGTAGGGCGAACTGGGGATGTATTCCTGGCCCTCAATCTTCAGCCGCCAAGCTAGATGCAACAGCGGACTGACCAAAAGCCACTTGGAAAAATGGTAGATGAAGAGCCGACTCTCCGGCGGTGGATAAGCCATGGATCTATCGTCCAATAAAACGCTGAATATAATCCTCATCCGCTAAGATCCGCGCTTGGATCGCCGCTAAAATAACCCCGCTCACCGCCTCCGCCGTCTCTGTCCCCGTCACGGTGACATCAGCTTGCCGATAAAGCTCCAACCGTTCCGTCAGAATTTCAGTTAACCGCTCCCGCCCGCCTACTAACAGAGGCCGACTCGTCTTCCCTTGGACGCGTTGCCACAATAGTTCAGCCGGAACCTCTAACCACACCACCACCCCAGTATGCAGATAGGCCCAATTGCGCGGTGACAGGACGACCCCGCCCCCAGTTGCCACCACCAAGCGCGTGTGGGGCGCTAACTGGCTCAAAACCTGGGTTTCTACCTCCCGAAAAACGCTCTCCCCCTGGGCAAAAAGTTCGGGTATGGTCAGCCCCGTCGCCTGGGTAATCAGGGTGTCTGTATCGAAATAGTGATAGCCCAACGCCTTAGCTAGGACCGCACCCACCGTGGACTTACCCGCGCCCATCATCCCGACTAGATAAACATTGGTATTTTTGAGCATCGTCAAAGCAGGGTAAAAAAAGCAGGATCGAGGTCAAACCCTAGGGTCTGAGCCATGTAGCGCAGGTCCGCATGGTTTTGGATCTTCTGGGCACTCAGCCAGTCATGGACCGTGAAAACCTTATGCAATACGAAAATCTGGAGGGCCTCGGTATTAAAAACCAACCCCTCCTGCCGCTCGAAACGGTGGGGGACCAGCATCGCTGCATACCGGGTCAACTCCCCGGCCCGCCAATTGAGGAAATAGGGTAGCCACGGGTAGCGGGCATCCAAGCGCATGAACCAGAGCCGGACTTCTTCAATCTCCGAGAGTTCGCGGGGGTCTGACTCATCGCGGGGGTAATCGAATTGAAAATTTAGCTGGCGGGCTTGGGCAATTGGGTCACGGCTCAAGTCGGCAATTACAGACTGGATACCCGTCAGGTCCAACCGTTCAATGGTCTTGCGATCGAGGGTAAAGTCCACGGGGTGTTTCGGGCAGCTTTTATATCCTGACATCCTTGCGCCCCAGGCCGCTACTCGTCCTCTTGCTTGACCCGGCGGATCGGCACATTGGCAATCAAAGCCGTGGTGTTCCCTTCACGGTCAAGTTGCACATCCAGGTCGGCGGCCTCTAGTTCAAAATAACGGGCTACGACTTCCAGTAATTCACCGCGCATCTTCGCCATCAATTGCGGAGAAATATCCGTCCGGTCGTAGGCCAGAACCATCTTGAGTCGGTCCTTCGCCATATTCCGACTGGTATTGACCTTGCCGTCGCGGTTAAAAAATTTATCCAGTAACTCCATAATCATCGTGTTACTTTGTGCCTCGAATCAAGGATAGTAAACGGTCCCAAAGACCCGGCGGGGGGCCTTCTAGGTTCATCAAAGGCACATGCTCGCCCTGGAGGCGGCGGGCAATATTGAGGAAGGCTTGTCCAGCGGGGGGCGGGGTTTCACTCAACACAATTGGGTCGCCCCGGTTGGTAGTGACGATGACTTTTTCATCCTCCGGCACCACACCTAACAGTTTAATTGCCAGGATCTCTAACACGTCCTCCACGGACATCATGTTATTTTCCTTGACCATCTGGGGCCGGAGACGATTGACGATGAGTTCGGTGTCCTTGATCCCCGCCGCTTCGAGTAGACCAATCACCCGGTCAGCATCCCGGACGGCAGAGACTTCGGGGGTGGTGACGACGATGGCTTTTTGGGCTCCGGCGATGGCATTTTTGAAACCCTGCTCGATCCCCGCCGGACAGTCCACCAGTACATACTCAAAACTCTCAGCGAGTTGGCTGGTGATGTCCCGGGTCTGAGCCGGGGTAATCGAGTTTTTGTCACGGGTCTGGGCCGCCGGGAGCAGGGCGAGCTTGGGTTGGCGTTTGTCGCGGACCAAGGCTTGGTCTAACCGACATTCACCATTGAGGACATCCAGGATGTTGTAGACAATCCGGTTCTCCAGTCCCAATAACAGATCCAAGTTTCGTAAACCGAAATCTGCATCCACCAAGGCGACCGAACGGCCTTGAGCTGCCAGAGCCATCCCCAAGTTTGCCGAAGTGGTTGTTTTACCCACCCCGCCCTTACCCGAAGTAATCACAAAAACTTTGCCACTCATCAACTCCTCCCCCGCGCCATCCTAAAATCTGCTGCTAGCGCGATATGAATATTCTCATCGCGCACGTAGGCCACCTCGGGCCGGTCCGAGGGGGCACCCTCCGGGGCACGGGCCAAGTATTCGGCAATCCGCAACTGCATGGGTGCAAGATGTAACGCAAAAATTAAAGCACGGTCATTGCCATCACTACCCGCATGGGCCAACCCACGCAACTTACCCCAGACCATAATATCGCCCCGAGCATGGACCTCAGCCCCTGGATTCACATCCCCAAGGATAATCACGGTGGCGGGATGCTTGACTAGCACTCCCGAGCGCACGGTCTGTTGCAAATACAAAGGCTCAGCCCAGGGCATGAGGACGGGGACTGCCGGGGTCTGTTGTTCGACATTGAGACCCGCCACCGCTGCGGCGACGGCGGTCTGGCGACGGCTGGTGGTGACTTTACCCAGGGTGAGTTGGTAGCTTGTCAAAAGCTGAGCCACCTGTTCAAGTTGCGGGGCATCTGTCAGGCGGTCTTGACATTCGAGGATGACGCGAAACCCACCACTCCAAAGTCGTTCCCCGGCATCCAATCGTTGTTGGAGTTGTTGCATCACCTCTTCCCAGCTCAAGTCTGGGGGCAACAACAGCCGCAGGCCCTCGCTCGAACCTTTGAAAGTCACCTGTTGCTCAAGGGGAAGGGTCTGCATAGGGATGCTGAGGGTGGGTCTCATCCTATCACATTGCCGGACGGGCGACGATCTGGGCGAGTTGGGTGAGGAAGACGGGTTCGAGGTAGGCGCGGCGGAGGGTGCGCCAGTGGAGGAGAGCCCGGGCACGGCGGTCCTGAATGGCTAGGTGCAAGTCGGATTCAGCGGTGGACAGTTGGGCAGCGAGGACTCCGGTATCTTGAATGGTGCCTAGGGTCTCTTGCAGCGTCTTAATTCCCTTGATCCAGTCTTTGAAAGCCGGGGGGTAAGCATCAGCGAAAAATTCCGCCTCGTAGCGCACGTGCTTGAGGGCTTTACGCAGGTCGTGGAGTACATGAGGATCGGTGTCGTCATCTAGTAACCAACCCGGATGGAGCATCATCTCGGCACAGAGGGGACCGAGTAGGTAGGGCAACAGCGGCGACAGGGGGCGTTTGGCGACCGGATGGTAACGGGGCTGGGCCAGCCAATCGGCGCAGGCGCGTTTCAGTTTTTGGTAGCGGGGGCGGGTTAGTTCATGTTGAACCCGGCTGTAGGCACGACGACGCTGCTTGGTTAGCCGCTCGGTCAGGGCGGTTACTTGCGACTCATCCGGGAGCCGGGGTTGGTAATAGGTCATGAGGTCCGTCCGTTGCACATCTAGGTCCCGCAGTCCGCCCAAAGCCCGTCCGAGGTCCCGGACCCGTTCCTGGGTGAGGTCCGTGGGTAGATCGAGGGTCTGAGCAAAGACTTGGAGGGCGGTACGTAAACGCCGACAGGCTACCCGCATTTTATGAAGGGCTTCAGGGTCCTCATCTAGGAGGACGGACTCCTCTTGTCGGAGCAACTGCTCATACTGTTCCTGAATTAGGCCGTGGGCTGCCCACCCGAGTGTAGTTTCCATCCTTTGTTCTCCTTTAATTCCAGGGTAGCCAATCGTGCAAAAGCCAACTCCTCCCCGCGACGATTGTGGGCAGAACAGCTAGAATAGCCCCAGCCGGCGACGTTGGTGACTGCCTAATTGTCTCGATCTATACTCATCGCGCACGGGAGATGAGAACCGGAGATGGTGAGCACGCTGGTCTAGTTATCAGACGCTCTAAAATCTCCATCGCATTTCCCATCCTGGATTCTTTCAGGTCGCGGACATAGGTAAAACGGCGTCGCGGGTCATTTACTCGCTCAGTGGTCAAGATAGGACCGAGGAGCGGGCCAAGGGAATTCTTCTAACAAGTCATAGCTGCCTACTTCAGTCGTCGGAATCCCGGTACGGAGAATGGTCCAGCCTTGGGTGGTGTATTCCTGGTAGACCCAGCCTTGACCTTCTATGCAATAGTAGCCGCCCGTTCTCAGCCCATCCCAGTCTAGGCAAGCCGCGCCCGTGGGACCGTTGGGATAGAGGGCACAGTTGATACCCTGACGACCGAAGTAATATTGGCAATCCTCACAGGGGGCAGGGCCATGCCAGCGGCGTTTAATGCCCAAGGCAGCGACCACGCGCCGTGCCCATTCGCGCCGGACATAGGTAGGGGTGAAACGGTTGGGATGTTGGGCCACCTGTTCACGCAGCAGGGCCAAGGAAGCGGTGAGTTTGACTTGGTCGAGGAAAACCACAATTTTTTCGGTCATCAGGCTTGCCAGTCGCGACAGTGGCTTAATTCTGGTCCCGTGGGATGGAGGGCGCAGGTCAAAATCGCTTCCCCATACTGGCGACCATGGTAAAAACCACAACCCTGACAGGCCACCGGACGGTTCAACTCGCCCTCCATTGTCCCGGCGACCTCAAAGAACCAGTGGTCGGTCTGTTGGACCCACTGCTCTAATACGGTGTCCACCTGCTGAAATAGCGGATTGGCCCAGGCTTCCCACGTAATTAGATCCTGCTCGACACGAGCGACCCATTCATTGAAACTTTGTTCGAGGTCCATCACGGTCTCTGGGGTTTGTCAATATCGTATGCTTTGGGGGCGGGTTGGCGTGGGGTTGATATGCAGGGTTTGAGGTTTTCTAGTGTAGACCGCCAGACCTTGTTTTGGTTTTGGGCGGGGGCTTGTTTGTTGGGGTTGGGATTGGGGACAGTGGCCTGGGGCTGGTTGGGGTTGTTGGGACTAGCGGGCATTGGGGGCGCACTGAGTCGGCGACGGCCTCGACTCCCGGAGGTCCAGTTCTGGTTAGGGGCGGCGGTTCTGATGTTGGGGCTGGTGGGCTATGTCCAACTGCGCGTACCGAGACCCAGCCCCACGGATATCAGCGCGTGGGCACCACAACGTAATGCCATCCTGGAGGCCGAAGTGGTGACGGACCCCAAGTCGGGGATTGACCAAGCCTCGCTCTTAGTCAAACCCCTCCGCTTAGTAGCTCCCCTAGAGGCCGGACCCCAGGGTCTTTTGTATGTCCGGGTCCCGCAAGCCGTCAGTAAACAACTCTACCCAGGCGTACGGCTCAAACTCATCGGGTCACTCAGTGAACCCAGCGGGGCCAAGAATCCCGGTCAGTTCGACTTCCAGCAGTATCTGGCGCGGCAGGGAGTTTTTGCGACGTTTCGGGCGGAAACGGTCGAGGTCTTGAGCCAGCCCCAGAACTGGTTGACCCAGCTACGCCGCACCCTGGTCCAAGCCCACATCACAGCGCTGGGTTCGCCCCGGGGTGAACTCCTGTCCTCGCTAGTCCTGGGGTCCAACGCCGTCACCCTGGACCCGACGATCCAAGAACAATTCACTCGGGTCGGACTAGCGCACCTCTTGGCGGCCTCCGGTGCCCAGGTCGCGCTGATTGTCAGTAATTGCCTGTTGTTATTGGGGCGGTGGGCGGCGGGGGCGCGGGTGATCGGGACCGGGTTAGTGCTGTTGCTGTATCTGCTCATCGCCGGGGGGAGTCCTTCGATTCTGCGGGCGGGACTGATGGGGTATGCAGTTTTGGCGGCTTTACTTTATAACGAAAAGGCCCTTGCTGAACCGGGGGGGATGTTTCGTCCGGAGTCACTGAAAATCCTGGCGGGGGTGGCGGTGGCTCTATTGTTGTGGAATCCTTTTTGGGCAGTGGACTTGGGGTTTCAGATGAGTTTCCTCGCCACGCTGGGTCTAATCCTGAGTGTGGGACCGCTGACGAAACTGATGTCTTTTTTACCGCTATTTTTTGCGACTAATTTTGCGGTTTCGATTGCGGCCTACGGCTGGACCTTGCCTTTGCAACTGAGTGTTTTCGGGCAACTCTCGCCTTACAGTCTGCTGGCTAATTTTGTGGCAGTGCTGGGGATTGAGTTTCTGACGATTGGTGGGTTCTTGAGTTCGCTAGTCAGTCTGGTTTGGTTGGACTTGACGCGCCTCATGGATTGGCCTTTGGGTTGGCTCTTGACGGGACTGCTGGGGCTGGTGAAGTTTTTCGCGGAGGCTCCAGGCAGTACGCTCTATCCGGGGGTCCTTGCGGGGGTGCAGACGCTGTTGCTCTACGCGGTCTTGGTCGCGCTCCATTTGCCCCAGGGTCGGGGTTTGGCCCTGGCCTTGGGCGGCGGGCTCTTACTGGGACCGCTATTAATTCCCGGTCCACGCGTGGAACTGACGGTTTTAGCGGGCGGGCGGGGAGCGGTCTTGACGAGTGAGGGTAAGACGTTTTTTATCGGGGATGGTCGGGAGGCTTGGCTGAAAGGGACGGTGGTGGCTCATCTGCGGCGGCGCGGGGTCCAGCAGTTAGCCGCTGTTGTGCCCCTGGGAGAAACCCCTATTCTCCCAGCGGTCCCGGTCGTGCAAACCCTGGGACCGCTTGTACCCCAGACGATTGTACGCTTAGGAAATCGGACCTTTATACGAGTCCTCGAACCGACCGCGCTGATTTTACAGACCAGTGAAGGCCGGGTCCTCTATCTCGGGGAACGCACGATTGCCCAACAACAACAGTTCCTCCGTCAGTTCCGGGCGGAATTGAATGAGGTGGATTGGGTCTGGCTGGACAATCCCTTCTTAATCGCGCCCTATCTAACCCTGCCTCGACTCAAGGGCATCTTTGCTACCCAACCAAAACTGAGTGAACGCACCCAACAGGAGACCCAAGCTAGCCGACACGAACTTTTTTGGTCCCAGGAGCGGGGTGCGATTACTTGGCAGGGCGGGGACCGGGTGCAGACCGTACTTTAAGCGGCCCCGCCATCCCATGAATGCTAGCCATCCCTTTGAGTTGAGGATGCTTCTTTAGGCAGCAGTCATAACTAAGGTCCACTCGCTTCTGCCTTGGTCCTCCACCCTGCCTGTGCCCGGCAGGGTATGGGCGAGACCGCTACAGAACGCTCTGATTTTTGGTGCGGACGCGCTCATAGATGCCCTCCATTGCGGCTAAGAAGGAATTCTCGCGCTCCCAAAAAGCAGGATAGTCGCCCTCAGTCTTGAGCAGGAGAGCGGGGATGGCGGTCGGTTCGGGGGCGGTGAGGTCTTGAGGTAGACGCTTTGACCCCTGCCAAAACTCCTTGAGGCTGGTTTCGGGTCGCGTCTGTAGCTGTGGGCTGGTGTAGTAGGCAGCCGATAGTTCGGGGACGGGCGATTGTTCCTCGAGACCGGCGGCTAAAGATTGACCCAAGGGGTCGCGGCGGAGTTGGTTGTGGAGTTCAGCCCGTGAGAGACCCCGCAGTTCAAATAAGAGGAGGGGATTGTGGTCGAGTTCGGCGGCGAGACGATAAAGTACGCCCGCGACGTGCTTGCAGGGATTCTCATAATCAGGACATGAACAATCAGTTTTAAAATCCTGTTCACGCTCAGGTAGTAGGGTTTGACAGGATACAAAGCTCGCTTCAATATCCTCAGGAACCTCGTTCATCAAGAGTCGAGTCACGGTACTGGCTTGAGATGCAAGTCGGGCAATGATCCGCTCCCAATCCTGGCTCGGAATTGGCGTCAAACTAAGCCCCGTGTTGTAGTGTGGCTCAGTGTAGGTCCCGAAGTAGGGGTTAACCGAACCGCGTACCGTGGCGGTGACACGACCATCGGCAATCACAAAACTCAGAATCCGACCATTCCGCAAATAGGCGCGGCCCCGACTTAAACGGGCAGGATCACAAAATTCTTCCAGGGCGGTAATGAACCGTCTTCCCCACCAAGTCCGGCTTTGGCGCATCGGTCTACTCCTCAAATCATGGCGTTTTCACTAAGGGTAATCAACTGTTTAAACCGCTCATTATCCAGCGTACTCAACCAGGATTCATCGGTACCCACCACAGTGATAGACAGTTGTTTCTTGTCTTGAATGATCTGGTCAATTCGCTCCTCCAAGGTCCCGAGGGTGACGAACTTGTGGACAAAAACATTTTTCTTTTGCCCAATCCGAAAAGCGCGGTCCGTCGCTTGGTCCTCGACAGCGGGGTTCCACCAACGGTCAAAGTGGAAGACATGGTTGGCCCGCGTGAGGGTGATGCCCACGCCTCCGGCCTTCAGCGACAGAATAAAAACCGCTGGTCCGCTCGCGGGGTCCTGGAATTCGGTAATCATCCGTTCCCGCTTGTCCCGACTGACCCCGCCGTGGATGTAGTAAGTACGGTAGCGGTAGCCCCGGAAGTAACGCTCCAGAGCCGTCCCAATCTCGTGAAACTGCGTGAAGACCAGCAGACTCTCCCCCTCAGCAATTACTTCTTCCGTCATTTCGGCAAGCCGACTGAGTTTGTGGGAGCGTTCCGGGGTGAAAGGACTATTATCTTGCAGGAATTGCCGGGGGTGGTTACAGATTTGTTTGAGTTTCATCAGGGTGGAAAGGATCAAACCTTGGCGGGTAATGCCCTCGGTATCGTTGATCTGTCTTGCCACTTCACTCGTAACTGCTTGATACAGGGAAGCCTGCTCTTTGGTCAACTGGCAAAAAAGTTTCTGCTCAATTTTGTCGGGCAAGTCCTGGATAATCTGCGGGTCGGTCTTCACGCGCCGCAGGATGAGGGGTTCAACTAAGCGTTTGAGGATGGTTGCTTGCTGACGGTCATTATCGCGGACAATCGGTAACTCGAAGCTTTTGCGGAACTGGACCGCGCTCCCCAGATAGCCGGGATTGAGAAAGTGGAAGATGGACCACAGGTCTAGTAAACGGTTCTCGACGGGCGTACCGGTGAGGGCGAGACGGGTCTGGGCCGAAATTTTAAGCAGGGCTTTGGTCTGGGCTGCTTTCGGGTTCTTGATATTCTGGGCCTCGTCAATTACCAGCCGTTGCCAACGCAGACTCGCCAAGAGTTTTTCATCCTTGCGGACCAGGGTGAAACTGGTCAGGACCACATCATGGTCCAAGCTTGTCGCCTTAAAGGTGGGGGTGTCAGTGATTCGTTTGGGGCCGTAGTGGATCATCGTGCGTAGCTGGGGGGCGAACTTTTCGATTTCCTTACGCCAGTTCCCTAACACCGAAGTGGGTGCAACCAGCAAGGTCGGTCCCGGTCGGTCCCCTTGGGCTTTTTCGTGAACTAGTCGGGCAATCACCTGGATCGTCTTACCCAAGCCCATATCGTCTGCTAAACAAGCTCCTAACCCCAGTTGTTCCAGATAAATCAGCCACGAGACTCCCCGTTGTTGGTAAGGGCGTAAAGTACCGACCAAACCGGGCGGGTCAGGGAGTAATTCCAGGCGCGAACGGTCCTTCAGGCGGGCGAATACTGCTTGTAGCGTGGCATCCTGCTCAACTTCCAGGTCTGGCTGATTGGCGGTGAACTTCATCCACTCCAGAAGGGGCATGGTTGACTGGGCCTGACGATGGGACTGCCAGAATCCAAGTAACTGCGCCATCTGTGCCTGCTCCAGAGCTAGCCACTCCCCCCGGAAACGCACCAAGGGAGTTTTAGCGGCGACCAGTGCCTCCCACTCCTGTGGGCTGACCGTCTCGCCCCCAATTGCTAGCTCATAGCTATATTCCACCAGCGCATCAAGGCTGAAGTAACCCTTATTTACGGTTGCCGACCCACTACTACTACCCGCTTTCAAGCGTACTTTTGCGCGTCGCCTACCTTCAGGGGTCCACCAAGCGGGCACCATAACCCGGTAGCCCGCCTCCTCCAAGACCCAAGCCGCTTCTTGCAGGAAAGTAAAGGCCTCTTCCATGGTGAGGACCAACCCCGTCGGACGGTCGGTGTGCAGTCCTGTCCAGAGTGGTAACCACATCCGGGCGGCGTAACCCAGGGCGAGGAGTAACTGCGGCTCAAATTGGCTACCTAGGTACGGTTGTAACTGGGCCTTAGCCTCTGCATCCCGGCCCCAGTAATCAGCGAGCGACAGTTGCCAGGAGGGAGCGGAGCGCGAGGAGACTAGGAAACGCAACTGCCAAGGGCCTTCATTCTCCGGGGCCTCTAGTTGTAGACCGAGTACGAAGGAGGTAGCAGTGCGGGCAGTGGTCAGTCGGTGTTTCCAGATCAACCATTGCTGGTAGGTCTCCCATACCCCATCCAGACTACTCAACCAGGGGGAGGCTAAATTTAGACAATCCTCGACCAACGAACCGCCCAACTGCTTGCTTAAGACTTCAGGGAGCGGGGTATGAGTCACAATATCCACCAACAAATTCTCTGAGAAGTGACGAAGTAGCGTCTCCCGGTCCCAAAAACCTACCTGTCCTGTCTGCCCACTGGCACAGACTAAGGGCATCTGCTGACTATACTCAAGAATGCCTGCTTCATATTGAGCTGAGACAAATTGCCAACTGGGATAGATTTCGCTGACGGGCTGCTTACGCTTACCCTGAGCGGGTAACTGCCGCAGCTTCAGGGCCGGGATGTAATGGTCTTTATAAAGAATCCCTTTGAGAAACTGACTATAGTGATGCCAAAATAGTAAATCTGAGCCGAACTGCACGTCATTGAGCTCATAGCGGACCCGAAAGTATAGGTCATGCAGGAGACGAATAACGGGGGAGCCCTTGGCTGAATAGGTACTGGCTGCCAGTCGATAGCAAGCTATCTGCCAGAACTGCCACTCAAACTGCTCAGGCAACTCTGTTTCTAGATACCTCGCCAACTCAAAAGATGGCAATGGCTGACCAGCAGCAGTAGGTAATAACAAAGTCTGTTCAATAAAATAACTCGCTGGTGCTTCTATGTTCAAGCTACTGGCTAAAAAAGTCCGCAGGGCTTTAAGGTTCAGATACCAGGGCTTGCCGTCCGATTCTACCCACAGGTAAAAGGCTCCTTTCTGAATAAAACCAGCTTCTAAATCTGGAATCCATGTCCCATGCAGGATGAGCACTGGTGAAGCCTCAATCATTCCCCTTAGTCTAGCGGAGGTTGATCGCAAGGGATGAAGTACACGGACTAGGCCCACTTCTAGAGATTAGCCATTCCCAGCACTTCAGCAGCGGTTCCTCCTCGCCACACTTCACCGCGAGAACTGCCATGGACCCTTAGTCCAGATTGCCAAGCTTTCCGCCACTGCTAGACCACTGCTCATGCTGCGCTGATGGTCAAGTAGCCGGACGGACTATCAAAGTGATAGCAGATTTTTTGAGCATGACCCAGGATAAGGGGTAATTGTAATCGCCAACAAAATTTGCCTTCAGAATCCTCGATTTTTACAATCAGTCGCAATCTCTCGCCATTTTTTACCTTTACTGAAATTAGCTGCTTGGTGTGCTGGCATTCCCTCTATTAGAATTTGATATACGCCGAGGTGCTTCACTCTTTTACCTAGCTTAGTAAATTTTTTGTTTTCTTCTGCAACCATTCCAGCATAAATAATAGTAAAAATAATTTGAATTTTAAGCGAATCATGATCATATTTTGCTGACAATTTTTACAATTAAATCTAAAGTGTTTGAGTTGAGTGATACGTCTGTTTGTTCATAAATCAGAACAAAATCACTATAGATTTGCTGACTAGTATGTTTGCCCGATAGTTCGCTTAAGTCACTGAAATACTCCCTGTCTCTGGGTGCGTATCTTTCACGTCCTGTTTTTTTCAAATAAATACACCAAGCATCGAAAGTACCAGCATCAAATTCTAAAACACTGCCATCGTTAAAATCTTTAATGTGTTGTGACATTGTTCTATCCTCTTTAGGTAGTAAGTTTGATAATTTGGTTGAAGAGAGAAACAAAGGACTAGAGCGAAAAGATCGGCGGATAGAGTGTATCTGTCCTACCCCATATATACCGGAGAAGAACGCGATAGAATATGTGTGGTTAGCTGCGAAAGACTTACCACGAGAGTGCTGGCATTTATGTAAGTCATTCCAAGTAGTCAAGTCCGTCTTTGAGATAGGTATGACTGTGGGCAAGTTTAGTTTTCCGAGGCTAGATGGGTATAAAAGTCTCTTTTGTCTCGTTTAGGCTCCCTGTATCTCCAAAATGATACTTACCGTACCCCAGGACCGAAAGTAACCACAAGTGCTTCGAGCAGTTGTGTGAAAGCTTCTATGATTATTGGGAGTATTTTCGTCCAAGACTAGTTATCCTTCCGAAGATCTAGCCTATTGTAAAATACTTAGGCTAGATCTTCAATGAACAATTAGAACTGGGTAGCACTGACGAAATTGAAGTCCTTCACCTTGAGTCCAGGGAATAAACTGGGCGGGGCTTCATTGTCTACGGCAGAGACGGCTTTGGACATGGCTTCTACCCGTTGCAACAGACTCAGGACGCTCTCGTTGAAACGGAGATTCTTCACGCCCCCCGCGAATTTACCATTCTCAATTAAGAAGGTCCCGTCGCGGGTGAGGCCCGTGAGTAGGGTCTCGGCAGGTTTGATGTAGCGCACGTACCAGACGTGGGTAAGGAAAACCCCGCGTTCCGTGGACTTGACAAGATCCATAAGTGACTTGCTCTCGTCGCCCGCCATGATCAGGTTGGCAGGAAATGGTGTGGGAGTCTGCTTTTGTTTTTGAGCGGTGAAACGGTCCCAGCGCACTTCTTTAAACACGCCTTGGTCCACCCATTTCACCAGCCGTTGCGGGAGTCCACTATCGCCAAAGGCTGCTCCTGGGGCGCGGGAATTGAGGGGGTCACTGTAGATATTGATAGCTTCCGGGGTGAGTTTCTGACCCAGTTTGCCGTTGGACAAAAATGTAACGCCGTCGGTGGTACTGCGCCCGTCCATCAGGTAGAACATGAACCAGACCAGTTGACTGACCGCCGCTGGCGAGAGGATGACCGTGTATTTGCCCGGGGCGAGGTCCTTGGGGGCCGCACCAATGCGGGTCTGTTCGAGGGCGGCTTCGGCGAGAGCACTCGGATCAAGGAGACGGATATCCGGGGCGGTATCTCTGGCCCACCCCGAACTGTCTGGGGCGGTCATAGTCGTCCCAATCAAGCCGTTGCTCCCCAAGTCGTAGGCAAAGAGACCCTTTGAATTGGCAAGTACCGCCCCAGATTCACCACTCTCCACGGTCCCAGAGGCGCGGACTTTAGCTTTGGCGGCTTTTTCGGTAATCGTCAGGACCCGGCTAGCCCGCTCATTTACGGCTAGGCGGGCGGTCTCGGGGGAATAACCGGGCGGCGCGAGGTAGGTCTGGGGTCCCAGGGGCGGCAGGTATTCCGGGTCGGGCGGGGCGACTTTGGCAATCGCTTCAGCGCGGCGTAGGGTGTCAGTGAGGGCTTCGGGGGTGAGCGTGGTGGTGCTTGCGGCCCCTTTACGACCCTCAAAGGCACATTCAACCCGGATGTTGGTGGCTTCAACCAGGGTGTTTTGGGTGATGGCGTTGTTGGCGAAACGGCTCACGGCATTGCGCTGGTAGCCAATGAAAACGGTGGCATCGGGGGCAGTCTTTTGTTTGAGCAGGTCAGCGGTCAGTTTTTGAGCCGCGTCCTTGGTGATAAAAGTCATTAGCTATTCCTCCCTGGAGCTACATCAATTTGGCGAAAGCGGGCCGGGGCCGCGCCGTGGGTCATCCGTCCCGACTGCGCGGGTTGGCCTTTGCCACAATTTAAGACCCCGTAAGGTTTCCAGTATTCAGCCCCGGCTACTCCGTCACAGCTACCCCAAAACTGGGGCGTGACCCCGCGATAGACGACATCTTTAAGGACTTCGGCTTTCTCGCCGTTGCGGATACGGTAAAACATATCCCCGCCAAACTGGAAATTCAGACGGCGTTGGTCAATGCTGAAGGTACCGTTTCCCTCAATGTAAATACCGTCCTTCACATCTTTAATTAATTCCGCCGGGGTACCCGAACCGGGAGCTAGCCCGACATTGGCAATCCGCACAATCGGGATCGCATCCCAGCCTTGGGCGCGGGAGGAGCCACGGGAGCGGGTTTGGTTGATTTTCGCAGCCACTTCACGATTCGTCGAGTAACCCACCAAGGTCCCTTCTTTGACGATATCCCAGCGTTGACAGGCCACGCCATCGTCATCAAATCCGGTGGAAGCGAGTCCCTCAGGGTAGAGATTGTCCGCCACGAGGTTGACGTACTGGGAGCCGTACTTGAAGTTGCCGAGCTTATCAGTGGTGGCAAAACTCGTCCCGGCGTAATCGGCTTCATAGCCCAACACCCGGTCTAGTTCAGTCGCGTGACCAACCGACTCGTGAATCGTCAGGAAAAGATTACTGCCATCCAACACCAAGTCATATTTACCTTGAGGACTAGCTTGGGCCGTCAGTTTGAGCTTAGCTTCCTGGGCGACCCGTTCGGCTTGGGCACCGAAGTTACCCTGCTCAATGTACTCCCAGCCCGCGTGACGGGGGAAAATCTCGTAGGTACGCGACTGTTGGTCGTTGTTCCCAGCAGCGTTGGCAGTCAGCTCAGCGGTGGAAATCAGGCCATCAATCTGGATAAACGAACCCTCGGAGGAAGCAAAGTATTTATCAGTCTGGATAAAGAGCATCTGTCCAAAGGCCACCTTGACCTCGGGAATTTTCTGCATCTGGGCATTGGCGGTCAGTAGGATTTCTGCTTTTTTGGCAAGGGGAATCCCAAAGGGGTCTACCACGCGGGGGGTTATATATTTTCCGGTGGCGTGGACGGGTTCGGTGACTAGAACGACGGGTTCCACGACGCTACGGGCACTGGCTTTAGCAATCTCAACGGCAAGCTGGGCGGTGGTCTGAGCACTCTCAGGGCTAACGATACTGGAGCTGGCAAATCCCCAGGCTCCCCGGTACAGACAGCGCACCCCGAACCCCGCACTCAGGTCATCGGCGAGTTCAGCGAGACGGTTATTGCGGGCATACAGCGATTGTTCACGGGTACGGATCAGACGGACATCTACATAATCGGCCCCGGCAGATTTAGCAGCCTTGAGGACAGTCTCACAAAAATCCTTAGCCGTGCCTGCGTCTGCGAAAACAGGTTTAGCCAATTCCGCCGCCTGAAGCCGGTCTCCCAACAGTAGCAAGGGCGGTAGTGCCCCTATTCCCCGCATCACATCCCGACGGTGCATAGTCATCCTCGTGTTCTGCTACAGATTACCTGAAGCTCTGCTAATCACATGTGAGAAGTTATGAGATATTGCCGAGTCTAGCCCTTAAAAAAGGGATTTAGAGGGATAAAAAACCTTAATAGATAGCGGTCAAGTTTGAGCAACTTATAATGAGGTCATAATTCCTGGTAGTACGCACAGTGGTGGCTCAGCCTCACTCACACACCTTCAGCACTGCTCACCTCCCCTGCTCGGATGATACTCCTGTGGATAATGAGGACCAAAATCTACGCCCCAACCTGCTGTTGTCATTACTGACTAGTCTCTGGGCTGAACGGATGGATTGGTACTTTGGCGTAGATATGGCGGTCTATCACACCACCGGCATTAGCCCTAAGGTGCCCGTGGTGCCC
>NZ_JAAXLT010000165.1 GCF_013285555.1 Candidatus Cyanaurora vandensis | reverse complement strand
TGATTCCCAATGGGCCAAGGGCTGGGACTGGTACGAGAGCCTCTGGCCCCAGAGGGTCCTCCCCGGTCAATTGGCCCTCGAAGCCTCCACGGGCTACACCAAGTACGGGCACTACGGTCAACTCGGCAACCCCGCCCATCAGATCCAGACCAGCGGGCGGAATTTCAAATTCATCTATCTGTTACGCAATCCCCTAGAGCGCATCGAGTCCCACTACGAACACGCCGTAGACCAAGGCTGGACGACCCAACCCTTCGCCCAAGCTCTGATGGCCCCCAACAGCGACCTAGTGGGCATCTCCAAGTACGCCTACCAGTTGGCCCAATACAGCCAACGCTTCCCGGCGGCGGATATTAAAGTCGTGGCCTTTGAGGACCTCAAGCGCAACCCCGACCAAGTGCTGCGGGAGTTGTGTCTGTTCCTGGCAATTGACCCCGAGTTTGAATTTCAGCAACTCGCCAAGGTCCACAACGAAGCGGCGACTCGGAAACTGTGGGCGGGTCTGAACCAATTCCCCCTGCTCTTGAACCTCAGTCGTCGTGTTCCCCCTGCCCTCAAAAAACCCCTGCTCCGGCTCCTTCTTCAGAACCAACGCCGCCAAAAAGTCCAGATGACCCCCCAACAGCGGGCATTCGTCCTCCAGCAATTACAGGACGACCTCGAAGGTCTACAAGCCCACGGGTTTGATGTGAGCCTGTGGAACCTGCCCATCTTGAGTAAGCAACCATGAAGCCGCCCCTCGTCTTTTTGCACATCTACAAAACCGCTGGTAGCACGCTCAACCGTATCCTGCGTCGCCAGTACGCCCCCGCCCAGACTTTCTCCGTTGAGAACCCGACCTTGGACCAGTTCAAAGCCTTGCCCGTGGCCCAGCGCGAGGGCTATCGCTACTATCACCTCCATGCGACGACGCACTTCGGATTGGCCCCACTCTTCCCCGCCCAGTCGCGCTACGTGACGATGTTGCGGGAACCAATTAGCCGCACGGTCTCGGCCTTTTATTACACGCGCAACAAAGCCGATGAACGCCCCTTCTATGCCAAGGTCACGCAGAATATTGAAGTCTTCGCCGCGAGTGACTGGCAACAAAATTTCCAGACGCGGGCTCTAGCTGGGATGGTGGACCCCGAGGAAGCCCCAGCGGACGTACTTGCTCGGGCCAAGCGCAACATTGAGGCCCATTTCACCCTAGTCGGCCTGACCGAACGTTTTGACGAGAGTTTACTTTTGCTCCAAGAGGAATTCGGCTGGCCTACGGTCAACCTCACCTATGTCAAAGTCAACACTGCCCGTGACCGCCGCGACCCGCTCACCCCAGCCGACCGCGACCTCGTCGTCGCCCATAACCAACTCGACCTAGAGCTTTACCAATTCGCCCAGCAACGGTTCGCCCAGCAAGTCGCCCAGCAGGGTCCCGACTTCGCCCGTCGTCTGTCGGCTTACCAAACTTTCAATCAAAGATACAGCAAACTGATCCATTTCCCATACTTGGTCAAGGACTGGCTAAAACGCCAAGGCTAACACCGCCCCCTACCCCCCAAGCAGGGTAGGGGCGCAAGAATGCTGGTCTTCTGTTTTTTTGTCTTACCTCTTCTGCCTTAGTCCCCCACTAGTGGGGCGGAGGGGCCTTCTTACCTGGAGTTGTCATGGTCACGCTGCCTTTTATCACCGTCGTTGTTCCGGCCTTCAACGAGGAACAGGAGATTCCGGCCCTGCTGGATTCGTTCTTACAACTGGATTGGCCTGAGGAGCGGTTGGAGATCCTGGTGGTGGATAACAATTCGCGGGACCGGACAGCGCAGATTGTCAGAACTTATCCGGCTCCAATCCGGCTCTTGCGGGAACTTACGCCCGGTCCCTACGCGGCTCGTAACTGCGCGATCCGGGCGGCGCGGGGTGAATTTATTGCCTTCACCGATGCCGATTGTGTGGTCAGTCCCCATTGGCTGAGCGACCTCTGGGCCGGGTTCACGGGGCCGACCGTGGGCGGGGTCGCCGGGGCGATTGTGCCCCAGACCACGAGCAACTTTGTGGATTACTTCGAGGGTTATGTCTTCAAAAGCCCGGATCACGACCGGGGCCAAGGCACTCACCCCCCCTACGCCGTCACCGCCAATGTCATGTACCGCCGGGAAGTCTTCGACCGAGTGGGACTTTTTCAGGAGCAACATTTCAGCGGTCAGGATGTGGAACTGAGTTGGCAGGTCCTCAAAGCTGGCTTTACCCTGCATTTCTTACCAGGGCTAAGGGGTCTGGCCTACCACCGTTACCGGACCAACTTCGCCGAATTCACCCGTGTCCTGCAACGGGATGCCTATGGCTGGTATTTCTTGGCCCAACGGTATCCCGAGCTGACCACCCCGCCCCAGCCCGCGAAGTATCTCCTCAAGCGGCTTTTAGCAGGTTTAGTCGTTTACCCTTGGACGACTTTGTGGCGCGCCAGCCGGGTCTTGACCGGACAGAGCCGCCCCTGGGAGGTGCCCCAGGACTACATGAAATTGGTCGTCGTCTGGAACCATTACCTCGGTATCCGCGCCGCCGACCGCGCCCACCGCAACGGTGCCCCCCTGGGATTGCGCTAAAGCCCCACCAACCCTACGGCTTTGACTCTGGGGAAAACGGTGGAAATTTTCGATAGTGAGAAAAGCGAATCTCCTCCTGCTTGTTGTCGCCGGGGGTCCACGGACCCCACCCGGCTTATCCGCCCTCTCCCTGAGCCTTTATGAAACCTGCCTTTTTACTGTTGCTGGCCCTCGCGGGTCCCGCCCTAGCCCTCCCCAGCCC
>NZ_JAAXLT010000164.1 GCF_013285555.1 Candidatus Cyanaurora vandensis | reverse complement strand
GGGGTTCTTTTTGGGCACAAGGGGCAATCTGCGGGTGTTGGGCTAGGTAATGAAAGAGGCTGGTCGTCCCCGACTTCATCGCGCCGATGATCAAAACAAAGTCACGAATCATGGCTTACGGTCCCTTGGCGGCTGTAGTGACGGTTTAACTGGTGCCACTGGTCTTCACAGAGCGCGTGGATCTCTGGGTGCAATCCTGTCAGCGTCCGGGTTTTGACCAGACTCGGTAACAGACTCGCGCCGTAGCTCGGTTGCCAGGGCTGACCGATGAACTGGTAGACCCTGGGGAAATGACGATTGGGTTCCTGGACCAGATCCGTGTAGGCGACTAGTTGCACCCTGGGGTCTTGGTCAAGCTTGAGATCAACGTAAATGCGGTTTCGCAAGTACCAAAATAAGGCCGCGCCCTCTTCATCACTCAACCCGCGTTCATGACAGCGACGGACCAAGTTAATTAGCTCTGGACTCAGCCGCTCGCCCCGCCAACCCAGGGTCCGCCAATCCGCTTGACTAATTCCCTGCATGATCTCCCGTTGATGACTGCCCCATTTTTGGATCGCCGAGTGGACGACCTCTGGGTAAGCCCGATATAGCCACAACACCCGCGCCTGGGGGAAGTGGGCCAAGAGTCGGTCAGTGTGGTGCGCGTCACAGATCGGTTTGAAAACCACGGTCTGACCAGGACTCCGCTGGACCAACCGCTCAATCGTTGTCAAATCGCGCAGGCAGTAATCCCGGAAAGCCGCATTGGCGCGGGCTTCGTCGTAGAGCGTGACCTGAGGGCAACGGTCAATCACCTCCATCAAGATGCCTGTCCCCGAGCGGTGGCAGCCCATCACAAAAACCGGGGTCTTAGGTAGCGTCTGGTCGAGGTGGCGCAGTTGCCAATGTCGTTTCTGGAACTGTTGGAGCCGCAGACTGAGGGCTTTGCTGATGCGCCCGAGGCCCTGTTGACTGCTTAGACTCAGATTAGAAGCTTTCATCGGACCAAGCCCCAACGCTGGATATCAAACCCGTACGCTCTCTGGAGCTGGTTCAAATCCGCTTGCAGTTCGCCCAAAAGAAGTTCGCGTTGGGCCACGGTGAGTTTAGTTTGTTGAGCACGGGCTTGGCGGGTCATCAGGGTCATCAGTTGTTGACGAGCAGACTTGGGTAGGTACCGGCTCAAGGCTTGCAGCCAGGGATATTGGTCCTTGAGACGGTGCAGGTAAGACCAATATTTACGCTCCTCCCGCCCATTGTGGGCCTTGGCAGTAAAGGTAAAGTCCGCGTCAATGGCCAGGAATTCACACAGATCCCGCAGCGTCTCGTTGGGGTTGTGCTTGAGGTCCTCGAAGGCGACAAGTTTAATCTGATTCGCCGAAAACCGAGCTGAGTATTGCGCCAACTGTGTTGCGTATTTTGAAATCCCAACCAAGTTGTTGTCCCGCTCGGCAAGCAGTTGGGTAAGGGGGTGCTTAATCCAGCCTTGGTCTACCCCGTGGTCATAGTGGGACTCGATGCGCTCTAGGGGATTACGCAACAAGTAAATAAACTTGAAATTAGCGTCCACACTCTGCATCCGCTGTGCTGGGTTCCCGACGCGACTATGGCAACCGTATTTGGTGTAGCTTGTCGAGGCTTCAAGAGCCAGTTGACCCTGGCGCACCCCCTGGGGCCAGAGGCTCTCGTACCAGCCCCAGCCCTTGTCCCATTGGGAGTTGAGGCCAAAGAAATCCGGTTCTTTTTTGATACAAGCGGCTATCTCGGGATGTTGGGCTAAGTAATAAAAAAGACTGCTCGTCCCGGACTTCATCGCACCAATAATCAACACGAAATCCCGAATCATGCCCTACCCCCGGTCAACCGCCGTAACTCATAAACGCTCTGCTGTAACTGCTGGTAACGGGCGGGTTTGAGCCATTGCATCAGCCCCAGGGCCAGCCCCAACCGCCAGGATTTCACCGTGTATTTGCAGGGCGGATAATGGGCGTGGGCGCGGTCACGCAAGTAGGCCCCGGCTTGGTAGTCGCCACTCGCCACACACTGCCAAGCTCCATAGAGGTAGTTATGTCCGTAGCTTTTACCGCGCAGGGGTAAGAGTTCCAGGGGCACAGTGCGGTAGGTCTTCTCAATAACTTTGTAAATTTCCTGTTCCATACGCTTGACGTTGCGCGAGACACTGACCGCCACTTGACGGTAGCGAATCAACGGTTCACGGATCACTTTGAATGGATATTTTGCGGCAATCCGAATCCACAGGTCCCAGTCCTCCGTGCCGTGCAGGTTGGGGTCAAAGACTCCCACTTCCGCTAGACAACTGCGGCGCACCATCGGCGAACTGCCACAGCCTACGCTATTGCGCTCAATCAGTTGGGGATAGACCCAGCCCTCGGACTGTGAAGCCAAGACTCGGCCCTTGGCAACCCCGCTACCATCAGCCAGCATCACCCACACATCCACCAGACCCACTTCAGGATATTGGTCTAGGCATTGCACTTGCTTAGCAAGTTTGGTCGGCTCCCACAGGTCATCGGCATCCAGAAAGGCCACATACTCGCCTTGGGCTTGGGCCAAAGCCGTGTTCCGGGCGGCAGCGGGACCCTGATTGACCTGGGTGAAAAGTTTAATCCGGGGATCGGTCTGGGCTTGGACCCAAGCCCCCGTCTGGTCCGGGCTCCCATCATCTACCACCAGGATCTCGAAGTCCTGGAAGGTCTGGGTGAGCACACTCGCTATCGTCTCCGGCAAGTAGGCCAGGGCCTTGTACGCCGGAATCACCACCGATACTTTGGGCATGGATTATCTCGCAAGTAGCTGTTGGATCAAGTCGCGGTAATGCAGAGCCATCTGGTCCCAGCCGAACCGTTGAGCGTTCTGACGTGGGCGGTCTTGCCAAGGCGTAGCCAGAGCCTCTTGAATCGCTTGGGCGTAGGACGCGGGGTCGGTCACATCACAAAAAACCGCTCCTCCCGCCAAGGTCCGGCGGCGGTTGGGGTCGTCGGTGGTGACTACCGGGCGGTTACAGGCTTGGGCCTCTAGGTAGGACAGGGCGCAGGGTTCGTCCACCGAGGGCAGGGTGAAGACATCGGCGCGGCGATAAACCGCAGGCATCTGGTCGTAGGGGTAACTCGCCAGGGTGAATCGTTCACCTAACAGTTTGCGGCCTAGGTCTAGGAAGTAATCCCGGTCCGCCCCTTCACCCACCAGCCAGAGGTGGACGTTGAGCTTGGCACAGGCACGAATTAGTAACTCTGGGCGTTTGTGGCTGTTGCAGCTGAGACGGGCCACACACAGGATCACCGGACCCTGGGCGGGTAAGGGGAAGCGTTCACCCTCAGGCTGGAAGCGTTGGAGGTCCACGCCGTTGTGAATCACACTCACGGGTTGCTCGGGGCGGTGGTCCCTTACCACTTGGGCCATCTGCTCATTAAAAACGACTAAGTGGTCCGGTTTGAAGCTGAGATTACGACGCAACGGCTTTCCTCCCGCCGCCAAGCCGGCGTGTTCCGTAAATAGCACGGGCACGCCCTGGACGGCCCGGACCACGGCAGCCACCGCCAGCCCGCCGTAGTCGTTGTTCGGGAAAATCAAGTCCGCCCGTGAACGCAACAGGCCACCCAAGGCCGGGAAAAAGGCTGTCGCGTGTTCCACCAAGCCGCTCGGGTTACGGCTAAAGGTCTTCAGCAGGGGGGTTAATAATTTCTCACGCCAAGGGGAGCGGTGGGCACGGCTGAGACTTGCTACCGGGCGGCAAAAAGGCTCCACCATCGCCCCACAAAACAACTCCACCTCGAAGTAGCGGTTCAGTTGCCGCGCTAGCTCTAGCGTGTAAACCTCCGCCCCGCCGCTCCAGTTCAGCCCGCAACTGGGATGGAGCATGGCGAGCCGGGGGCGAACTAAGCGGGGTTTAGCAGTGGTTGTCCGCATGCTGGTCATGGTTGGTTTTCTTATTTAGGTGAACTAGTAAAAAGCAGTTTACGATCAGATTTCGCGGCCCGTTGAACCAGGAGCGGAGCAGTTTTAGGCCAATGCCAGCCCGCCACCGCCAGCATCGTCCACCAGTAGAACCAGAAGGTTGTGTAGTTCCAGACGTTATCAGCAATCATCGCCACGAGCAACCCGGCAAAGACGGCAATCAGGACCTGGCACAGTTCGCGCTGGTCCGAGCCGGGTAGGGCCTGCCGCCAGAGTTGGGTCAACCGGGCTGCGATCGCCCCCAGCAACCCCAGGAATAAAGTGAACCCGACTACGCCTGTTTCCACCAACATCATTAGGTAGACATTGTGGGCCGAGATCCCATAGGGCGAAACCTCATCGGCAGTCCGTAGTCCGTAGCCCAGGACCGGAGCCTTTTGCCACGCCACAACCAAGAAAGTCCACTGGGACAACCGCCAATTAAAACTGTTGCCCTCAGGTAGGTTCGCCGCACTGGAGAAGGAAAGGGTGCTATTGAAAAGCGGGGTATTTTGCAACTTGTCCAACCGCCGTTGCCCGACCTCGGTACTGAAAAAGACCCCCAGGAAAACCACCACCGCCGCCGCCCCAAACAGTAGGTTACGGGGTTTGAGGGTAAAGAGCGCGTAAACCGCCAAAAACCCAAGCATCATCACAAACCCGGTCAAGGCCCCAGTCTTAAAGAAAACAACCCCGGCGGGGACTAGTAACAACAACCAACGTCGCTGCTTCGTCTGCCGGTAATGCCAAATCAGTAATCCGACAAAAATTACCAAGAAATCCGCCAGCGCGTCGGGGTGAGTCAAGGTACTGGCAATCCGTCCCCGCACCGTAAACACTTCCACCAGCCCCACCCCCAGCGGGATGACCAGTGCCAATAGGAGATAGCTCAACAACTGCCGGGGCGAGACTTTATCCTTAAGCTGCATTACGAGGAAATAAATCAAGACCAAGGAGAGCATCCGCGTCCACTCCCGGAATGCCTCATCCGCCACCAAGTAACTATCAAAGAAGCCCAACCCCGCAAACAGGGGCCAACACCCCATCAACAACACCCAGCCCGCAAACACCCAGAGGAACCAATCCCCTTGGACCGGCTTGCGTTGGAGCAGGGTGAAGAACAAATACAGCAGAGCCACGCCGTCAATGACCAGGGCCAAGGCCGCCGGGATCTGCGCGGTGGTCAGGATATCCAGACTAGAGCGCATGACGAGTAGGGTCAGCACCGCCAACTCAAACTGCATCACGATAAAAGCCGCCCCCAGCACCCCCACCACCGCTAGGGCGACCAAAATGGGCTTCAACCCCGCCACCACCGCCACCCCGACGCCGACTAAGGCGCAGATGAGGACGAGGATCAGGTCCTTGGGTTGTAGGGTAGGCCAAGTGAATTGCGCGTTAGTCATCGGGTATCCGCCATAAAGAATGAAGCGGCCTGGAACCAGACCGCCTTTGATGAATTTACAGGAGCGTTTTAAGCCGCGAGTGGCTTAAGCCGCGAGTCCCTTAAAACCAACACTGACGCAGCGACCGTTGGTGACAATGGAACGGATCACTTCATCGCCCACGCTCACGTGGTCGTCAGCAGTCCAAACGATACTGTCCAGGACCCGCGCACTGGGTTTGACCACGGTGCCATTACCAATGCAGCTATAGCCCATGACCACGGCCCCAGATTGGATATGGCAATGGTCGCCAATCAGCACATCCCGCGAGATGATCGCCCCCGGCTCAATTACGGTGTTGCGGCCTACCCGTTGTTTCAGTTCCATATGGGTCAATAATTCCCAGTTGGTGTAGAGATACTGCGAAAGGGTCCCCACATCGGACCAGTAAGCATCGGTCTGCATCGCGTAGAGCGGCAACCCCATCTGGAGCAGTTTTGGAAACAACTGATGCCCAAAGTCGAAAACTTCATCCTTAGGAATATGGTTAAAAACTTCCGGCTCCAGGATGTAGATTCCGGTGTTGGCTCGCCGGGATTTCTCCGTACCCGGCGCGGGTTTCTCCTGAAAAGACTGGATGCGGCCCCTTTCATCGGTCACCACCACGCCGAACCGCGCCGGGTTGCTGACTTCCTTGACCGCCATCGTCGCCATCGCGCCACTCGCCCGGTGAAAGGCTAAGAGTTGAGTCAGGTCTAAGTCCGTCACGACATCGCCAGAAACCACCGCGAAGGTCTCACTGCCCAAGAAATCGGCCTGACGCCGGACCCCGCCCGCTGTGCCCCACAACTGGTCTTCCCAGGAATAGCAGAGGTTAACACCGTAGGCATGACCATCGCCAAAAGCTTGCTCAATCCGCTCACCTTTGTAATGCAAGTTGGCAACGAGGTCTAGGAAACCGTGGGTGCGGCAAAGATCCATCACTCGGGCCATGACCGGACGATTTAAGACCGGGATCAACGGCTTAGGAATCTCGTCGGTAAACGGGCGCAGCCGAGTGCCTTGTCCAGCAGCAAGAATGAACGCTTTCATCTAGGGTCTCCTCAGATAAGACGGGGTAAGTCCCGCTTGAATGAAATTTAAAGTAAACAGAAAGTAACACTTTGGGCCTGGGGTCCTGATCTACCCCAGGAGCGAACTCAGAAAGTCCGCCCGCCAAAAAATATCGTCTGGAACAGTTGACCGATGGGACCCAGGATCGTCCCAATCATGTCCGCTGTCTGATGGAAACCATCGCGCCCGACAAAGATCACATCCCCGTTGCGGACCTGATAGTTGGTCTTGCCCTCAGTAAAAGCTTGCAGGTTGACGGTGAAGCGTTCGACCCGCCCGTTGGGGGCCATCCGTGCTACGTTGACATTCCCCAAGTCCGCCTCCTGGGTCGGTCCACCCGCCAGCGAAATCGCATTGAGGACCGAGGAACGGGGGTCAGCGTTGACTAAACCCGCATTTTTGACCTCCCCGGCGACCTGGACTTGGACGGTCCGGGGGGCGAGGGTACTGACGGCTACATCCTGGGCCATCTTCTCGCTGAGGGCATCGCCGGGGGTGAGTGCCGCCACACGCACGGTATCGCCGTCGCTGAGCGTGATGTCTTCGCGAAAGTCTCCGGTCTGAAGTGCGTTCCAGAGGTCCACCGGGTACTCTTGCAGCCCGTCCGCCGTGGGCCGTACCACCACGACCTTACGCAGGTCCGCCGCCGGGGTCACGCCGCCAGCCAGACTTAAAGCACGGCTCAGGGTCTCCACCCCGGTATTGCGACTACGGTTGCTATTGCTGTTGTTCTCGCTTTGACCGCTCACGCTGGCGAAATCCTGGGGACCGGGGCGCAACACTTCACCGATTACGTTGACGCGCAGGGGCCGTGTATCGGTGACGGAGACCGCCACGACTGGATTACGCAAGTAACCCTTAAACCGTTGGGCCAGTTCGTCGGAGAGTTGGCTCGGGCTAATCCCAGCGGCTTGGACCGCACCCAGATGCATGATGTTGATCGTGCCATCGGGTAGGATCACTTGGTCTTTGGAGAGTTCTGGGAAATCAAAGACCTCCACGCGGATACTGTCGCCGCTTCTGAGTCGGTAGCCCTGGGCAGCGACGCCGACGGTGAAATTAGGCACGGGGGTTGCCACAGGATCAGCGGCCCAGGCAGAGGGGGCCATCATCAAGACAAGGGCCGTGGCCCAGATGTATTTCATTAGCGTAGACCTCGGGTAGATTAATCGCGGCTGGCAGGGAGTTCCAAGGTAAGAGCGGCTTTGGGTCCACGCTCGTAGCTGTCTCCATAGCCATAGCTGAGTTGTTCACGGTTATCCACCCCGTTACAAACCAAACCCAACAGGGGGATGCCGTTGTTTTCGAGCCGTTGCTTGACGCGGAGTAGGGCCTGTTGGTCGGTCACTTCCGGGCGGACCACGAGCAGGATACCCCTGGCCTTGGCGCCGAGCAGGTAGCCGTGGGCAAAGGCGCCCAGGGGCGGGGTGTCAATAATAATCTGGTCGTACTGGTCCTCCAGTTGCCGCACCAAAAGTTCCACCGCCGAACTCTCGAGGAGACTGGCGGAGTCCTCAGGCAGGGCGTGACCCGCTGTGAGGAGGCTCAACCGGGACTGGGTGGTGGGTTGGATGTAGGTGGCGAGATGCGCTGGTCCCTTGCGCCGCGCCTGTTGTAACCATTCCCCAAAACCGGGTTCCTCCTGGACCTGAAAGGCCCGCGCCAGACTGGGGCGCACCAAGTCACCATCAATCAGGAGGGTCCGTTGACCAGATTTAGCCATGGCAATCGCCATCTGGCTCGCCACCGTGGACTTGCCTTCGTTGGGGACCGCACTACTAACTACCACCACCGCCGCCTTACCGTGGGTATCGCGGGTCAAGAAGCGCAGGTTCGTACAGAGCATCCGGTAAGCTTCGCGGCTCCAGGTCTTGATCAAGGGTGTAGTCTGTCCGGTGAGGAGGGGCAAGGAACCCAGCACGGGCATCTGGAGTAGGTATTGGGCATCGGCTTCGGTCATGACCTTGCGGTTGAGCAGTTCACGGATGAGGACGACCCCACCGGCGACCACCGCCCCGACTACGCTCCCCGCCACCGCCAGGATGAGGAAGTTGGGCCAGACGGGGTTACGCGGCTCACTGGCGGGCTCCACCACCCGCACGCTGGAGAAGCCCTGGGCCTCGGCGAGTTTGGCCTCTTCAAGTTTGCGCGAGAGTAAAGTAACCGTCGTGCTATTGAGGTCTACCGTCCGCACCAGTTGGGCGTACTGGACTTGGCGTTGGGGCAGGGCTGCCACCCGGCCCCGGTACTGGGCCAAGGCCCGTTGGACGTTACTAAGCTCTTCTTGGGTACCACTGCGGGTGACTTGCAGTTCTGCCAACTGCCGGGTCAGCCCCTGGGAAACAGGGTTCACTTTCACCGAGACACTGCCGGCTTTACCGCCCATCGCCTGGATACGCTGGTCCAGGGTGGTTTTAAGAGCGGTCTGTTGCCGGAGTAATGCTTGTAGTTGGGGATGCTGGTCGCCCAAGCGTGTGCGCTGGCGGGTCACTTCGGCGTCGAGTTCGGCCTGTTTAGCGCGGAGGGCCTGCACATCCGGGTCCTCACTCACCGCCACGGCGGTCACAGCTTGGGCCACGGTCTGACCGCCCAGTTTACGGGTGAGGTCACGGATCTGGGAATCCTGGGCCGTCAAGTTACCCCGGAGCGTGCGTTCTTGGGCTTCGAGGGTGGCGAGGTTACTCACGGCGGACTCGGCCTCGGCCCCCATCGCCACGGAACCCGAACGGCTCTGGAAATTCTGGAGCCGCTGTTCAGCCTTGCGGAGGTCGCGCTCTACTTGGGGCAATTTCTCTTGAAGGAAGGTCCGCACTTGAGTAGCCCGCGCCCGGTTGTTGGTCACGACATCTTTAACCAAAGCCTCGGTCACTGCCGTCACCGCCCGCTGGGAGAAGGCCGGGTCTGTGCCTTTGTGGGAGAGCGTAACAATGTCAGTCCCGAGGATCGGACGGATTTCTAGGTCCTTGCGGAGTTGGCTAGGCAGGAGTAATTTCTTGGTTTCGGGGTGGCGCAGGTCGGCGGATTGGATCGCTGAAGCCAAGATCGGGTCTGTGGTCAGGATCGTGACTTGGTTCTCAATCGGGTTACTGGTGCGGGTGAAGGTCGCCCCGGTATCCACTAAGCCCGGTAATCCCTCCGTCAGGGTCGGCCCCACTTCTTGAAAAAGGAGCTTCGTCTGGGACTCATATTGGGCTGGGGTCAAAGCTCCCGTCAATAGACACGAGCCAAGGACTACGGTGAAAGCAGTCAAGGCCGGGAGGCGATGGCGCGTCAATATACCAAAAACAGGATGCATAGTCTTTTCCTCAACGGGTGGTTAGCGGCTGCCGGAGACGACGGGTCCCCGACTGGACTGCCATGAATACTGACTGACGCTGGGGTTGGGTTGGTTGGGGTCAATTAACCCGCAGGTCTTTTCCCATTCCTGGTCATTGGGGACGCGGACTTCGTGTTCCCCCGTATCTTTATCTTTGTTGACAATGAGCCACATCGTGCCGTGGGTCGGGCAAAAGAAAGATTCGATCCAGCGGGAATGGTCTACATACACGCCTTGACGGGTCAATAACATCGCCCGTTTACGGTTAAACCCCGTGGCCGCCATCACCGCTTGAACGGTGTCCAAGAAAATGTAGTTTTTGTTACTATTTAGACGCCAAAGACGGACGCCGCAATGGGGGCAGGCCACTTTGACCGCAGACTTGGCCCGACTTCGCTTGTGCACCATGGTGTAGATACCGTTGAGGAGGAATCAAGGCGGGATTAAAAAGTGCGATCTAAATCACACACAATAATCCCCTTACAGTCCCGGACAAGTGCACACAAGGCGTCTACTTGTTCAGGCGTGAATACTCAGAATTTAGCTCTGAATGTAATGAACTCTAATCAATTAGCCAATTGCTTAACAACCGGGTGAAGTTCGTAATTCATGATTAGTTAGTTGCCCCTAAGTTGACTAGAGGAATGAGCTTAGAGAGTTGCTTAGATTTTTCAAAAATCTCCCAGATGAACCAGAGTAAACTCTTTCTGGGAGATAGTTTCAGCTATTCTTCCGGCCCCGCCACCCCAAGAGCCATTAGCCCAATTTAATCGCTAATTAGCAATGCTTTGAGAGGGATTATCATATCTAGAAGCTTTATAACCTCAGCGGCTGACTCGAGCAATTTTGCGCCATAACTGGCTCTACAGCTATGTTTTTACGGTTAAGCGCAATCTTGAGCAGCCGCAAATTACCCCTATTTATAACCAGAAACTATTTTGAAACTTAATACCCCCACCGACGGGCAGGGGAGGTGGGATCAGCCCATAGTCTGAGGATCAGCCGGTGGATGACGGTGGGTCGAGGCGGTCAAGCCCTGCTCTAGGGCGTAGCGGACTAACCCAGCCGTGTTCTTAATCCGCAACTTCTTCATTAAGTTATTGCGGTGGGTATCCACAGTCCGGGGACTGATCGTGAGTTGGCGGGCAATTTCTTGATTGGTATAGCCCTCCGCCACCAAAGAGAAGATTTCCCACTCCCGGTTGGTCAGGTGGACGCTATTTTGGACCAGGGTGGGCCGGGTCGGGGCACGTTCTACCAAGCGCAGGGCTTTTTCACTCTGTTGGGCATCACGCAGGTACTTTTGGGTCATCAGTTTGGAGATCGCCGCACTGAAGACCTGCTCCCCTGCTGCCACCGCTCGGATTGCCTGGAGCAACTCCTGTTTCTCCGCGCTCTTCAATAGATAGCCATTGGCCCCCGCCCGCATGATCTGAAAGAGATAATCCTCGCTCTCATGCATTGTGACCACCAGGATTTTGGCCTCGGGGTAACGCTCTTTAAGGATGCGGGTGACTTCAATCCCGTCAAGCTTGGGCATTGAGATATCGAGTAGACTCACATCTGGCCTAGACCGCTCAAAAAGCTCGATCGCCTCCTCGCCGTTACTTGCCTCGCCGACGACCGTAATATCACTGGCCGTCAGCAGCATGATGCGGATGCCACTCCGAATCAAGGCATGGTCATCCGCAATGAGGACTTTCAATTTCTTCATGAAGGTTCCTAGGAATGGGTACTCGAAGTGGGTTTCCGCACACTAGATCAGCAGCTTATTCAACTCTAGCGTGGTTTGTAAGCTACGTGATTTTGAAACAGAAATTGCGAAATTTGCGTAGACGAGGTGCGGAGATCAGGAGATTGGATGTCCATTTACGCAAAGAGGTTCAATGACAAGGAGGAGCTTTGCCAGCCTAGGTATAAGTGCACGCGAGGCAGCTACTTAAACCACAGGTAACTATCGAACTAGATTGTTATAGACAATAAGCAAGATCTAGCTCCCAAACAACCGAGTAAAGCCCGTAAATTGAGCTACAGGAATAGGACTAGTCAAGGTACCCCGTAGATCTTTACGGGTTTAGCCCCATAATCTACGGTCCAGTGGTCTTGCCAATCGGCTTGGACTGCCTCGGGTACGGGAGCACCCAGGGCCGGGTACAGGTTGCGGTACCGCCCGTCCCCCACCAAGGCTAAAAACCCCGGTGGCCCCCCGGACCAAGCCCTGCTCCCTTGCAGTTTCGTCAAGGGCCAGCGGCTAGCGTAGACCACGAGGGGGCTATCGGTATAGAGCATCCCCGATCGTCCCCCGAGCCACGTCCCCGCCTGCTGGGAGGGTTGGTTCAAGACGACCCAGCGGGGCCACTGCTGGAAGTAATAGAAGTTCAGCGGCACTAGGGCCAGCCCCACCAGCGTCAAGGTCCCAGGCAGGTAGCCAAAGACCCGACGACTCCCCAATAACAATAGGGGCACCACACTCAAATAGTAGCGAGGCGATCCGGTCAACTGCCCAGTCCCCACCAAGAGGACCACCAGCCCCAGATAGCCCAACCCCAGCCC
>NZ_JAAXLT010000163.1 GCF_013285555.1 Candidatus Cyanaurora vandensis | reverse complement strand
TGGAAGGTGCGGATCGCCTCATCAATTAAGGCGAACTGCTCAGAGGTGGCGACTAACTTTGACTCAAGAACTAACATACTACTATTGTAGTTTATTTAAACTGAAAGTTATCGCTTAGATATCCTATGCGCCGTTGGCTGATACGGCTTATATGCCCATAGCTAAAGCTAGGGGTTTTACGCCGCTCTTGATAAAGTCAGCATACTGCCCGACCCTCCCCTCAACTCAGTCCCACTAACCCCGCACTCAACTCCCACAGCCGTTTCGCCTTGTCGTCATCGCTGGCTTCAGAGGACACTTCTTTGATGAAGGACTTGCCATCTTTTTTTTGCCTGTTCCCCCAACTCCAATAGACCCCGGATTGGTTGTAGGCAGCGTCGGCGACGACAGCGGCGACCCGTTGACCCGCTGCTGCTTCTGAGACAAAACCTTTGGTAATGTACCGTTGGAAAACCGGAAAGAGTTGCCGAAATAAGCGCGGCGACTCCCGAAATAGCCCCGAAGTCGCCACACAGCCGGGATAGAGCGCGTTGAAAGTGATGCCGTGGGAGGCATGGTAGCGGCGGTGGAACTCTCGCATGGTCAAGAGATTACAAACCTTACTGTCCTTGTAAGCTTTGACGGGGTTATATGCCTTGCCATCAATCATCGTGTGGGGTGCCTTGAAACCAGCCTCTAAACCGGAGAGGTCGCCTAGGTGCGGACGCGGCGGGATGCTGCCGCCCAATTCCTTGGGGTTGTGGGTCACGGTACCGATGAAGACCAGACGCGGGGCGGCGGCCTGTTGTAAGTCCGCCAAGAGGAGTTGACTTAACAAAAAATGCCCAAGATGGTTGGTACCGACACTCAGTTCAAACCCGTCCACAGTCCGCCGGGGTTCCTGGGCAGTAGGCGTGTAGATAGCGGCATTACAAACTAAAGCATCAAGCGTCCGTCCGCTCTTTCTGAAGTCCTGGACGAATTGCCGGACCCCGGCGAGGGTAGCGAGGTCGAGTTGCAGGATGGCGTAGCTGTCCTGAGGAATACCGACGGTTTGGGCCGCTTGTTGAGCTTTGGCAAGATCCCGACAGGCCATCATCACGAACCATTGCCCCGTCTGGGCTAGGACCTTAGCGGCTTGCAGACCAATCCCCGAGGAAGAGCCAGTGATAATAACCGTTGATTTGGACTCCACGGCTAGAGACTCCTCTGATAACTAGATATCTCTAGGTTCGCACAGGAGAAAGCCTAGAAACCAAGCTATTTTTAAGGCAAAGGGCTGGGTTAAAATTGACTTAGCCCGACGGATGCTGTCATGGCCTCACTGGCGGTCCTGCCCTCACCTGAATCCTCTCTGTTACTACGGGGCATTACCTGGGGACAACACCTGACCCTACGTGAGACCCTGAAACATCTACTCGTCCACCTAGATTACTTACAAGGCACACTGGAACTCCTCATACCCTCCGCCGAACACGAGATGATTAAAAAGACCCCGGCGATGTTACTAGGATGTGTCTTTTCACAACCCAGACAAGGTTTCATGCGGCGGGTTCGACCACGCTTCAGAATCAAACAAGGGTAAGAGGTTTGGAGCCCGATGAATGCTATTCCCTAGGCCAAGAAAAAGCCATCCCAGACTTAGCCATTGAAATGATGATTACTAAAAGTCGGGTGAATAAACTAGAGATCTACCGGGGATTGGGGGTAACTGAAGTGTGGTTTTGGGAGGAGGAAGACTACATCTGTATCATTTAGAGCGTGAGCAATACCGTTTAATTACCCGGTCTGTACTTTTACCCGATTTGGACCTATCACTCCTGACTCGTTGTCTCCAAACTCCCACCCAGTACGATGCCTTAACGTTGTTTAGTTCGACACTTTGAACCCATGCCCAAAATCAAAACTCTTTTTCAATGCACGAACTGTGGGGCCGAGTCCCCCCGTTGGCTCGGACGATGCGCGGACTGTGGTGAGTGGAATACCTACGTCGAGCAGATCGTCGCCCCCGCCCACCAACCCACCAGCCGTAAATCCACCAGCCCCGCCCAAGCCCGCTCCATCACCCAGGTCAGCCAGGAGAAGTACGAACGACTCGACAGCGGCTACAACGAACTCAATCGGGTCCTGGGCGGCGGCATTGTACCGGGTTCCTTAGTCCTCGTCGGTGGCGAACCAGGGGCGGGCAAATCTACCCTCTTACTCCAAGTCGCTCAGAAACTCGCCCAACAACATCCAACGCTGTATCTCTCCGGAGAAGAATCCGTCCAACAGGTGAAACTGCGGGCTGACCGTCTCCAAGTGACCAGTCCAGAACTCTATTTACTCGCCGAAACAGATCTTGAAATCATCCTGCGCGAACTCGAACAACTCAAGCCCCGCACCGCAATTATTGACAGTATCCAGTCCGTATATCTGCCGACAATGACCAGCGCACCGGGTTCGGTCTCCCAGGTCCGCGAATGTACAGCGGCCTTGATGCGAGTGGCGAAACGTGAAGGGATTAGTTTGTTGATTGTGGGCCATGTTACTAAAGAAGGCGCAATTGCGGGGCCAAAAGTATTAGAGCATTTAGTGGATACGGTGCTTTATTTCGAGGGAGACCGCTTCCAGAGCTATCGACTCTTGCGCTCGGTGAAAAATCGGTTCGGGGCGACTCATGAACTCGGTGTTTTTGAGATGACCGGGGCGGGTTTAGTCGAGGTAGATAATCCTTCCCAGCTATTTTTGTCCAACCGGGAGGACCGTAACTCGGGGACCGCCGTAATCGTGTCCTGTGAGGGGACCCGGCCCCTCGTCGTCGAAGTGCAAGCCCTCGTCAGTCCGACCAGCTATACCAGTCCCCGGCGCACCGTGACTGGGTTAGAGTACAACCGTTTTCTGCAAATCCTGGCAGTTCTTGAAAAGCGCGTCGGGATTCCACTCTCTAAACTTGATGCCTACGTCTCCTCAGTGGGCGGGATGACCGTCAATGAACCCGCCGCTGACTTGGGCGTGGCCCTAGCCGTGGCAGCGAGTTTCCGGGACCGACTGGTGGACCCCTACACGGTGATTCTGGGTGAGGTCGGGTTGGGGGGACAGGTACGCCCGGTCCCGCAGTTGGAGTTGCGTTTGCGCGAAGCGGTCAAGCTGGGGTTCACCCGCGCCATCGTGCCTAGGGGGACCCTGCCAGAGATCCCCGGTCTAACACTGATTGGGGTCAGTCGGGTCCTCGAAGCTCTTATTGCAGCCCTACCCGAGACTGGGGATGAAGCAAAGTCAGGACAGTAGGAAGGGTATATTGGTAAAGCGTTTTGTTGATTTTGGGGCTGTATGAAAGTTACGCAGGAGCGATTGCCCAACTCTCAGGTGGGCCTGGAAATTGAGATTGATGCGGTACGCGGGCAACAAGCCTTTGAGAACACCGTCCGCAAATATGTGAAAACAGCCCGTGTTCCCGGTTTTCGCCCCGGTAAAGCCCCCCGTCCGATTGTCTTGCAATATCTAGGCAAACAAGCCCTCAAAGCCGAGACCCTAGAGAAGTTATTAGACGAATCCCTCAAAGAAGCCATCGAATCCGTTCAGGTCAATGCCTTGGGCAACTATCAGGTCCTCAGTAAGTTTGATGAACTTTTAGCCCAGTTTGAACCTGGTCGGAGCTTAAGCTTTAAGGCTTCCGTAGATGTGCAGCCCGAAGTCCAGTTACGCGCAGACTACAGCAGCATGACCGTCCAGTACATCCCGGTCCCCTTTGACCCTGAGTCGGTAGACAAAGCTCTGGCTGAAGTCCAAACAGAAAAAGCAACCACGGCCCCGGTGCTAGGCCGTCCGGCGCAACTCGGGGACATCGCCATCATGGACTTCTTGGGGCGCACTTTAGAAGGCGAAGAGATTCCTGGGGCTAAGGGCACAGACTTTGAAGTAGTCCTCCAAGAAGACCGCTTCATCCCTGGTTTCATCGCAGGCATCTTGGGCATGGAACTAGATGAGACCCGCGAAGTATCAGCCCAATTCCCGGAAGGTTACGCCAAGGAAGAACTGGCGAACCAGCCCGCCCTATTCACCATCACCCTCAAAGAACTCAAGGACCGCCAACTGCCCGCCCTCGACGATGTTCTCGCTCAGGAAGCGGATTTCGCGGATCTAGCTGCTTGGCGCACTTACACGGAAGAAAACCTCCGCACCGTGAATGCCAGCGAGAACAAGGACCGGCGCGACACAGCCTTGCTCAACGCGCTGCTCGTCGAGGCCCAGATTGACCTGCCCAAAACCCTGATTGAACAAGAGTTTAAGTTCCTAGCTGAGCAGTACATCCAGAACATGACCCAGCGCGGGATTGACCCTGACTTCTTTTTCAAAAACGAAGACAACTTAGCTTTTTTGCGCGAACAGGTCTCCTCCGAAGCCGTCGTCCGGCTCCGGCGCACCTTGGCCCTAGCTGAGTTAGTCCGCCGTGAAAGCCTCACGGTGGACGATAGCGAACTCACCCCGCGTCTAGCCGAATACGCCCGCACCCTCAAAGAAGAGATGGACCGCGAAACCCTGACCACCTTGGTGCGCGATGAGCTTTTGACGGAAAAGGCCCTGGATTGGTTAGCGGAACACTCTACAATTGAGGAAGTGGACGAGCCCGCCGCTGACGAGACTACCCAGCCGCTAGAGGTAATGGTCGCTGAGGTGGATGAATCCACTGCTGAGACCACACCGCCCCTAGAGCTGGAAGAAGTCGCTGCTGAACCGCCCATTGCAACCGCTACCCAGGAGAGCTAAGGGATGATCCACCAAATTTTGAGCGAGTTACCCCGTGGCTACACCATCTATGACGTAATCCCGATGGTTGTGGAGCAGTCTTCGCGGGGTGAACGGGCCTTTGATATTTTTTCACGACTTTTGCGGGAACGCATTATCTTCCTGGGTACGCCTGTGGATGATATGGTCGCCAACTTGATTGTGGCCCAGTTGTTATTCCTGGAAGCTGAGGACCCCGAGAAGGATATATCGCTCTACATCAACTCTCCCGGCGGTTCGGTCACAGCAGGCATGGCGATTTACGACACGATGCAGCATGTCCGGCCCCAGGTTTCCACAATCTGCGTCGGGCTAGCGGCTTCCATGGGAGCCTTTTTGCTAGCAGGGGGTGAAACAGGGAAACGCTTGGCTCTACCCCATGCTCGGGTCATGATTCACCAACCCCTCGGCGGTGCCCAGGGTCAGGCGACGGACATTGAGATCATGGCCCGCGAGATCCTCTACATCAAGCGTCGTCTCAACGAGTTGCTGGCCCACCATACCAAGCAACCTCTGGAGCGCATTGAACGGGATACGGACCGCGACTTCTTCATGTCCGCTGAGGAAGCCAAGGATTATGGTCTGATTGACCAAGTCATCACCAAACGGGCCCTGTCTTCTGAAGGGCTGACAACAGTACGCTAAAACCCCTTTCTTCATGGCAGGACTCATGGCTAAAACCTACGATGCCCATCTCAAATGCTCCTTCTGCGGTAAGTCCCAGGAGCAAGTACGCAAATTGATTGCTGGCCCTGGGGTCTACATTTGTGATGAGTGCGTGGACCTATGCAATGAAATCCTGGATGAAGAACTCTTCGACAGCCCCGCCGCCCAACCCGTCGCCGGGAAGCGCGGGGCCGGTCGTCCCAACAATCGTAAGGATAACGGTTTACCCAAGAAGCTCCCCAAGCCCTACGAGATTAAAGGTCACTTGGATGCTCATGTCATTGGTCAAGATAACGCCAAAAAAATCCTCTCCGTAGCCGTCTATAACCACTACAAACGACTGTCTTCCCAGCTAGAAGCCTCCACGGATGTTGACCTCCAGAAGACAAATATCCTCCTGATTGGCCCGACCGGATGTGGCAAAACCCTCCTTGCTCAGACCCTAGCTCAAGTGTTAGAAGTCCCCTTTGCCATTGCCGATGCTACGACCCTGACGGAAGCTGGGTATGTGGGGGAGGACGTGGAGAATATCCTGCTCCGGTTGTTGCAGATGGCGGACGGCGACATTGAGAAGGCCCAGCGCGGGATTATCTATATTGACGAGATTGACAAGATTGCCCGTAAATCCGAGAACCCTTCGATTACCCGTGATGTCTCCGGCGAGGGGGTCCAACAAGCCCTACTCAAGATGTTAGAGGGGACCATCGCCAATGTGCCGCCCCAAGGCGGGCGTAAGCACCCTTATCAGGAATACATCCAGATTGACACTACCAATATCCTCTTTATCTGCGGCGGGGCTTTTGTCGGCTTGGAGCGGGTAGTGGAGCAGCGGACGGGTAAAAAATCCATTGGTTTCATCCAGCCCGAGAGCCAACAGCGCGAAAAACGGTTAGTTGAGTCCCTCAAGTCTCTGGAACCCGACGACCTAGTGAAGTTCGGTCTTATCCCTGAATTTATCGGGCGCATCCCCTCGGTGGCGGTCCTCGAACCCCTGGATGAAGCGGCCCTCAAAGCTATTCTTACTGAGCCCAAGAATGCCTTGTTGAAGCAGTACCAACGGCTCCTCAAGATGGACAGCGTGGAACTCGTTTTTGATGGCGGGGCAATTGAGGCCATCGCTAAAGAAGCCTACCGTCGCAAAACGGGAGCCCGTGCCCTCAGAAGCATTGTTGAGGAACTGATGCTTGACATCATGTACGAGTCGCCTTCACGCCCGGACTTGAGCCGCTTTGAAGTGACCCGCGAAATGGTCGAATCCCGCTCCACTGCTGATTTACTCATTCACCCCAGTTCTCTACCCAAGCCAGAGTCCGCCTGAGTTGCTTGGTCGAATGACCGTCTGCCTTGAAATTCAGTCCTAGAGGGAAAATCTGCAAACCATAAAAGATTTACGCTCTCCCATATGCTTAGCGGCACTTCTTGTGGATGGCGTACTGCTGTCCATTCCAGTGCCACACTGGGAAACAGAACCCCGGACCACCAATCTCAATGTCGGGATAAGCCTTGCTCTTTGTTTTGAGTACTGTATAGGTACCAGGAAAACCGAACTGCGGTTGCCATTGACCGTTCTTGTTCTTAATATACAAATTCACCTGGACACCAGCCATCCCGCCCAGGCAGGTGCCAGCCACGCTAGTAAACACTCCGGGCTCGTCACCATTTAGATCAATAACTTCAGTTGTGTAGTCGAGAGCTTCGTTGCAGCCTTTGTCGAAGTACTTCCCCGCAGTCGCCTTAAACTGACCGCTGGTTGCTTCAGCGATAATCTTGGGCGTATCCCAAGTAGAAGGGACAGCCATAGCAGTGGGTGTATCGGTGAGAGTCGAAATCAGCAGCCAGCGGCTAACTCTGGCTGCTCCAGGCTTTGTTTTTTCTGATTCAAGGTGTGATGGCTATTTCTTCTTTAGGGGCTGTAGGCTGTGCGTAGGTCCTGTACTGTATTGAGGAAAAGCCATGGCTCTGTTTGAGATCACGGATATTTTGTTGGCAGCGAAACGAGAGAAGGGCCTCACCTATACCCAGCTCGGCGCGGCCCTCGGTCACGATAAAGTCTGGGTTGCCGCCCTATTGTATGGGCAGGCGAGGGCGACCCAGGATGAGGCGGAAAAGTTGCTGGGCCTATTGAACCTAGACCTAGAACTCGCGGAGCTTTTGACCGATTACCCACTCAAGGGTTCCCTAGATGAAACCGTCCCCACCGACCCGTTGTTGTATCGTTTTTTCGAGATTATGCAAGTATATGGGCTACCGATGAAAGCGGTAATCCAGGAGGAGTTTGGTGATGGCATCATGAGTGCCATTGACTTCACCTTGACTATCGCCAAAGTTGAAGACCCCAAGGGCGACCGGGTAGTAGTCACCTACGACGGTAAGTTTTTACCCTACAAAAAATGGTAAACACGCAAGAGTAGAGCCGAGAGTTTAGCGATACTGGAGCAATCATTAGTCACCTCACCAAACTACACTAACCAATGTGAAGCCATTTTAGGCTCGTGTGCGCGGCTGAGGAACCTAAACAGTTCGATTTCCAGGGAGCTTTAGCGTGTCCGACTGGCCTAGGGGTAGTACAGTTGGGGGATGGTTGGCTAGGTTGAAACCTTTAGTTCAGCGGTGATAGCGCATGAGTCAAGACGAAAAAGCCGTTGTGCGGGAATACTTCAATACCACGGGCTTTGAGCGGTGGCAACGTATTTATGGTGAGGCTCAGGTTAACCGGGTGCAGCTTGCGATTCGCCGGGGCCACCAACGAACCTTGACGGCTATCCTCGGAGGGCTGGGGTCGGTCAAGGGGCTGACAATTTGTGATGCGGGTTGCGGGGTGGGGAGTCTCAGTGTGCCCTTAGCCCGTGGGGGCGCAACGGTCTTCGCCACGGACATTTCGGAACAGATGGTCGAGGAGGCCGCCCGGCGTTGGCAACAGGAGGGGGCACCAGGGGACTTGACTTTCCGGGTCCAGGAGCTTGAAACCCTGGCGGGGTCTTTCAATATTGTGGTCTGTGTAGATGTCTTGATCCATTACCCCCTGCCGCAAGCTGAGGTGATGCTGACCCACCTTAGTCAACTGGCTAAGGACCGTCTGCTATTCACTTTCGCGCCCCAGACCCCGCTCTTGAGTCTCTTGAAACGCGTGGGCAATTTTTTTCCAGGGGCAGCCAAGGCTACCCGCGCCTACCAACACCCCGAAGCTCAGTTACGGGAACTCCTGGTACGTTTGGGTTGGCGGGTGGACAGTTGTACAGCAATTAATGAGCAGTTCTACTTTGCGCGTCTACTTGATTGTTCGCGGCAATCCCGGTAGACGAGGTTCGGTCTACTAGCTAGACTGAGTGAAATACTCAAGTAGGTTGGTATGTCCCCATTAGAACGTTGGTGGGACCATTGTCAATATCTGGCTGAACTCGACCCGCCCCGTTTCGTGGCGTTGGTGATGGTGAGTCTGGGTTTTTTATGTTTCTGTGTGGGTGCGGTGCTGGGATTCTGGATGCCGCTCTTGGTCCTAGTCTTCAATTATTCTCTGGGGGCCGGGATACTTTTAGTCTTGAGTGAATTCAAGAATCCTTCACAGTTGGGTTGGAAGTTTGCTGGTATTGCGATCTTACAACTATTGCTTAACCTGTATGGTATCTATCAGACTAACTTGTTAATTCACCTGGGTATTGTCAATCTTTTCTAGACTCTATGTCTCCAGATAGATTGTACAGTGACGCGCTGGAATATTGAACGGGCTTCCTGCTACTCTCGTCTACGACAGAGAAAGCTTTAAGGAGCAGTGAGATGACAAATACACAGCGTTGGGTTGGTTTTTTGGCGGGCGTGGCGGTCTTGGGCGCGGGTGGAACTTATTTACAGGTCTCGGCTGCTGAACCCCAGCCCCGGATGCAGGCTGCGTTGAATGCGCTACAGACGGCCCGCCGTGAACTGACCCAGGCCACCACCGATAAAGGTGGTTATCGCGATAAAGCCCTTCAGTCCGTAGACCAAGCCATTGTGCAGGTCCGGCGCGGGATTGCCTACGATAACCGCAACCCTAAGAACTAAGAGTCGCTCGCATAGAGATTTAGAATCTCTATGCGAGCCCCCTAAATCCCCCTTAAAAAGAGGGACTTTAAGAGTTGATTGCGGCAGGGCGACTCGAATAACCTCTTTCCCCCCTTTTTGAGCTATCCATTACCCACAAATCGTGAGATATCCTCACAGAAAGGATGACAGCCGGGCGCCCCACGTTAACTTGGTGGTTCGCGCTTGTCACAACCGCAAACTCGAAGCTGACCACCTTGCGTGTGACAAGTCTTGCCTAAGCTCAACCGATGGTGTTGGTACACTCACGCCTGTGTCCGGCAGGGTATGGGGCGGAGGGGCGGTTTTGGACCTGTGGACCCCACAGAGACTTTAGGAAGTCTTGCGGAAATTTTGCCAGAGCCACGGAAATCCTGCGGGTCTCGCGGGAACGCTAGTTAGCCTCGCGGAAATCCTGTGGACCCGGCGGAGAGTTCCCCATATCCTAACTAAGGCTGCCTTCAGACCGGCACTACCACCGCCTGCTTGGCTTTGATGTGACTGAGCAGGCCCCCACTATGCAGAAGCTCCTGTTCGCGGGGCGTGAGGGCGACTGAGACTTGAAACTCAGTGCCTTGGGTGCGGTTGAGAACAGTGATAGTGCCCGTGGCCAAACCCTGGTGAATGGCGACTAATTCTAGGTCGTCCCCCTGTTGGATACGGTCATAGTCCGTGGGGTCCGCGAAGACCGCCGGGAGAATACCGAAGTTGATCAAGTTGGCGCGGTGGATACGGGCGAAACTCTTGACAATGACCGCCTTAAGTCCCAGGTACATCGGAGCCAAGGCCGCGTGCTCCCGTGAGGAACCTTGACCGTAGTTACTCCCGCCGACGACTACGACTTGCCCCGCCTGACGGCACCGCTCAGGGAAGGTCGGGTCCACGCGCATGAAGACAAACTCAGCGATGGCAGGGATATTGGAGCGCAGAGGGAGGACTTTGGCCCCGGCGGGGAGGATGTGGTCGGTGCTGATGTTGTCCCCCACTTTGAGGATCAGTTCCGCCCGGATGGTGTCGGTGAGGGGCTGGGCCAAGGGCACGGGACGGATATTGGGACCGCGCTTGATCTCCACCGCACTCGGGTCACTCGCCGGAGAGACCAACATATTGTCATGGACCAAAAACTGGGTCGGAGTATCCACTGGGATAAAATCAATCCCCAAATCCCGTGGGTCCGTAATCACCCCAGTCAGAGCTGAAGCCACACAGACCTCGGGACTCGCCAGATAGACTAAATCCTCACTGGTCCCCGAGCGGCCCTTAAAGTTGCGGTTGAAGGAGCGCACCGAGACCGCCCCAGTGGGGGGAGCTTGGCCCATGCCGATACAGGGACCACAGGCGGATTCCAAGATCCGTGCCCCCGCCGCCGTCAAATCGGCAAAGTAGCCGTCCTGGACAATCATCTCAAACACCTGCTTAGACCCCGGTGTGAGCGTCATCGAGACCTCGGGGTGGACCGTTTTGCCCCGGAGCATCAAGGCAGCAATCGTCAGGTCCTCGTAGCTGGAGTTGGTACAGGAACCGACACAGACCTGGGCCACGGGCAGCCCCGCCACACTCCGCACGGAGACGACGTTATCCGGGCTGGAGGGGCAGGCCATCATCGGCTCTAGGCTATCGAGGTCTAGGTGCTGGTGTTCGTCGTAAACCGCATCCTCGTCCGCCAGTAGCTCCACATAACTCGCCCCCCGGCCCTGGGCTTCTAGAAAAGACCTCACCCGCTCATCCGACGGAAAAACGCTAGTCGTCGCTCCGAGTTCCGCGCCCATGTTGGTAATGGTGAAACGGTGGGAAGCACTCAAAGAAGCCACCCCCGGCCCGTAGTATTCAATCACCCGGCCCACCCCGCCCTTGACCGTGAGACGGCGGAGCAATTCCAGGACCACATCTTTCCCCGAACACCACGCCGGCAGACTCCCAGTCAACCGCACGCCGAGGACCGTGGGCATCGGCAAGAAGTACGGCTCCCCCGCCATGGCAACCGCCACATCC
>NZ_JAAXLT010000162.1:0-25000 GCF_013285555.1 Candidatus Cyanaurora vandensis | reverse complement strand
ACCTTCCGGAGGAACCCTTAGGTTTTCGGGGTATTGGATTCTCACCAATATTTTCGCTACTCAAGCCGACATTCTCACTTGTGCTTCGTCCATGCCTGCTTACGCTGACACTTCAACCTACAACACAACGCTCCCCTACCATAAATCCACAACTTCGGTGCATGGCTTAGCCCCGTTCATTTTCGGCGCAGGATCTCTTGACCAGTGAGCTATTACGCACTCTTTAAAGGATGGCTGCTTCTAGGCCAACCTCCTGGTTGTCAATGAAACCCCACCTCCTTAATCACTTAGCCATGACTTGGGGACCTTAATTGGTGGTCTGGGCTGTTTCCCTCTCGACCATGGAGCTTATCCCCCACAGTCTCACTGCCGTCTAACGCAAGGGTATTCGGAGTTTGGTTCGATTTGGTACCGCTCTCGCAGCCCGCACCGATTCAGTGCTCTACCCCCCTTGCTACCCAACGACGCTGTGCCTAAACACATTTCGGGGAGAACCAGCTATCGCCGTGTTCGATTGGCATTTCACCCCTAACCACAACTCATCCGCTAATTTTTCAACATTAGTCGGTTCGGACCTCCACGCAGTGTTACCTGAGCTTCATCCTGGCCATGGTTAGATCACACGACTTCGGGTCTACGCCTAGTGACCAACGCCCTATTCAGACTCGGTTTCCCTGTGGCTCCGTCATTTCCGACTTAACCTGCCACTAAACGTAACTCGCCGGCTCATTCTTCAACAGGCACGCTGTCACCCGTTAAATCGGGCTCCAACTGCTTGTAGGCAAACGGTTTCATGTTCTATTTCACTCCCCTCCCGGGGTTCTTTTCACCTTTCCATCGCTGTACTGGTGCGCTATCGGTCACAGGCGAGTATTTAGCCTTACCAGATGGTCCTGGCGGATTCACACGGGATTCCACGTGTCCCATGCTACTCGGGATTGGGCTCGGGTTTGTCAGCTTTCGACTACGGGATTATCACCCTCTGTGATGCTACTTTCCAGAAGCTTCGTCTAGCCAACGCACTCCTAAATGCCGTCCCACGACCCCGACAGACCTAAGTCCATCGGTTTAGGCTGTTCCCCGTTCGCTCACCGCTACTAGGGGAATCACTTTTGTTTTCTCTTCCTCGAGCTACTAAGATGTTTCAATTCGCTCGGTTCCCTATAAGCTACCCCATTACGGGTAGCGGGTTGCCCCATTCGGATATCCCCGGATCAAAGCATGCTTCCTGCTCCCCGAGGCGTTTCGCCGGTCGCCGCGTCCTTCATCGGCTGCCTGTGCCAAGGTATCCACCGTTTGCCCTTTCTAGCTTAAATGGCGTGTAACCTGACTTCTCTCTATGCAGTTTTCAAGGTGCTTTACAAAGGTATCACGCCTTACGAGGTCAACAAGTTTTTGTCGACTTACCACTTTTTTTGGAGGTAAGCGGACTCGAACCGCTGACATCTGCCTTGCAAAGGCAGCGCTCTACCAACTGAGCTATACCCCCAGGGTGGTGGGCTATTCTGGATTCGAACCAGAGACCTCACCCTTATCAGGGGTGCGCTCTAACCAACTGAGCTAATAGCCCAATCTGGCAAGTGCCAAAGAGGGACCAAACCCAGCCTAACCTGAAAGAAAAAAGAATGTCCGATCGACCTGGGATACCAGTCAACCCCCTGGGACTTAAATTGAGGCCCTTAATGAATCCCGAATTAGGATTCAGAGTCTCTGTCACCAGTGTTGCTGGAGGTCTCCCTAGAAAGGAGGTGATCCAGCCGCACCTTCCGGTACGGCTACCTTGTTACGACTTCACCCCAGTCACCAGCCCTGCCTTCGGCGGGTACACCGACTTCGGGCATGACCAGCTTCCATGGTGTGACGGGCGGTGTGTACAAGGCCCGGGAACGTATTCACCGCAGTATGCTGACCTGCGATTACTAGCGATTCCGACTTCATGGAGGCGAGTTGCAGCCTCCAATCTGAACTGAGCGACGGTTTTTGAGATTGGCTCCCCTTCGCAGGTTCGCAACTCTTTGTCCGCCGCATTGTAGCACGTGTGTAGCCCAGGGCGTAAGGGCCATGCTGACTTGACGTCATCCCTACCTTCCTCCGAGTTGTCCCCGGCAGTCTCGCCAGAGTGCCCAACTTAATGATGGCAACTGACAACAAGGGTTGCGCTCGTTGCGGGACTTAACCCAACATCTCACGACACGAGCTGACGACAGCCATGCAGCACCTGTGTTCGAGTTCCCGAAGGCACTCCCACGTTTCCGCAGGATTCTCGACATGTCAAGCCCTGGTAAGGTTCTTCGGGTTGCATCGAATTAAACCACATGCTCCACCGCTTGTGCGGGCCCCCGTCAATTCCTTTGAGTTTCACACTTGCGTGCGTACTCCCCAGGCGGGACACTTAACGCGTTAGCTACGGCACGACGCGGGTCGATACGCATCACACCTAGTGTCCATCGTTTACGGCCAGGACTACTGGGGTATCTAATCCCATTTGCTCCCCTGGCTTTCGTACCTCAGCGTCAGTTACAGTCCAGCAAGGCGCTTTCGCCACAGGTGTTCCTCCACATATCTACGCATTTCACCGCTACATGTGGAATTCCCCTTGCCCCTACCATACTCAAGTCTGCCAGTTTCCAGGGCCGATCCGCAGTTAAGCTGCGGGCTTTAACCCCAGACTTGGCAAACCGCCTACGTACGCTTTACGCCCAATAATTCCGAATAACGCTTGGATCCCCCGTATTACCGCGGCTGCTGGCACGGAATTAGCCGATCCTTATTCGTGAGGTACCGTCAGAATTCGTCCCTCACAAAAGAGCTTTACAGACCACAGTCCTTCATCACTCACGCGGCGTTGCTCGGTCAGGCTTTCGCCCATTGCCGAAAATTCCCCACTGCTGCCTCCCGTAGGAGTCTGGGCCGTGTCTCAGTCCCAGTGTGGCTGATCATCCTCTCAGACCAGCTACCGATCGTAGCCTTGGTAAGCCTTTACCCCACCAACTAGCTAATCGGACGCGGGCTCATCCTCAGGCGATAAATCTTTCAGCCTTCGCCATATGGGTTATTAGCAGCGGTTTCCCACTGTTATTTCCCACCTGAGGGCAGATTCCCACGCGTTACTCACCCGTCCGCCACTGTCTTGCGACCGTTCGACTTGCATGTGTTAGGCACGCCGCCAGCGTTCATTCTGAGCCAGGATCAAACTCTCCGAAGTGAGTTTGGGCCAACGTCATTTAAACGCCGACCACTAAGGCTCTCATTTAGCCCGTGTTATCACCGAAGTGAAAACACTTAATGTAACCAAGTTATTGACTCGGGCCATTCTTTTTGGCTTTCAGGTTATTCTTTTTTAAAGGTTCGGTTCCCTCTCGGGCTCACCTAATATAGCAATGCCTTTTCTAGAGTGTCAAGCTTTTTTTTAGAGGGAATATAAAATTCTTTTCTCGGGCAGGATTAGTGCGGCTAGAGCAGCTTGGCTATGACAGCCACAACCCGCATCCAGAAAGCAGATGTGGTCATAGAGGCGGGCCTCAAAGATCTCTTCACGCAGCCGATGGATATGCCCACAGACGGCGTACCGCGCTGGGTGTTGGTAGGCATACTCAGCTTCGGGGATACGTCCGGGGTAGGACCAGCAGTACAGTTCGCGGGGCAGGGGCAGGGACTCCATGACCGTGAGACCACCAACGGGGCGGTAGATCGGTTTGGGGATGGGGGCATGACTGAAGAAGTAATCAGCAGTCTCATGGTAGAAAGGCAGACTATTGAGGAAATCGAAGTGACCGCAGGCGCGGAGGGCTTTGAGGAGTTGGGGAGTGGTCTTCAGCTCGGCTCCTAAGAAGCGGCGGTAGGAGGCAATGGTCGCGACTCCGCCGTTGTTGGGCCGAAACCAAGTGTCATTACCCGTTTCTAGATGCTCTAGCATTAGTTCTTCATGGTTGCCGCGCAGGATGACTGTGTTGGGGTATTGGGCGCGGTGCTTGATGAGCCAGTCAATAATTCGGGCACTGTCTGGTCCCCGGTCAATCATGTCGCCGAGGAAAACCAAGTTGTCTAGGGTGTAACCCAGAACACAGAGCATACCCAGGAGATTTTGAAGTTTGTCCCACCGTCCGTGGATATCGGGAATCACGATTAAGGGGTTCATAGTGCTTTCCAGGGAAGAGGTCGGGCCTGGGCAAAGCTGTGACCGACGGGTCCTTGGCCTTGACCAATTGCTAGGGCGTGGCGGAGGGCTTGATCGAGGAATTGTTTGGCCTGGGTGATGGCTTCAACCATGGGATAACCCAGGCTCAGGTAAGCGGTAATGGCGGCGGCTAACGTACAGCCGGTGCCGTGGGTATTCATGGTGATGATGTTGGGGATTATGAAGTTCGTCAGGGTAATTCCATCAAAAAATACGTCCGTGCCGGGATGCTCAGCCCTAGCTCCCCCTTTGACTAGGACGTAACGGGGTCCTTGGGCATGGATACGTCGGGCAGCCTCACCCATCTCAGCTAGGGTCTGGACTGTCATACCGCTCAAAATAGCGGCTTCGTAGAGATTAGGCGTGACGAGGGTTGCCAGGGGAAAAAGAGTCCGCTGGTAGGCCGTGGTGGCATCTTCGTCCAAAAGTCTTGCTCCAGTGCGGGAGACCATCACTGGGTCTACAACCAGCGGGGTGAGACCCAGGGTTTTAATCTCTAGAGCTATGGTCTGGATAATGACCCGGTTCAAGAGCATCCCGGTTTTTGTAGCATCCACCCCAATATCAGTCACGACCATCTGGATTTGGTCTCGGATGTGGTCGAGGGGCAGGCTATGGGTAGAGCGGACCCCGCAGGTATTTTGAGCCGTGGTACAGGTGAGGGCACTCATCCCATGTACACCCAGACAGACAAAAGTTTTAAGGTCAGCTTGGATACCCGCGCCGCCCCCGGAGTCAGAACCGGCAATGGTCAGGGCGCGGGCTATCGTCATTTAGCCTCCAACCAGGAGGGTCCACAGTGGATATCGGCAAAAAGGGGGACCTGGAGTGGGTAGGCGTTCTCCATGGCGGTGCGGATTACGGTTTCAACTAGGGGCCATTCGGCTTGAGGGACTTCAAAGACGAGTTCATCATGAACCTGAAGGACCATGCGGGTCTGATAGGGCTTGAGTTCCTGGTGGAGGGTAATCATCGCTTGTTTGATGATGTCGGCAGCGGTGCCTTGAATTGGGGCATTAGTGGCTTGGCGGAGGGCGGTGAGGCGTTGGTTGGTGGGGAGTTGGTTCAGGCCCGGGAAGTGACGACGACGGCCTAGGAGGGTCTCGACATAACCTTGTTCGAGAGCTAGTTTCTCCGTGCCCCTCAGGTAGGCAAAGACCTTGGGGTAACGTTCATAAAAGCTCTCTAGAAATTTCTGGGCTTCCTGGGAGGTCACGCCAGTCTCGCGAGCGAAACGCTGGGCTCCCATCCCGTAAACCACCCCAAAATTGATGGTCTTGCCTAAGTAGCGTTGTTCACGAGTGATATCTTCCCGGTTGAAGAGGAGTTGTGCGGTCAGGGTATGGACATCACCCTTATTCCGAAAAGTATCAATTAGGATTTGTTCGCCGCTCACATGGGCCAAGATCCGTAACTCGATTTGCGAATAGTCCGCCGAGACTAGACAGCAGTCCACATCGGGAATAAAAGCTTGCCGGATGCGTTTGGACAGTTCGGTACGGATCGGGATATTTTGCAGGTTGGGGTTAGAGGAACTCAGCCGTCCGGTTACAGTTACGGCTTGATTAAAGTCGGTATGGACGCGGCCGGTTTTGGGGCTGACCAGATTGGGTAGAGCTTCGACGTAGGTGGAGCGCAGTTTAGCGAGGGTCCGGTGTTCGAGGATGCCATCGACTAGCGGGTGGTCGCCTTGGAGCTTTTCAAGGGTGGCGGCATCGGTGGACCAGCCTAAGGTTGTCTTGCGAGTCTTGCGGGTGGAGAGACCCAGACGGTCAAAGAGAATTTCGCTCAGTTGCTTAGGGGAGTTGAGGTTGAAGGTCATCCCGGCGGCAGCATGGACCTGTTGTTCCAGGCGTTCGAGGTCCAGTTGTAATTCCTGGGAGAGCTTGGCTAGATAATCGCTGTCAATCCGAATCCCGACCCATTCCATATCGGCGAGTACTTCTTCAAGCGGGAGTTCGAGAGTGTGAAAAATGTGAAGAAGTTTGGGATTATTAGCGAGTCGGGATTGAAGAATGTTTGTGACTCGATAAGCACAGAGAGCGTCCATCGCACAGTAATTCGCAACTTTGGTAATAGGTAATTCATCAATCGTCTTACCCCGTGGTACCAGTTGCTCATAGGGAGTCATCTCTACACCCAACAGGTTCAACGCAATTACGTCGAGCTTATGCTGGCCCTCAGGTTGGAGGTCATAGCTCGCCAGCATTGGATCAAAAACTACACCCCGGAGTTCTAAACCCTGTTGTCTCAAGATAAGCCGATCATATTTGGTGTTTTGAAAAATCTTAGGCCGCTTGGGGTCGGCAAATTCGGGGGCGAGAGCAGCTAGAACTATACCTAGATCTAAACATGTTCCCTCACGATGCCCCAAGGGAAGGTAGTAAGCGGTATCAGCAGACCAAGCGCAACCAATCCCCACAAGGCGAGCTTCATGGGGATCGAGACTAGTAGTCTCGGTATCCCAGGCCACCGGACCAGGATGTTCACGCAACGCAGTTAGAAAGTCTTGAAATGCAGTTAGGGTGTCTACAATAACAACTTGGTGCGTGGATCTAACCGTGGGCTTGAAGTCAAACCAGAGGTCCTCCGATTCCATCACTAATTCGCGTGGCAGTGGGGGGCCGGAGGTTTCAAGCTGTCCGCCACGGGCAAACTGTTCCACTTGACGGGTCAAGGTCCGAAACTCTAGCTGGTTCAGCATTGTTTTGACTGCATCTAGGTCAAAATTCCGCCAATAACAATCCTGGAGCGTCACAGCTAGGGGTACATTAGTACGGAGGGTTGCCATCCAGTAGGAATGGTCAGCCTCTTTTTTACCTTCAATCAGTTTCTTCTGAACTGCACCTTTAATTTCATCAATATGTTCATAAATTGCAGCGAGATTAGGGTAGTCTTCCAGGAGTTTAACGGCAGTCTTAGCCCCGATGCCCTTGACACCGGGAATATTGTCTGAACTATCACCGCAGAGATCTTTGTAGTCCACAATTTGATTGGGCCAAACCCCCAACTTATCTTTAATTTCCTGGGTTCCAAACTCCAGGATCATTCCTTGTTTACTGTTGGGTTGCAGGACGGTAATTTGTCGGTCTGGATCTACTAGCTGGAAGAGGTCTTGGTCTCCAGTGAGGATTTTGACCTGATGACCTTCCCGGAGTCCGGCACAAGCTAAGGTCCCCAAAATATCATCGGCCTCAAAGCCCAAAAGCTCAATCGTCGGGACCTGCATCGCCGTAAGAATCCCTTTGAGATTTTCTAAATCACTGATAAATTCAGCAGGAGTTTCAGGGCGGCCCGCTTTATAGGTTTCATCTACTTCATGGCGAAAAGTGGGCAGATGGTGGTCAAAGGCTACGGCACAGCCCACAAAATTTTCCTTAGCTAGGACTTCAAAGAGGGCCTTGAGGAAGCCATAGGTCACACTCGTCGGGATGCCCGACTTAGTGCGTAAACCCCCGTCATTGCCGCGATTGAAGGCCCAGTAGGACCGAAAGGCCAGCGAGTGACCATCCACCAGCAACAACAGCTTGTTCATGGACCCATTGTAACTTCCCCAGTTGTGGGCTCTAGTTAGGGGTTGGTGGTGTCGGCTTGGTTCTGGGTGGCTTCGTAATACCCCAATTCCTGGCGCAGAGAAGTCGTGAAGGGCGTAGGTAAATCACGGGTCCGCAGGGCGGGCTCCACGTAGGCATTCTCGTAGTTCTGGACAAACTGTTTGAAGATTGGTCCTTGCTTGAGCCGAATTACGTTCTCACTGTAATCAAAGGGGGAATAGGGGATGCTAGACCAGACATCGCTGAGGGGAACTTCTTCAACACCTTGGGCGAGGACAGGTCCCATCAGTAGGGGTAAAAGTAGCAACAGGGATTTTTTCACGACTTTCTCCTCATCTAGGTTTGCTCACTGACTAGGGCTGGATGCTCGTTGGCGGGGTGCCCGTCTCGACTGGGTCCTTCAAGACGTAAGGTGTAACCATCAAGGCGAGTTCCCGGCGGCGGTTCTGGACTCTCTCGAACCGGAAGAGCACCCCGAGGATCGGGATATCACCGAGGATGGGGACTTTGTTAACCGCTGTGATGTCTTGGTCCTGAATTAAGCCCGCGAGGACTAGGGTTTGACCGTCGCGGAGGCGCAGGCGGCGGATATCAATGTTGCGGCGGCTGAGCAAGGTAATCAGGTTGTTATTGGCATCCCGTTGGGTGGAGATGATCGAGGAGACCGAGGGCCGGATGCCCAAGTTCACATAGCCGTTGTCGTCAATATTGAACAACTGGACATCCAGGATCACCCCGGCGCGGTCTTTTTGGACGGTGGTGGAGGTCAGCCCCGTGGCGGGGTCCACGGTAATCTGAGTCCCCACAATTACGTCATCGCTGATGTCAATTCGTCCGTTGGTGGCATCGGTCACGCCCACCCCGGATTCGAGGACGAGCTTAGGGTCAGCCAGGATTTTGGAGTTCCCGGCTTGAACGGAGGCTTGAATCCGCGCCTGTAACTGGGAGGTCAGATCCGAAACTGTGCTGTCAAAGCTACTGATGAAGTTGTCGCTGACGGCAGGACCAATCGGGGTACCAATGTTAAGTCTGGTCACGGTAGGAACACCACCGGGGAAAGTGGTCTCCCCGTTAATGGGTGTTGACGAAACAGTAGTGCCAGTCGTAGAACCCGCCGCCGTGCTGGTGGAAGGGAAAGTAATAAAGGTAGCAGGGGTCCCGACATTGCCAGTTTCCAAACTGCCGATGGAGAACTTGCCCAACTGGTAGCCAAACCCAATCCCTAGGTTCTTGGTGTCGAGTAGGTCTACATCCACTAGTTTCAGGGCAATCATGACCTGCCGTTTACGGACATCAAGCTGGGCAATCAGGGCGGAGGCGACTTTAAGGGCACGGGGACTCCCGACAATGGTCAGGGAGTTGGTGCGCGGGTCAACGATTGGAACGATGGTTTCTTGGAGTTGAGCGGTCAACTGCTGGAGTTGGGGTAGCACCTGGGCCACGTTCGCCTGGTTGAGTCGGTAGGTTCGTATGGAACTTTGGACTAGATCCTGAGGCAGCGTCGCTCCTACCACTAGCGTACGGTCAATCTTCTGGGCTTTGAGCCCGGTCAGGCGCAAGATCAGATTAAAAGTCTGTTCTAGGGACTCAGACTGGACATCCACCGAGACCGTCTTCCCAGCGACATCCTCAGCGAAAATAGCGTTGAGTCCGGCGCGGCGGGCCATCAGGGTCAGGACTTCACGGGCGGGGGCATCCTTGAGGACCAGGGTAATCGGGTCATTGGTACCAAGGCGCACAAGGGGCTCCACATTCAACGACGCAATCGCCACATCTCCGGTCGGTGGGGCAATGGCGCGGGCACTAAACTGGCGGTTCTGACTGGGCTCCGGGCGGTCTGGGGTCCTGAGATCACCCGCTAGGGTCTCAGTTGCTTTGTTGGTAACAACGCCGGTCCCTGGCCCACCGCCAAGAATCAGGCTGACCCGACTGGGGGTCGCGACATCTACTTTCACCTCAGGTGGGTTGCCTTGCCCAGTGAGGATGATGCGGACGGTACGCTCATCTAACTGCCGGACTTCTAGGCGAGTTACACCACCACCGGGGTTATTGATGACTTCGGGGGCTTTGAGAGCGAGGACAGCTTCTTTGAGGTCAACAAACGTGGTACTCCCCTGGCGACTCATCGTCAACTCGGGGCGAGTCGTGCCCTTGAGTTCAAGGATGACCTTGGTGGGGCTAAAAAATGAACCCCCTTCGAGTTTGACAGCCGTGACATTAGGGAAGGTCTGGGCAATGGTGACGGGGATGAGGAGGGTCAAGCCCACAGTACAGGCGATCAGGAGCTTCTTCATGGGGTGGCCTCTAGTGCGCGGACGATGTATTTGCCGTTCTCGCTGAGGGTTACGGTACGGCTCATGGGCGAGATGGCGACGACTTGGGCAGAGAGGATAGTGTCACCTACTTGAGCAAAGTCTGTACTCCCTTCTCGGCTCAAGATGGCAAGAGTAGGGGTCCCACTAGCAACTACGAAACCCTTCACGTTGACGGAGAGGGCGATGGGAGTGGGGGAGACTTGGAGCATTTTGGAAGGTCTAGGCATGACTGAGAGCTTGGGCGGGGGTTCTACAACGAGGACCGGGACAATCTGGGCTCCCACGGGTTTAGCGAAGGGGTCCGGGCGGCTCCCCGAGACGTTGAGCGCGTCCTGGGTGAATGTTGCCTTAACTGTGGGTGCAATCAGGATCTGGGCGGTCACGGGTAAGGCCAAGCCGACCGCCGTAAGCACACCAATGAGACGAATCAGCATAAACACTCCTCACTCACAAGGGACCGTAATTACTTAGTAGCCGGGGCTGGAGTCGCTGGGGCCGCCGTCGCCGGGGTAACTGAGGGCGGCAACGGACCCGTGGGTAGGGCGTAGGCCGACAGATTAAAGGTGACGGTCAGCGGTTGGGGACCCACGTTGACCTCATTGGCAGCTTTGGTCCCTGGAGCGACCGTGACATCCTCGACCTTGAGCAATTGCTCCAGCCGCTCTAGGTCCTTAAGCAGGACCAAAACTTGGGTAAAATCACCGCTGACGGTAACTTTGCTCGTGGATTTATAAAGGTTACTGAGACCCGTAACTTCAGTAGTGGCGACGAGTTTGCCGGGGGTGAACTGGGTCAAGCTCGCCTGGGAACCCTTAGCAATCCGGGCGATATCAATGAGCAGGATGGATTGGTCCGCTTCCTTGGGCAGTAGGGCCGTCAGATTATCAAAGGTTTGGCGGGCACGGCTGAGCTTGATTGGGACCTGAGCAAGGCTGGTGCGCTGCTGGGTCTGGCTATCAAGATTGGTACGGGCGGTGTTGAGTTGTTCATCTAGAGCCTGGACTTCCGCCACTTTGGGGTAGGCAAAATTGAAGGCTACCACCCCGACAATGCTCCCTAGGACCAATCCCACCATTAGCGCGATGGAGCGGCGGTCTAGGTCAATCCCGAATACTTGGGTTGTCATTGGATCAGGTTCTCCTTCTGTAGGCGGCGTAGTTTTTCGAGCAGTCCGATGGACCCGGCTTCTTCGAGGACCGTGGCGAACTGACCGATACCCTGCTGCTTGAGTTTGAGGTTGAGCTTGTAGGAGACGGTGGCGGGACTCTCAGCGGTGGCAGCTTGTTGGCTAGTGTCTTCGAGTTCCACGGCCTCGACAAAGGGTGAATCTGCCAGGGTCAACTGGAAAGCGGCGACCTGGGTGTAATCCAGGGCACGTCCGCTAATCTGGACAGCGTTCTCCTTAGCAGTGAAGTTCTCTAGCCAGACACTTGAAGGCACTCGGCGGCGCAGGTCTTCAAGGACGGCGGACCAGGGACGCGAGAGGTCAAAGAGGTTGATGACAGCCTGGGAGCGGTTTTGATACTCCTGGAGTTCTTTTTCTTGGCTCTTGAGGCTCGCGACTTCGGCCTGGACCACGCCAATCTGGCTGTTGAGGGCTGCCAGTTCATCGGTCTTACTTCCAATCTGACTGTTGAAGAATAGGGTGACTGCGGCGACTAGCCCTAGAGCGGCGACCGGGAGGACCACCGCGACGATGAGGGGGTCTAGCCCCCCTTCACTCTCAAAGGATTCCGAGACGAGCGGTTCGGCTACTCCCTCAGTGGTGCGGTCCTTCAGAAAGTTAATTTCAGGTACGTACATGGCAACTCCTCCTTAACCCAGGGTGCGTAAACTCAAACCTAAGGCGGTGCCCACGCCCGAACGGATGTCCGCTGGGATTACTTCATCTTCAGTTAAAGAGAGAATCTGTAGGGGGTCAATCCGTTCCACCGGCAAACTCAAGCGTTGGGAAAGATACTGGTCCAACTGGTTCATCGTCGCCCCGGTCCCCGCTAAAAGTATTTGGGCAATGGGGGCCACGTCGCCTTGAGAGAGATAAAAATCCAGAGACCGTTGGATCTCTTCAGCGAGTTCTGTCAAAATCCGCCGTAGGGCCGCCAACCCGCGCCCAGAGAAAGACTGGTCTTCCACCTCGACTCCAGAAGTTCCACTCAGGGGCGGGGTAAGACTCTGTAAAAGACTGGTCGCCTGACCAGGGGGCAGATCGAGGGCACGGCAGAGGGCTTCCCGAAATTCCCAGGTGCCAATCGGTACGGTGCGCGAGAACTGGGGTACGCCTTTGATCAAAATCGAGATCTCAGTCCCGTCCGCCTGGATAACCAGGAGGGCCACCGCCTCCTCAGGGGCGTACTGCAAAAGTTTGTTGCGGAGGACCCGGATAATCGAGAAACTCGCCACGTCCACAACTCTGGTCGTCAACCCGGCCTGCTGAATTGTCGTGAGGTAGCTATCCACAATGTCGCGGGGAGCCGCCACCAACAGCACCTCTTGACGACGAATCCCGTCATTATCCTGGCTGGTCTCAAGGGACTGGTAATCAACGTAGGCTTCATCGCGGGGAAAAGGCAAATACAGTTCGGCTTCTTGGTTGAGGACTACCTCACGTAACTCAGCGGCTTGAAGTTCCGCCGGAAGCCGGATCAACCGCGTCACCGCTTCGCGCGAGGGGATGGCCGTGGCGGCGGTACCAGGCTTGATCCGGCGGGCCTCCATCAGTTCTTGGATGACTCGCGCCACTGCTGCCGGGTTCTCCACCCGTCCATCAATGACCGCTCCCGTCGGGGTGGGTGCCCAGGTGAGGTTACTCAAGGTGAGATTGCGTGGCCCGCGCTTGGTGAGTTGGGTGATCAAGATTTGCTCTGGGGTAATGTCAATGCCGACTCCGACACTCCCCGCGCCCGACGATAACAAGCCTTTTAAGACATTCACTACACCCCGGCTCCTTCACGAAAAAGCACACCCCTGCCAGTTTGTCTAAGACGCGCCCATGCCACTGTATGGCGTAGACCACAGGTCAAGTTATACCCAGAAAGCCTAGGTAATTATCAATCAGTATATTTCCCCACAACAAACTCACTACCCCGCCCAGGGCCAGAAACGGACCAAAAGCAAACCGTTCGAGTGCTCCTAACCGTTGACTCAGACGGGCTCCCAACCCATAGACCGTGCCGGTCAAGAAGCCGACAGCAAGGGCAACCAAGAGGCCCTGCCAACCCAACCAAGACCCCAGAAGACCCGCTAACAGTACATCTCCACCGCCTAGGGCTACTAGTTCATCCGCTTCTTCAAGGATCGGTTTTTGACCAAAACTTCTCAGGATAAACACGGTATCCCAACTCAATAACACCGCACCATAAAACGCCAATCCCACCGCCCAAGGCGGGACTTGGGGGGAGAAAAACAGTCCCAGTCCCCAGCCTGCACCCAGGACCCCCAACGCCGCCACGGGCTGCCAACTCAGTAGTGCGCCTGAGCGGACTTTTAACCACAGGTAAATTCGGCCCAGAACCGCGATGGTATCGAGTAACAAAACGCCCACGCCGTAGCCCAACAAACCCTCTAACAAACCGATTAAGGGACTATCACCAAAAATCACCCCCATCTGCCAGCCCAACCCCAGGTAAATGCCCGGTAAGGTCAGTTCGTGGGGTAATTCCAGGGTATCGAAGTCAATCAGACTCAACGCAAGCAACAGCGCAACCAAGATCATGTATCCCGCTGCGACTACCGTCACCCCGACCTTTAAAACAATTAGCGCAAATAATCCCGCTGTCAGCAGTTCTACCAAGGGATAGCGGGGCGCAATGGGCCGCTGGCAATGTTTACAACGCCCTTGGAGCAGAAGCCAACCCAGGACCGGGATATTCTCAGTGGCACCCAAAGGGGTCAAACAATCAGGACAGCGCGAACCGGGCCATAGTAACGATAAGCCCAGGGGCAAGCGATAGGCGACAACATTGAGAAAACTACCCACCGCCGCTCCCAACATCAGGGCGACCACGACTGCCCAAACCGTAATCGCCACGACGACTCCCACTAAACGCTCACTAGTGTACCCACTCATACCCGTCGCTTTGCGGCTCCAGAAATCTCAGTCTCAAGAGCGTTGATGTACAGACTCACGTAGCGATCTAGGGTAAGACAGCAGCCTATTTTTCATCTCATCCCCACCGATTCGGTTATCCACAAATATTCCTTGACCTGAACCTGAAAAGATGTTCATAATAACCAGTAAAAATACAGTCTTTCATGACGCTTACCCAGGCTCAATTTAGCAAGCAAGATTACGTCGCCCGCCGTAAATTGGTCCGGCGGCAACAATGGTACCAGCGACTTAAGAATTGGTGGCGTTACGGGCTGCTGTTGACTTTAGTGGGATTGAGTTTTTGGGTCGGGCAGAGTCCGTGGGAATTAGTCCGTCCTGAGCAGGTAGTGGTGGTGGGACAACGGGTTTTGACAAGCCAACGGGTCCGCGATTTGCTTGCGCTAGAGTTCCCTTTACGCATCTTTGAAGTGGAACCGGGTGAACTCCAGACCCTTGTACATCGCGAGCCGTTGGTCCTTGCCGTTGGGGTACGTCGGCACTGGCCCCCACGGTTGGAGTTGACAATTTTAGAGCGCACCCCGGTCGCAGTGGCTTTTGAGCAGGGTCAGCCCGGTGTCTTGGACAAAGACGGGGTATGGTTGAGCTTACGCCACTATCCAACCTTGGCTCAGCCGAGTTTGCGGGTGGTGGGTTATACCGCTCAGTTGCAGGCGCGATGGCAGCAGTTGTATCCAATTTTGGCGACAGCGGCGGTCCCAGTCCGGCGGGTGAACTTTTCGGACCCCGCCAACTTGATTCTGGAGACGGGATTGGGGGTCGTCCACCTTGGACACCCCGACCAACTCCAGTTAAAGGAGCAACTATTGACCCTGGACCGGCTGCGTCACCTCCCTCGGGTTGTCGCACGCGAGCGGGTGGCGTTCATTGACCTAAGGAGTCCGCTGGCCCCCCAAATCCGCCAGAAACCCTTACCCACCCCGCCTAAACCCACTATCTTCAACTAAGGAAGTGCCATCCCATGCCCAACTGGACGAAATACCTGCCCGATGAACAAGGCGAACCTCAACAAGCTCGGGTAAGATCAGACCAATCCAATCACGGTTCCTATCGCCCTATGCCCGCGTCTACGCCAGCCAATGAAGATATCATCCCTAGTGTAATGGCCCGCATCAAAGTAATCGGGGTCGGCGGCGGCGGCGGTAACGCCGTTAACCGCATGATTGCCAGTAGTGTCACCGGGATTGAGTTTTGGGCGATCAACACCGACGCGCAGGCCATGCTTAATTCCGCAGCCAATAACCGTTTACAGATTGGACAGAAGCTCACGCGGGGACTCGGGGCCGGGGGAAATCCTTCCATTGGTCAAAAGGCCGCTGAGGAATCCCGTGAGGAGATCTTGAGCATCCTGGAAGGGGCGGATATGGTCTTTATCACTGCCGGGATGGGCGGCGGGACAGGGACCGGAGCGGCGGCGATCGTCGCGGCGGCTGCCAAAGAAGTCGGGGCCTTAAGTGTAGGGGTAGTGACGCGGCCTTTCACCTTTGAGGGCCGTCGCCGGATGCAGCAGGCGGAGATGGGAATTGAGGCCCTACAGCAACGGGTAGACACGCTCATCATTATCCCTAACGACCGTATCCTCAAGGTCATCTCCGACCAGACCCCGGTGCAAGAAGCCTTTCGCTTAGCCGATGATGTGCTACGCCAAGGAGTCCAGGGGATCAGTGACATTATTACGGTGCCGGGGCTTATCAATGTAGACTTCGCCGATGTGCGGGCGGTGATGGCAGATGCGGGTTCAGCTTTGATGGGGATCGGGATGGGTTCTGGCAAGTCACGGGCGAGAGAAGCAGCAGTCACTGCCATCTCCTCCCCGCTCCTGGAATCCTCAATTGAGGGAGCTAACGGCGTAGTCATCAATATCACCGGGGGCCACGACTTGACCCTGGTGGAAGTGAACGAAGCGGCCCAGGCGGTTTTTGACGTGGTGGACCCCAATGCCAATATTATTTTTGGCGCGGTAATTGATGAACGGCTCCAGGGTGAATTGCGGATTACCGTCATCGCTACGGGTTTCAGCAACGAACAGCACAATACCAACAAACTCAACCGCGCCGCCGCGAACTCCCCGCTCAAACCCAGCGGTTCCCCCAGTCCAGCAAACCGAGACGACCTCCTAGATATCCCGGAATTTTTACGTCGTCGCCGCTCCCCCTGATGACGGCCTGGGTCTATCTAGTGCGCTGTGGGGACGGGAGTCTCTATTGCGGGGCGACGACTAATCTAGTCCGCCGGATGGGGTGTCATCAGCGCGGTCAAGGAGCGAAATATATCCGGGCGCGGGGATTTAGTGGGTTAGCCGCCCAGTGGCAGGTGAATTCTTATCCAGCAGCCCTGCGGCTTGAATGCTGGCTCAAGACGAAATCGAAACCTAAGAAAGAAGCCTGGGTCCGCGAACCGGCGCAATTTTGGCAAGCAGTGGAGCAAACCAATGTTACAGCGGGACTATCGGGCCTGGGTCGAGATTGACCCGCAGGCGTTGACCCATAATATTCAGGTCCTCAAACACTGGATCGGGCCAAGGGTCCACCTGCTGGCGGTGGTCAAGGCCGATGCCTATGGTCACGGGGCAGTCAGTGTCAGTGAGACGGCCTTAGCGAGTGGGGTGAGTTGGCTAGGGGTGGCGACAATTGAGGAGGGGATGGCCCTCCGACGGGCGGGGATTCGTTGTCCGATCCTCCTGATGGGGGCAACCAACAGCCCGGAGGAGGTCCAGGAGGTCGTCCACTGGCACTTGCAACCTACCCTATGTACACCCCGGCAGGCCCTCACCTATGCCGAGACTTTACGGGCACCGCTCCCCGTCCATCTCAAAATTGATACTGGTATGAGTCGGCTGGGGACGCGCTGGGAAGCGGGGTTAGACTTCATCCGACTAGTCCACCGTCTACCGCTCTTGCAACCCCAGGGGATCTACTCGCATTTAGCAACGACCCGCTTTGAGGATGGGATCCGTGAGCAGGTAGAACGTTTTGATACAGTCCCCGCCCAAGCTCAAACCCATGGCATGTTACCGCCTTTAGTCCATCTGGCAAATTCGGCAGGGACCCTGCTGAGTCCCCGGTTGCATCACAACTTAGTGCGCGTCGGGGTTGCTCTCTACGGTCTGAGTCCTGAACCTCATTTGGCCCATTTACCCCTCCAGCCCGTAATGAGCGTCAAGGCCCGGATTACTCAGGTGCAGGAGGTTCCTACCGGGACGGGGGTGAGCTACGGGCAGATTTTTGTCACGGTACGCCCGTCCACGCTGGCAACGGTAGCGATTGGCTATGCCGACGGAGTGCCCCGCAATTTATCGAATCGGATTCAAGTTTTAGTCCACGGCAGACCCGTACCCCAAGTGGGGGCAATCACCATGGACCAATGTGTGCTGGATGTAACCGGGATGGCGGGGGTCCAGCCGGGGGATGTGGCGACTTTTTTGGGTCCAGGGGGAGGACAGACCGCCGAGGCTTGGGCGGAGGCGTTGGGGACGATCAGTTACGAGATTCTGTGCGGGTTCAAGCATCGTTTGCCGCGTTTGGTCCTGGCTTCTGTCCCGAGTCATTAACCTTAGCGAATCGTCTTAGTTGACTTATGCTCAGGACATGGCCTATGGCAACATTAGAACAAGTACAGTCGGTTCGCCTAGGGACTTGAACTTTGCTGGAAGAAAAGGCGAGCGCGGCGTATACCCGCCGTCGAACTATCTACGTCACGCCTATAAGGAAGTGGTTTTTAGTTTAATTCCGCCGCTCTACTCAAGCGGATTAGGCTAGAGTCTACTGGGATTTAGGTATTTCCCTTGTTCAAACAAATGCTCGCACTGCTCGTGGTCTTGGGCATGGGCACCACGCCTGCCCAAGCTACTGCGCCCCTTTTCTTGAGTCCAGCGATGGACCTCGCCGGGAAAGCCTTCACCCCCGAACGTTTGGAGGGCCGGTATACCTGTGTCATCGTCGCCAATCGAGAGAATGCGGATGCGGCGGCTAAGGTTGGTCAGGAACTAGTCTACAACTTCAGCAGTAACCGCAACTTTGCTTTTGTCACGGTGGCGGATCTACGCGGGGTGCCCGATTTTGCCCATGGGCTAGCAACCACAATGATCGAGGAGCAATTGACAGCAGCCCGTGCCCAACTCAAAGAACGTTTCCGTCAGAATGGACGAGTTTATGAACCCGGTCTCTGGGTCTACATCCCGGACTGGGAGGGGACTGTTACCCTCGATCTGCTCAAGGCGAGTCCCCTAGCGGAATACTGGATTTTTGACCGGGAACTGACTCAACTAGCCCGGTTTGAGCGTGGTGCCATCGAGCGTAATCAGAAGACATTACGGAGCCGGGTACAGTTTTTCATCTTGGACCGCAAGGGCAAGATTAAACATCATTTCCAGGATGTAGGCGCGGCCTCCACGGTCATTGCCACTCTCCGCGTCTTGGCTCAAGCCTTAAAGTGAGCGTGGGCAGCTTGGACCACTACTTTCGGCTCGACGGGCTGCGCCTGGGTCCCCAGCCAAAGCCAGTACTCAATATTGCCCTCGGGTCCGGTGAGGGGCGACCAAGTGAGGCCCTGAGTTTGCCAGCCCTGTTGCTCAGCCGCTTGGATAATTTTAGTTAGTACAGCTTGGTGAATCTGAGGATCACGCACTACCCCCCGGCCCACCTCGGCCCGTCCACACTCGAATTGGGGTTTGACCAGTAGTAGACTCGCGCGGGGTTCTACCAATAAATCCCAAAGAGCCGGGAAAATTTTAGTTAACGAAATAAAAGATAGGTCCACCACAGCGAGGTCCGCCCGTGGGTCCCCGGCGGGATAGAGTTGGTCAGCCGTGAGATAGCGCAGGTTGGTCCGCTCCTTGAGGATGACGCGGGGGTCAGTCCGCAGTGTCCAAGCCACCTGCCCGTAGCCCACATCTACGCCATAGACCCGGCTGGCCCCTTGTTGCAAGAGACAATCGGTGAATCCGCCGGTGGAAACGCCCCCATCCAGACAAACCCGGCCTGCAAGTAACGGCTGAAACACCTGCAAGGCCCCCAGTAACTTTTCGCCGCCGCGTGAGACAAACCGGGGCGCGACTTTGATGATAATTTCCGCCGCCGGGTCCACCGGGGTACTCGGTTTATCGGTGAGTTCGCCATTGACCCGGACCTGCCCCGCTCGGATCAGCAGTTGGGCTTGGTGGCGGCTGGGGCTGAGTCCCCGTTCAACGAGGGATTGGTCAAGGCGTTGGGGCATGGTCTCAGTGTAGCGAGTCCCGGCGACTCAACCCCGCGCCTCTAACGGGTCTCTAGGACTACCCAACGCAGAGCAAGAACTATCGCTTCTGCCTCAGCTGCTCACTGGTTGCTAGCCCCTAGCTACACTCTGCGGTAAGGTATCAAAACGCTGCCGGAGTCCACCATGCCCGATTGGGTCGCCTTGACCATGCTCATCCTCAACAGTCTGGCGGCGGGGTGGTTATTTCTTTATGGGATGAACGCTTACTGGTTGACCGCCCACCGTCACCGTCGTCCCCAAGCCCCGCTCGTGACCCCCTCGACCTGGCCCGCCGTCACTATCCAACTACCTATCTATAACGAACTCTACGTCGCGCAACGCCTAGTCGAAGCTATTCTGCAGCTAGATTACCCCCGTGACCAACTCTATATTCAGGTCCTTGATGACTCCACAGATGAGACCTGTGACATTCTGGGTGAACAAGTAACCCAAGCCCGACAGTCGGGGTTCCAGATCCAATACCTACACCGCACTGACCGTCAGGGCTTCAAGGCCGGGGCGTTGCGGGCGGCGCAAGGTTCACTCCAGACTGAGTATGTGGCGATTTTTGATGCTGATTTTTTGCCCGCCCCGGACTGGCTCAAGCAGAGCATGGGCCACTTCACTGCCCCAGAGATCGCGGTGGTCCAGACGCGGTGGGGCCATCTGAATCAGGACTATTCTCTGCTGACTCGCCTGCAAGCCTTGGGGATTGACGGGCATTTCACGGTGGAGCAACAGGCCCGTGCCCGTGAAGGCTATTGGCTCAATTTCAATGGGACGGCGGGGATCTGGCGGGTAAGGGCGGTCTTAGCGGCGGGGGGCTGGCAGGCGGATACCCTGGCGGAGGATATGGACTTGAGCTATCGGGTACAGTTGGCGGGCTGGCGGCTGGCCTATGCTCAAAATATTGTCGCTCCGGCTGAACTACCCGTAGCCATCTCCGCCTACAAGCTCCAACAACACCGTTGGGCCAAGGGTTCGATCCAATGTGCCCGGAAACTCTTACCCCAGGTGCTACGGCAACCGGGTCCCTGGACGCGGAAATTACAAGCCTTTCTCCATTTGACGGGGTACTGTGTCCATCCTTTAATGGTCCTCATTTTGTTATTGTCGCTACCCCTATTGACGGTACCCTGGGTCCCTAAACATCCGCTGAGTATGGTCTGGGGGACGTTCATGGTCCCGGCGACCCTCGGGCCACCCTTGCTCTATGCCATGGCCCGCCGGGACCTCGACCCGAAGGGCTGGCGACGGGAAGGCGGGTTAGTGGCGTTGTTGGCGGTCTTGGGGACAGGGATCTCTTGGGCGAACAGTTGGGCCGTGGGGGCGGCTCTCCTCAACCGAGATACCCCCTTTCGGCGCACGCCTAAATTTAACGTCCGCCACCCTGGGGACCGTTGGCAGGATAAACGCTACCGCTTGGGTCTGGATTGGCTGTTACTCGGGGAGATTTTACTGTGTCTCTACAGTGCCCAGGCCATTCAAATCGCGCTCCAGACCGGGGCCTATGGGGTTTTACCGTTTTTGTTGTTGTACCTGTTGGGCTATGGCTATGTGGCGGGGTTGGGGCTCTGGCAACAGTTAAGTCCGCGTCCGCCAAGTGAGGGCTGGGTGACTCACCCCCAGCCCCAAAGCGATTCCCGTCAAAATAGTCAAGGTTCCCAAACCCCGGAGGGCTCCGGCTACCCACGGAGTCCACGGTAGCAGCCCAGTCTGGACCAGCAGGTAGTTCCAGTCGTGGATCACATGCCCCCCGCCGAGTAGGGGTAATTGCATCGCCATGGCATCAGCTGCATAAACCGAGACATTGAGCATACTCTGCCCGACCCAAAACAGGACCAGAGCCGCTGAGTAGGGCTGTCCTTGGCGTAGGAAATACCCGACAAACAGGGCGGGCATCATCACTTGCAAGAGACTCCCCCCGGCAATCATCATAAATTCCCCAAAGGGCCGAAACAGGACATGGCCCGCCTCATGGATCAAGAGGTCCACCCCATCCAACCACCGCCATTCCTCCGGGGTCAGGGCCATGCTCAAAAAATAAGCTCCGACAACTAAGACCAACAAGCTCTGCGTGGCCCGGTTGGGGTGGACCTCGACGCGGATGGTATCCCCCCGTTTCACTAGCCGTGGGCCGTCAATAGAGCGACCAGGTTCGGGACAGGTGCGGTCACTAAGACCTCAGCGGCATTGTTGGGGCTCTCAATGAGCTTAATTTTATGAAGACGCGCCCCCAATTCCTGAATAGGGGTTTGGAGGAGTTGGGCAATGTGGAGGGCGATATTCTCGGCGGTGGGGACGACGGTTTGAAAATAGGGAAGGTCGTGGTTAAGGAATGTATGGTCAAAGGGTTTGACCACATGGCGTTCGATGGCCTGTTGCAGATGTGCTAGGTCCACAATCATCCCAGTCCGTGGGTCAATTTCACCCGCCACCGTGACCTCTAGCCCGTAGTTGTGTCCATGACCGTGGACGCGGGCACACAGCCCGTAGATTTCAGTATTCTCCGCCAGGGTCAGGGTATCAAGGGCGAGGCGGTGGGCGGCACTGAAGTGGGTGGAGACGGTGAGATAGGCAGTCATAGCTTCTCCTTGGTAGGCAGCCCAGAGGGTGTCGGTTTCATAGATTTGGATCTGGGTGATGGGCAAGTGGGGCTTAAGCCGTGCCCAGATGACAGCGGCGAGATATTCGGTGGTGGGCAGGGTGTGGGCGAATTCGGGCCAGACGGTGTTGAGGTGCTGGTAATTGAGTGGAGCGGTAACAAGGTCACGGATCTGGTGTTTGACCTCGGAGAGATTGAGGACCATGCCGTACCCATCCACCGGACCCGCCATCGTCACAAACAGGACGTAATCGTGCCCATGTACCCCGACGGTTGGACCAAACCGGGCTTGATTCTGTGGGGGAGTGCATTCTTCGAGCCAGTAACGGTGGCTGGCATTGAACTTAGCCCGCCGGACAATGGTGCAGTACATGAATCTTCATGAAGACAGCTATTTCCAGGATACGCCAGAAAAGGTATGGAGCCGGGGTGCGCTTCCCACTAAGGAGTTAAGCTGAGCAACGGATGCTGAACCGAGGCAAGTCCTATGGCTAAACCCAGGGGTTTCGGCCCGACCAACCACCCGCCGTCTGTGGTGGACCTCCTAGCCCAAGCCCGTCAGCAACTCAAGGCGGGTCAACTAGAGCAAGCCAGGGTAATTTACCACCAGGTCTACCAGCAGCAACCCGACCAACCGGAAGCCCTCAACGGTTTAGGAAGTATTGCCCTCCGCCGAGGTGATCTAGTCGGGGCTAGTCAATGGCTAGAACAGGCTCTCCAAGCCCTGCCCCGCCCCGAGACCCACCAAGCCCTAGGTAAAGCCCTAGAAGCCCTGGGTCAATCCGACGCGGCCCAGTACCATTACGAACAAGCCCTGACCCTAGCCCCGCACTGGGACGAACCTTTTTATACCTTGGGGGTCCTTCTGGCAAACTCGGGTCAGCTTACCGCCGCCAGCCATAGATTCGAGCAAGCCATCGCGCTACGACCTAAACTAGCTCAGACCCAAGTTTGTCTGGCGAATGTCCTCCAGGCCCAGGGTCAGGGTGCCGCCGCTATCGCCCGTTACCGTCAAGCCTTGGCCCTTGAACCCCGGTTAGCCGTCACCCATTCCAACCTGCTGTTGGCCCTGCAATATCAAGCGGATCTGACTCAGACCACTTGGCAGTCCGCCTTAACCGACTTTGCCCAGACCTGTGCTCCTGCTAGTCCCCGACCCAAACCCACACGCCAGAGTCGTTTGCGGGTAGGTTATGTCAGCCCGGATTTTCGTCATCACTCCTGTCAGTGGTTTATTGAGCCGCTGCTGGCGTCTCACGACCGGGAGCAGTTTGAAGTGATTGGCTACAGTGAGGTCCCGCAACCGGATGGGGTGACGGCCCGACTCCGTGCATTGATGGAGGGTTGGCACAGCACGGTGGGACTCAGCGATCTAGCGTTGGTGGAACTGATTCGAGCGCACCAGCTTGATATTTTGGTGGACTTGGCTGGACATACGGCTAGTAATCGGCTCCCGGTCTTCGCTCAGCGGTTAGCTCCGGTTCAAGTCTCATGGTTGGGCTTTCCAGGAAGTACGGGTTTACAGGAGATGGATTATCGGCTGTCGGACTCCTGGCTGACGCCACCGGGCACCCCGGAGTATTTCGCGGAGACGGTGTGGAATCTGGACCGCCCCGCCCACTGCTACCAACCTCCCGCCGATTTACCAACCGTCAACTCCCTACCCGCAGTAACGGAAGGTTTCATTACCTTTGGGTCTTTCAATAACATCAGTAAAGTAACAGACCAAACGCTCAGCTTGTGGGGTCAACTGCTCCACCAAGTCGCCGGGAGCCGTCTGGTCCTGAAGTCCCGTCAGACGAGCGATCCGGGGGTGCAGCAACGGGTCTGGACTCAGCTTGCCCAGTGGGGGATTGGACCGGAGCGGGTGACTTTTTTAGCTAATTGCGCGACCACCGTTGAACATTTGAGCTGTTATCACCAGATTGACCTAGCCCTCGATACTTTCCCGTACCAAGGAGCCACCACGACCCTAGAAGCTCTCGTCATGGGCGTGCCCGTACTCTCCTTGACCGGGGAGCGGACGGCTTCACGCTACGGATTCTCCTTTTTAAGTGCTATTGGGTTAGCGGAGTTGGCCCCCACTGATGCTGAAACCTGGGTCCGGGTAGGTGTGGATTTAGCTCAGGACCGGACGCGGCTCACCCAGTTACGCGCCAGTTTACGGGAATGGGTCCTCGCTTCGTCCCTCGGGGATGGGGTAGGTTTTGCCCGTGCTGTAGAAGACTGTTACCGCCAATGGGCTGCGCTATCAACATGAGTAACCGGGTTCAGAATCACTTGCACCGCGCCTTTAAAATACGTTCACATCGCTCGGCACCTAGGCAAATTTTCCCTACTTCAGCGGGTCGAATTATGCCAAGAAGTATAAATGAGCGTTCACCCTTCTTATAAAAGTTCTTACAATTCCGTGTCGCCCTTACTAATGCATCCTGAACAAGGTGACGACTGCGGTTCTCTAAGTCAAAAAGAGGGGGTAAAGCTGAGTCTTGCAAGCCGTTCACATAATGGCTACGCAGCATAACCTGATCCGCGAGTAGCCATGTCTCCATACAAGTTACCATCAGCAAAACGTCCTCATCTATCCATCCGCTGGCTGTTGCTAATCATCGCGGGTTGTGAGATGTAGCCATGTTTGCTCGATATCAGTGATAAAGTCTTCGCTATCGATCCACAACAGGATAATGTCACCTTCTTTTCGATTCTTCAGTGCAGTGCAGAATTTATCGAAAGCTTGAGCCCTTCCTCCGCAAGCAATCAGCCGTGGCATCCGGTCTAGAGCTAGCTTCTCAAGGTACTTGCGAAAACCCTCACGACAGCGTGATAAGAGGTCTTTTGAGTCTCCCCCACCCTCCAGATAAATTTTAATAGTTACCAACGTGTACCCCCAATCTCTCCGCTTGTCCAGAGTTGACCGGAAATATGGGATGCAAGCCCCGTCCTTCAGGACGGCTTTATCCCCTGATATGCTAGGATAATATCATGTTCATCCGAGAAGCCAAGCTAACT
>NZ_JAAXLT010000161.1 GCF_013285555.1 Candidatus Cyanaurora vandensis | reverse complement strand
GATTCGCTATCAGGATGACCCGTGCTTTACGGGCGGACGGGGCCGGGAGGTAGTGAGCGATGATTTTATCTATGCCCTGAAACGGATTGGGGACCCTTTCCTGCAAGCACCCACGTCTAGCCCAGTTTTTGACCCCTTGTCTCAGGTGATTGTTGGATTGAAAGAGTTTTATGAACGGGCTAAAAAATCTGGTAAGACCGATTACAACCAGCCAATTAGTGGCATCCAACGGGTAGACCGCTACACCTTTACCATTCGCCTGAAGACCCTCTATCCCCAGTTGCGCTACTGGATGGCGACCCCTTCCTTTTTCGCCCCCGTCCCCACCGAGGCCGTGGCCTACTACGACGGTGAAGTCCATGATGGCGTACGCCGCGAACGCTTCATGTTCCATCCCGTCGGCACCGGAGCTTATAAGCTCAAGGAATGGAAGCGCAACCAGAGCATCGTGCTAGTCCGCAACGAGAACCACCGCCATAGTTTCTTTCCGACCACAGGCGATCCAGGTTCTGCCGAAAAAGGGTTACTCGTTGATGCGGGTAAGCCTTTACCGTTTATTGACGAAGCCCGGTTCAACATCATGCGCGAAGCCATTCCGAGTTGGACCTTGTTTCGTCAAGGTTATTTAGACAGCTTGGGTAAAACCGCCGCTCGTCGTCAGAGCCAGAACATTGTCGAGCAGGGGATTACAGCGGATAACCAACTCACTGGGGATTTCGCCAAGTCCGGGACCAAACTTGAACAGGTGGCTCTCTTCTCAGCAGATACGATTTCCTTCAATATGAAAGACCCGCTTTTGGGCAAGAACAAGAAGTTACGGCAAGCTCTCGCCCTGGCCTATAACTTTGACCGCTTCAATGATTTTTTCTACAACGGTACCAAGATTAAAACTGAGAGTCCGCTCCCGCCGGGACTTTTTGGCTACGACCCAGACTACAAAAATCCCTACGGTCGCCAGGATGTAGTAAAAGCGAAGATTTTACTCAAAGAAGCGGGTTATCCCGACGGAATTGACCCCAAAACCGGGAAACCCCTGAGTGTGGAGGTAGTTTATCCCTTCCGGGGTCCTGAATCGCAACGGGAGGCGGAGTATATTACCGAGCAGTTTCGAGCCATTGGGATTAACGCCCGGGCCAACTTGGTCACCTTTGCTGAATCCCTCAACAAACAGGACCGGGGGAACTTCCAGATCATCCGCAACGGTTGGTTTGCTGATTACCCAGACCCAGAGAATTTCATGTTTTTGTACTACTCCAAAAATCCGGGGGTGGTCAACACAAGCCGCTATGAGAATCTTGAGTTCGACCGTCTGTTTCTACAGATGCAGAGTATGGAAGATGTCCCAGAACGCCGGGTCATCCTCCGCAAAATGGTGGATATCCTGAACGAAGACTGTCCAGTGATCCACACGTACCACGAAGCCTTCTACATGCCCTACGGCGTTTGGACGCAGAACGTTTTACAACACCCCGTTGCTTACAACTTGATGAAATATTACAAAGTTGACCCGGTGCTGCGGGAACAAAAGCAACGGGAGTGGAATCAACCCAACTATCTTTTCGTCTTGGTCTTGGCTGGACTCGCCAGTGTCGCCTTCATCCCGGCTGTGCTCTTACGTAAGGACCGTTAATGCTCACCTACCTGTTGCGCCGTGTGTTCTACACTTTACCCATTATTCTTGGGGTGATGCTGTTGACCTTTTTCTTGTTTTTCATGGTCTCTAGTCCTGAGAATGTCGCCCGTAAACAGTTAGGGAAGAACCCATCCCCGGAGTTGATTCAGAACTGGCTCAAGACCCACGGTTACGATAAAGCACAGTTTATCAACTTACCCTTTGACCCCAAGTACAAGCCGGACCAGCCCTGGTACGAGAGTCAATTTACCAATCACATGCGGGCGACGCTGCTATTTCAGTTTGGACAGTCGGATGTGAATGGCGAGGATATCAGTCAGCGTCTTTTAGAAGGCGCGGGACCCTCGGCTCTGATTACGTTACCAGCTTTCATCATGACGCTCTTGGTGACGGTGAGTCTGTCTTTAGTAATTGCCCTTTACCGGGGAAGTTATCTGGATTGGGGCGGGATGTTTATCTGTGTTCTGTTGATGAGCCTGCCGATCATGGTCTATATCATTGCCGGACAGTGGTTGTTAGGGTTGGTGTTGCGCTATTTCCCAGTGTTTGGGTTTGCTGAGGGCGGCGATAGTCTGCGTTTCGTCCTCTTACCCGTAGTCATTGGGGTCTTGGTCGGATTGGGGAGTTCAGTACGATTCTATCGGACGGTAATGCTGGATGAGATTGGGCAGGACTACACGCGTACAGCAAGGGCCAAGGGGTTATCGGAGCGGGTGGTGTTATTTAAGCACGTCTTAAAAAATGCCCTCATTCCCATCCTCACCAATGTGGTAGCGGACCTACCCTTGCTCATCCTCGGTTCTTTATTATTAGAGAACTTCTTTGGGATTCCCGGTCTGGGCAACTTGACCGTGTTTGCCATCACTGAGTTGGATTTTTCCTTGTTACGGGCCTTAGTCTTCTTGGGCTCACTGTTGTACATTGTGGGGCTGTTGTTGACAGATATCTCGTACATCTTGGTAGACCCCCGCGTGAGGTTGGAGTGATGTTGGATTTAGTCGAGAGTGCGCTTTTTATCAATTTGGCAACCCTCACAATACTGCTCTTGTTCGGCTGGGCGGTGTGGAGCTTGAGTCGGCAGGAATTTATTCAAGAGGCTTGGCGCAGGTTACAACAAAACACCGTCGCGATGGTCTGTCTGGGGGTAATTGGGGTTTATGTGGCGATTAGTTTAGCTGATTCCTTGGTCGTGCCACTTAAAGAGGGTGTAGCTGTTCGCAACTATTCCTTAGTTGACCTGCTGTACAAAAATGTCCCTCAAGAAGAGGGCTACAGTGCCCCCTTTGCCAAAACCACCTACAAAACCCTGAATGCTAAACCCCTCAAAGGCTTCCATCCCCTCGGTACGAATGTATTGGGCGAGGATGTCCTCAGAGAAACCCTAAAAGCCAGTCGCACCGCAATCATTGTTGGTGGCGTGACCTGTCTGATTGCCATCCCGATTGGACTGACCTTAGGTATTCTGGCGGGTTTCTACGGTGGGTGGGTAGATGATACGGTGCAGTACACCTACTCCGTGGTCTACTCGATCCCCGAGATTTTGCTATTTCTCGCGCTCTTTTTGGTCTTAGGCCAGGGTTTACCGCAATTGTGTCTCGCTTTGGGGGTGGCGACCTGGGTGAACCTGTGCCGTCAGATTCGGGCGGAGACGATCAAGCACCGAGAGCGGGATTATGTGTTGGCAGCCCGTGCGTTAGGGGTCTCGGACTTCCAGACGTTGCTGCGCCATATCCTGCCCAATGTGATGCATATTGTGGTGATTATCTGCACGCTGCGCTTCTCAGCCCTAGTTCTCTCAGAGTCGATCCTCAGCTACATCGGGATTGGGGTCGGTGCTGAGACTTCTTCTTGGGGCTTTATGATCAACGGGGCCAGACAGGAGCTAGCCCGTGAACCCTCGGTTTGGTGGGTCCTCGTGGCGGCGACCGGAGCTTTGTTCGGTCTGGTGTTGGCCTTCAATATCTTGGGTGATGCCGTGCGCGATGCCCTCGACCCGAAACTAAGGACCCGATGAACACCCTCACCCTACCCACCCCAGTGGAATTTGCCGAGTTGTGTATGTTGAACCGGGACCTACGGCTGGAGCTAACTGCTTAGGGAGAACTGGTTATTATGGCCCCCGCTGGTAGTGGCGGTCTAGCGGGCGGGGCACCGGGACAGGTTGGACAGAACTCAGTCGAGCGTCAAGTCGCCAAAAACTTTTCTACATCTCTCAAAGCTACAGGTATAGCCGGTGTGCTTTTGAAGTGAGTCGCCAAATGCTTCCGGACGGCCCGGTACTTCTCTAGAGTGCGAGGAAGTAAAGTTTTAGCCTTGTAGTCCATGAATTTTCTAAACAGGACCGTAACGGCCTGAGTATTCACTACTGGTTTATCAAGAGCGGCGTAAAACCTCTAGCTTTAGCCGTGGGAGTGTCAAATCTAGTTCGCTCTGATGTGCCTTGATCTGGGCTAATTTTTGGTTCGGTGGGGTAACAGGGAGTCCTAGGCTAAGGGTGTATTGCTTGCCCTGATATCGCCATCGTAAGTGCAAACGACCCCAGAATTCTTTGACGGCAACGGTACCAGCGGGTGCTTTGAACCGAGTATCGCCCGTTTCTTGATACTCACCTGATACTCAAATCTACCCTGACGCGCCCAAAGATGTCCTGAAAAAGCGAGGATACCATACCTTTAGACTCAGGTTCCCAGGAACTCTAAATGGTTAAAAGCCTGTGCTGGAGAGGGTTTCAAAACTTGGGCGTTACTGGATTTGAACCAGTGACCCCTTCCGTGTGAAGGAAGTGCTCTACCGCTGAGCCAAACGCCCGGACCCCCAGTATACACAACCCCTACACTGGGAGGTAGGAGCAGGGAAAATGGACTGGACCCAGGGTTCTCGGTTAGAAGTGACGGTCATGGACCTTGCGGCGGGTGGGGACGGGGTGGCGCGTTGGGAGAATCGGGTCGTCTTTATCCCCAATACCGCGCCGGGAGACCGGGTACAGGTGCGTCTTGTCCACGTCAAACCCCGCGAAGCCTTTGCCCAGGTGGAGACCTTACTAGAGCCTAGTCCTGACCGAGTGCGTCCCCGTTGCATCGTGGCGGATAAATGCGGGGGCTGTCAGTGGCAGGTGGTAGACTACTCCCGTCAAGTGCAGGCTAAGCAGACGTTAGTTACCCAGACGCTCGGGGTGCCCGTCCGTCCGCTGTGGGCGGCTTCTGAACCCTTTCATTACCGGAATAAAGTCACCTATCCCCTGGCTTACAACCAGCAGGGCCAAGTCGCGGCGGGCTATTACGCCCAAGGTTCTCATAAAGTTGTGAATATCAATCAGTGCCCGGTCCAGGACCCCCATTTAGATGAGGTCTTGCCGGGGCTTAAACAGGCAATTCAGGACCAAGGCTGGTCTATTTACAATGAAACAACCCGAGTCGGACTGTTGCGCCATTTGGCTCTACGGGTCGGGCGACGCACCGGAGAAGTCCTTGTTACCCTGGTCGCTACGGCTGCCCCACCGGGGATTGAAGCGTGGGCTAAGCGGGTGCTGGCCTTCCCGAGTATTGTCGGGGTGGGCTGGAACCACCAAACCCAACCGGGCAATGTGATTTTTGGGAACCAGACTTACACAGTCCAAGGTCGGGGCTACCTGCGTGAGCTTTTTTGCGGATTAGAGTTTCACATTGCAGCGACCACGTTTTTCCAGATCTACACCGAACAGGCTGAGCGACTGGTTCAACAAGTCGTCCAAGAAGCTCAGCTTACGGGGAGCGAGACCGTGGTGGACGCCTATTCAGGGATTGGAACCATGGCTCTACCCCTGGCTCGTCAGGCCCAGCGGGTCATCGGAATCGAGCGGTGGGGCGAATCGGTTCAGCAAGCCCGCGCCAATGCTCAACGCAACAACATTACTAATATTGAATTTAATCAAGGGGCTGTTGAAGACTGGCTACCCCGGCAAAAAGTCGCTCCAGATGTCCTGTGTCTGGACCCGCCACGTAAGGGCTGTGACCCAGCCGTACTCAAAGCTCTCCTGAAATATCCGCCCCGCCGTATTCTCTATGTCAGTTGTAATCCCGCAACGTTAGCCCGCGACTTAGCAGTATTGGGTGGCGGGTATAGTCTGGAGTCAGTTCAGCCCGTAGACTTCTTTCCCCAGACTTACCATGTCGAGTGTCTCGCCGTCCTCCAGCGGACCTAAGCGAAACTCCGTCCCCCTAAGAGACCCACCGCTGTATTCACAATCGCAATCACCAAGGCACCCAACAGCGCGGGCCAGAATCCAGCAATGGCAAACCCGCTTACCAGTTGTGCTGCCAGCAACAGACCGAGGGCACTGATGATGAAGGAAAATAGCCCTAAGGTGATGATGTTGAGGGGTAGCGCAATTAGGTTGAGAATCGGCACGACTACGGCATTAACGACACCAATCACCAGAGCTGCAATTAGGGCCGCCGTGAAGGTGGTAACAGTGAAACCAGGGACAACGTAGGAAACCACGATTAGGACCACTGCCGAAACCAACCAGCTAATCAAAAAACTGACCATGGGGGTACTCCTGAGATGACTTTTTCATTCTCAACGCTTAGGGTGATTTACCCATCTCCCCACCGATACATTTAGAGCCCAACCCCAAGAGCGATTGGGTACATTAGAAGTGGTCCCCGACAGCCCTGTACCCTAATGTCTTTTACCCTGTACATTGTTCTGGACCAGACGTACCCGACTTACTTAGATCTTGCAATTCTCGCTGAAGGCAAGCGTTATGGTGTGCAGCACCTGGGTACGGACCCTGAAGATGAACAACGCCGCCTCACGCTGAGAGTTCCTGGTCCCTTTGACCGTTTAGAGAGCTACGTGCGGGATGTCCAGATTGTGTTGCAGTCCCATACTCTCATTCATCCGCGCTCGGGTCGCGACATGGGTGTGGCCCTATTTTTTAAGCCGGACGACTCCGAAGATGTGCGGCAACGACTAGAGAAACTACTCTAGACAACACCCTACCCGACTCCACCTTGCCAATCCTCCGCCCTCAGACATAGCTCAATAACTATGTAGCAAGGTAAAAAGGACACAAGCCAGCTTGGGTAACTTACCCTTGGGGAGGAATAACGATGACCATGGCCACCACTCGGATCGTGCTACCGCCTGCCCTACTCCTTGACATCAGCAGTACCCGTCGGCAGCACGGCGTAAAACTTGAAGCTCTAGCGCGTTACCAACGCTTGACTAATTACCTCGCTGCCGCGCAGGTCTATCTCAAAGACAATTTTTTGCTCAAAGAACCACTCCACCCGGCCCACATTAAAGACCGTCTGCTTGGACATTGGGGCACCTGTCCGGGGATCAATCTTATGTACGCCCACCTCAATCGTCTAATTTGTCAGCATGACTTGGATATGTTCCTGGTGACGGGACCGGGCCACGGTGCGCCCGCCAACCTCGCTAACCTCTATCTAGAAGGTAGTCTCCAGGACTATTACCCGGCCTTGACCCGTGATGCAGCCGGGTTGGGGGAGTTGGTTAAACTTTTTTCCTGGCCGGGGGGCTTCCCGAGTCACCTCTATCCCGGTGTGCCCGGTACGATCCACGAGGGGGGCGAGTTGGGCTATGCGCTGGCGACGGCTTTCGGGGCGGTAATGGATAACCCGGATCTCATCGTGGCCTGCATTGTCGGAGATGGCGAAGCGGAGACCGGACCCACGGCGACAGCTTGGCACAGTTATAAGTTCCTGGACCCCAAGGAATCGGGGGCGGTCTTACCCCTTTTGCACCTGAACGGTTATAAAATCTCGAACCCGACGATTTACGGCACGATGAGCGATGACGAACTCAATCATCTTTTCACGGGGTTTGGCTGGCAAGTACGAATTGTCGGTAATAACGGGGATCTAGATGCCGACTTGTACGCTTCTTTGGATTGGAGCTACGGCGAGATCCGGCGGATTCAGCAGGCTGCCCGTACTCAGCAACCTATTCCGCAACCCCGTTGGCCCCTCTTGATTGTGCGCTCACCCAAGGGCATGACAGGGATTGCCACGATGGACGGTAAACCCATCACTGGCTCCTACCGTTCCCACCAAGTGCCGGGGAAGGATTTACAAAAGAATCCCGCCCATTTAGCAGCGGTAGAAACTTGGTTGCGCTCCTACCGGATTGAGGAACTCCTGGATGACCAGGGGCGGCCTAACCCGGAAATCCTCGACCAGTGCCCCCAGGGTGCGCGGCGCATGGGTTCCAACCCCCACACCTTCGGCGGGAAAATCCTACGGCCCTTGGTTCTCCCTAAATTGACGGACTACGCGGTACCCGTGACTCCCCATGGAGCCTGTCAACGGGGACAGTCGCACACCAGTAGCGTCAGTGCGGTGGCGCAGTACCTCCAGGCCGTGATTCAGCAGAACGACCAGACCTTTCGGATTTTTTGTCCCGATGAACTGGTTTCCAACCTCCTGGGGTCCGTCCTCGACGTGACGCAGCGCAATTATCAATGGCCCACCCAACCCGAGGATGAGGGCATCGGTCCCGATGGTGGGCGCGTGATTGAGGTGTTGAGTGAGCATACCTGTCAGGCTTTTTTGCAGGGGTATCTGCTCACGGGCCGCCATGGGTTGTTCCCTTCCTACGAAGCCTTCCTGGGGATTGTCACCACGATGATGGACCAGTACGCCAAGTTCCTCAAAATGTCGGGGGATTTTCCCTGGCGGTTGCCCGTGGCCTCGTTGAATTATCTGGAGACCTCGACGCTCTGGCGACAGGAACATAACGGCTTCTCGCACCAGAGCCCCGGCTTCATCAATGCGGTCCTCAACAAAAAAGCCAAAGTAACTCGCGTCTACCTGCCGCCCGATGCTAACTGTCTCATCAGCACGATGGACCACTGTTTACGTAGTAAAAACTACGTCAATCTCGTCATCGCCAACAAACAACCCCTCCCCCAATGGCTCTCGATGCCCGAAGCGGTGGCCCATTGTCGGGCTGGGGCCTCAGTCTGGCCCTGGGCTAGCACCGACGAGGGGGTAAACCCGGATGTCGTCCTCGTTGGGATTGGCGACAATACGACCCTCGAAGTGATGGCGGCAGCGCATATCTTGCGTCAGGAGTTCCCGCAACTGCGCGTCCGGGTGGTCAATGTGACGGACCTCTTGGTCTTGGAGGAGGACACCGAACATCCCCACGGTCTGGACCACACCCTATTTGCAGCCCTTTTCACCCCAGACCGTCCGGTGATTATCAACTTCCACGGCTACCCGAGTGTGGTGAAGTATTTACTGTTTAACCGACCCCACCAGGAACGCTTTCACATCAACGGTTACCAGGAGGAGGGCACGACTACCACGCCCTTTGATATGAATGTCCGCAACGGCACCAGCCGCTACCACCTGATCCAACAGGCAATCCGGTTGGCCTCACTCCACAATCCCCACGTAGCCGTCCAAGCCAACGAACGGATTTCTCACTATACCTATGTGCTACGCGACCACCGCCGCTACATCCAAGAACACGGCAGTGACCCGGAGGATGTCACTCACTGGCAGTGGTGCTGATGCAGGTCTTGGTCTTGAATGCGGGTTCGAGCAGTCTTAAGAGTGCGCTTTTTCAATTACCCAATGAAACTCCGCTCTGGGCGGGGAGTTTAACGGGTACAACCCTCAAAACTACAGTTGCCGGGAAAACGACAACGATTTCTGTCCCCCCAGCCGCAAACCCCACTGCTCAACTGATTGAAACCCTCTGGGCGGGTCCTAATCCAGTTCTAACGGGACCCCAAGCCATCCAAGCGGTCGGGCATCGCGTTGTTCATGGCGGGCCGGATTTCCAGACCAGCATT
>NZ_JAAXLT010000160.1 GCF_013285555.1 Candidatus Cyanaurora vandensis | reverse complement strand
GGGTAGGTGAGGGGACCCGCTTCAGGGCGGGGCGGACGGGTGGGGGCGTTATTACGGTTGCGATTGCGGCGGTTGCGGTCAGCGGCTCCCCGGTCCTCAGCACGCGGGGTGACTTCCCGGCGGACGCGCTCTTCCGGCTCGGCGGGCGGGGTTGTCGTACGTTCGGGGCCGCGCCCACGCTCGGGGCGTTGCTCAGTCCGGGGCTCCCGTCCAGCGGCGCGGGTGGTGCCGCTACTGCGTCCACTGCTCCGGCGTTCGGAGCGGAAGGTGGGATGGGGCGTGAGGTCGGCTTCTTTTTCGTCTTCCTCGGTGTCCTCTTCGGAGGTCAAGCTGAAGTCTTCTTCCTCAGTGATGTCGCTGAGCTCGCCCCGGAGGCTCTCCGCGCTCATCGGTACGACTTCTTCTTTTTCACCGGGCAAAGTAGCGAGTAACCCTAATCCGTCACAGGTCGGACAGGAATGACCAAAGACTTCGTAAAGACTCTGGCCTTGGCGTTTACGGGTCAACTCCACTAAGCCCAACTCGGTCAACTGGGCGATCTGGGGGTGGGATTTATCCGGCTTGAGGGCCTTGGAGAAATGTTCGAGGACCTGGAGTTGGTCGCGGCGCGACTCCATGTCAATGAAATCCACGATGATTACCCCGGCGACATTTCTGAGTCGTAGTTGACGGGCAATCTCGGTGGCGGCCTCACAGTTGGTCCACAGCACGGTCTCACGAGAGGTGGCGGAGCGGGTGAAACTGCCGGAGTTCACGTCAATCACAATCAGGGCTTCGGTGGGTTCGATTACCACGTAACCGCCGGAGGGTAGGTCTACGCGGGGCTTGAGGGCTTCGCGGATGGCGGCGTTGACCCGGTAGTAGTCCAGCATTGAGCTGTTTTCCCGGTGGTGCTCGACGTAGAGACCCTGGGGCATCTTGCCGCCATTCCAACCAATCAAGTATTGCTTAACCCGTTTTTGTCCAAAGGCACTATCGACAACAATTCGGTTGACTTGGTTGCTGTAGGTGTCGCGGAGGACGCGCTGGATGAAGTCCTCGTCCCGGTTGAGCATTGCCGGGGCACGGGCGACCTGAGCTTTCTGTTGGATTTTGTCCCACTGTTGTTTAAGAATTTCTAGGTCGTCAAGGATGGCTTGTTCATCAACGCCCTCAGCCTCAGTACGAACCAAGAGACCCATGCCCTCGGGCTTAATTAAGATTGCCAAGGCCCGGAGGCGGTGGCGTTGGTCTTCGTCGCGGATGCGGCGCGAGAGGTTGACCCCCCGTCCGTTGGGCATCAGCACTAAAAACCGTCCCGGCAGGGTGATGTTCCCGGTGAGACGGGGACCCTTGTTTCCTGTCGGTTCCTTCATAACCTGGACTAAAACTTTTTGTTGGGGGGCGACGAGTTCGGTGATCGGGGAGGAACTGCGCCGCTGGCGGATCGGACCCAAGTCGGTGACGTGAATAAACCCATTGCGCTCGGCATTGCCAATATTGACAAAGGCGGCGTCAATACTCGGGAGGACGTTCTCGACCACGCCCATATAGATGTCGCCGACCTGGTGATTGCCCTTAGCAACAATGAGTTCCTGGATTTGCTCTTCTGAAAAAACTGCCGCAAGGCGGTGTTGCTCCGCAATAATAATCTGCTTCGGCATCAAAACTCCTCTGATAAACAGGCAAGGAAGCCCAATTCGATTAAAAATTCGTCGAAAGCCCACAGTTGATAGCTAGAGGATGGCTTAAAGACATCACTCCGCCGCGCCTTTGACCTGGAATGATTAAAAATTTCCTCAGGTCAAGAATACAAGACCGCCGTATCCTGTTAGACTTTCGCCTGCTGGCATTGTAGCGTAATTTGCTTGATTCGCCAGCCTGCTATTTTATGTGAAGCTCAAGTGTTAATTTATACAGTTTTTTGTTAAACCGATGATTTTGTATCAATAGATACGAAGGTTTGATGGGTAGGACCCCATAGAATGCTGGGGTTGCCCGCTGGTGGTTTTGTGTACAAGTTTCAGCGTAGTGCGCTGCTGGCAGTCTTGATGGTAGGCGCGGCTCTCCCCCTCAGGGCGGCTCCCGTGGACCGGGGCGAATCTGGGAATGCCATGAAAGGTCAAGTGACTAATCCCCTCAAGTTGCCCCGTGAGCGGCAGGACTGGGTAGGGATCAAGCTTTTGGGTATTCTCAAGCGCAAACCGGAAATGGCGGCGGCGGCGGCGGAAATTGTGACGCGCGCGGAGTCGGACTCCGGCATCCTCGGTGCGGTATCAAGTGGTGCTCCAGTCCTCAGCACTAACTTTGACTCGGTGCGCGGTTCGGGTCTGGAGCCGCCGGACCCAGATATGGCAGTAGGTCCGAGCGATCTCATTGCCTCGACCAACTATGGACTCCAAATTCACAGCAAGACCGGGGCACCAATCGGTGGGATCTTAGGCCTCAAGAGTTTCTTTGCCGTCCCCAACAGCTACAACATCATCTCAGACCCCAAGTTTATCTATGACAGTGAGTCGGGGCGGTATTTCGGGGTGTTGATTGGCTACAGCAACAGTACCCGCAAGGGAGCGTGGTTCCTCGTGACCTCGACGACCAACAGCGCGAGTGGGACTTGGAATACTTTTCGGGTAGAAATCGCCAGTAAGCTGCCCGACTATCCCGGCTTCGGGGTGTGCAGCGATAAATTACTACTCTCGGCAAATAACTTCGGGGTCAAGCTCGGGATTCCTTTCAACTTTACTGGGACCGTCGCGGTCGCCCTCAACAAGTCCCAGTTGGTCGGTGGTAATCCCAGTGTGGCCTACACCATCTTCGGTAATTCCGGGGGCGGTCTCAAGGACAGTGCTGGGGCACAGATCTTCACGCTCCAACCCGCGCGCGGCCTCAGTGCCAACACGACTTGTCACCTAGTCTCGGTGAACGGGACTACCAACGCCAAGGCCCAACTCTATCGGGTCACAGGCGTACCCGGTGTAGGTGGTGGCGCGGTCTTGACCACCGGCTTGAACCTGCCCATCGCGCCCATCAGCAGCCCGGTCAAAGTCCCCCAACTCGGTAGTAGTATTAAGCTCGACTCCGGGGATAACCGGATTCTGGACTCGGTTTACCGCAACGGGGTCCTCTGGGGGAGCTTCAACAGTGGTTGTACGTTTGCCGGGGACACGACCAAGTACGACTGTGCGCGGGTCTTCAAGATTGGCGATGTGGACGGGACGGCCTCGGTTCAATTCGATGGCAGCTACGGAGCCGCTGGGTTTTATTACACCTACCCGGCCCTCAGTATTGACGCTGCCGGGAACATGACCACGGTTTTCACCGCCTCCAACAGCACCATTTATTCCTCGGTGCGGTTTGGTGGTCTGGCAGCCGGCGCGACGGCCCTTGAACCTAGTGCCCTACTCGTCAGCAGTGGTGCGCCCTATACCGGGACACGCTGGGGCGATTATCTGGGTGCGGACTTCGACAGCACCGACGGTTCCATCTGGGTTATCGGCGAGTACAAGCCCGCCGGGACGGGTTTCTGGGGTACTTACGTCGGCAAGACCCAGTTCTAGGACCGTGTAAACACGTACATCGCTCTAAATGTAGCGAGTCATACAGGCAAAGCGGGGCAGGAGTAGCGAATAATACTTCTGCCTCTTTTTTTGGAGTATCGATGTTTAAACGCATTGCTTTAGCGTTGACTGTTTTGGTCGGATTGCCGCTGACGGTGGACGCACTGCCTGAGTCCGTAGGGGAGGCTGGGGTGGCTCGCCAAATCGCGACGATTGATCCGCTCAAATTACCCTACGAGCCTCCCCAATGGCGGGGAATTAAGATCCTCAAACCGCTCTCACGGGACCTGTGGGACCGCATCAAACGTTCGGATTACTTCGAGGAAATCCCCGAGGCGAACGTGATTGACCGCGCTACCCCCGAGGGCGAGTTGCTGCGGCGCGAACCGCTGGTCCCGGCGGTTTTGCAGCTAGGTTTTAACTCGGTGGAAGCCTCCAACCTCGAACCCCCGGACCCCCACATTGCCGTGGGACCGAGCAACCTAATGGCGGCGACCAACTCGGGTTTACAGGTCCACAGTCGGACGGGTACTAAAGTCGGGGCATTACTCGGCTTGCGCTCGTTTTTCTCGGTACCTTCTAATTACAACTTGGTCTCTGACCCCAAGGTGATGTACGACAGCACTTCGGGTCGTTTCTTCGCGGTCTTGATTGGCTACAGTAACTCGGCCTCTAAAGGAGCTTGGTTCTTTGCCGTCTCCACGACCAACAGTGCTAGTGGGACTTGGCGGACATTTTTGGTGGAGCAGACCCGCGACCTGCCAGACTATCCCGGCTGGGGCATCTGCAACGATAAAGTCGTCACCACTGCCAACAACTTCAATTTCTCGATTGTTTCCGCGCCCTTCACCGGGTCCGCCGTGGTGGTCCTCAACAAATCCCAGCTCACCTCGGGGGCCAGCACGATCAACTTGACTAAGTTCAATAATGTGCTGTTGGGCAACAACACCCAAGCTTTCACAATCCAGCCCGCCCAGTCCCTCAGTTCCACCAATACCTGCCACATGATTGCCCTACGCGGGACCACCCAAGTTCAACTCTATCGCCTCACTGGGGTACCCACTGCTTCTAGTAACGCGGCCCTTGCCACTGGGAGTGCCCCGACGGTGGCGGCTTCAAGTACGCCCGTGGACGCGGCGCAACTCGGGAGTAGTCGGCGGGTGGATACCGGCGATACCCGTCTCCTGGATGCCACCTATCGCAACGGTGCCCTCTGGACTAGCCACACCACGGGCTGTACTTTTAGCGGGACCGCTGGGACCTTCACCTGCGCGAGATTGCTGAAGATCACCGGGGTGGATGCTACGCCTGCGGTCAGTCAGGATGCCCGTTATGGAGCCGCCAACTTCTATTACAGTTACCCGGCCCTCCGCACCGACAGCAATGACAATATGGGCGTGGTTTTCACGCGGGTGGGCTCTAGCGAGTACACGAACCTGCGCTTCGGCGGACTGCGGGCGGGTTCTAGTACCTATGAGAGCAGTGTTGCGATGGTTACGGGGGGTGCGTCCTACACCGGGACGCGCTGGGGGGACTACTTCGGGGCGGCCTTCGACAGCACCGACAATAGCCTCTGGTTCCTGGGGAACTATAAGCGGTCCTCGGCCTTCCTCTGGAGTACCTATGCCGTGAAGACCAAGTTTTAAGGGAAACTGGTTAAGGAAAATCCATCAACGTCCGCCATGCGTTTTGCTCTTTTCGCGCTGGGTCTTTTGGGGATGCTGCCCTGTCTGGCCCAGACCCCGGCTCAGGATTTTGATGACCTGACTGAGGCTGACTTACTCTCAGATGTAACCGTGACGGCGACCCGTTCTCGGGAACGGGTTTTTTATGTACCCACGCCGACCACGGTTATCACCAAGAGTCAAGCCCTCGAACGGACCCAGACCAGCTTGGCGGACCTCCTCAAGGGTGAGGTGGGGGTCTTCGTCCGAGCAACTAACCCGAGTGCTGGTTCCCCGATTATCCGGGGGGTGACGGGACGGGATGTGTTGATGTTGGTGGACGGGTTTCGCCTCTCCCATGCCTTCATGCGGCCCAACACCCAGTATCAGGGGCTCGTGGACAGCTACTTCATTGAGCAAATCGAGGTGGTGCGGGGGCCGGGTTCAGTTCTCTATGGGTCCGATGCCTTGGGCGGGATTACCAATACCCTGACCCCAATTTTTCAAGCCAATGGGCCGAGATTCCAAATCCACACGGACTACACCAGCAATCCGGCCGGGGTTAGTACCCACGGGCGGGTGAATTTAGGCGACCAGGATTTCAACGTCCAAGCGGGGCTTACCTACCGAACTTTTGGGGATGTGGTTTTGGGGCAAGCTCCAAATCCCCAGGTCTTCTTCCCCAATCCAGGGCGGACAGTGGCGGATTCGGGGTATGAGTTCTACGGCTTGAACTTCAAGAGCGCGGTCCAGTTCACCCCTAGTCAGAGTTTTACCCTCACGGCCCAGCACAGCCGGATTCCCACGGTTTCGCGCCAAGACGGGATTATTCAGGGTTATGGTCCCAATGTACCCTCAGCCGAACGGGGTTTCGCGCCCCAGAGTCGGACTTTTATATTGGGTTCCTATCAGGCTGATTTTGAACAGACTTGGTTGGACACCCTGCGCTTACAGGCGGGCTACCAGCAGATCGAGGACAACCGCAACCAACGCAATTTCAGCACCCGCCCTAGTTTTCCGGGCTATGGAACCGGGACCGCTAGTAGCAACAACACCTTGTAGAATATCGCCTCCAATTTATTGGGCACGGGCTTGACTCTGACGAGCACTTGGGGGAACAATCGTTTTACCTATGGTCTGGAAGCCTATTTTGACCGAGTAAATAGTAGTCGCACGATTGCCAACGATCTCACGGGTAGCCGACTGGACCCCAACGGACCCCGTTATGTAGACGGCTCCACTCTCAACCAGTACGGGTTATTCCTCCAGGACGAGACGAACTGGGACGAGCGTTTCACCTCATTCCTGGGGTTGCGTTACTCTCTGGTGGACGTAAATATCCCATTTAGTTCAGTCCGGCCCAACAGTTCGGGGTTCAGCCGTAACTTCCAGGCTCTGACCGGGGGTTTGGGGGCGCGGTATCGCTTGACTCCCGAGGTGAACTTGGTTTTTAACCTGGGTCAGGGCTTTCGTGCCCCCAATATCAATGACTTGGGGGAAGCGGGGTCCCGGCGTGTAACTGATATTAACCTCCCCAATCCCAGCCTTGCCCCGGAGCGGGTTTTTTCTGTGGATGGGGGCCTCAAGGTGAGTGGGACGGCATTTACCGGGGAGTTGCTGGGGTTTTGGAGTCAGTACACGGACCGCCTGGATTCGGTCAGTTTGGGGACAGTGATTAACAGTGACGGCAGTACCGCCCAGCTTTTCCAGACCCAGAATCTCAACAGCGACACGATCTGGGGCATAGAGTTTGGCGGACGGTATCGGTTCAGTCCCCAGTGGTCCAGTTTCGTCACCGGGACTTTCAGTTATGCCGAGTCGGGGTTATCCGGGGAGAATGCCATCCCGCCTTTTAACAGTGTGGTCGGCGTACGCTACGAACCGACGACGGGGGTTTATCTCGAACCTTTTTTACGGTACGCCGCCGCCCAGACCCGACTCTCTGCCAACGATGCTACGGACCTACGGATCAACCCCCTGGGCACACCGGGCTGGGGCACCCTCAACCTCCGGGCGGGTCTCCCCCTCAACCCCACCACCACCCTGCGTCTAAACGTGGATAACATCTTTAACGCTACCTACCGCGAACACGGCACGACCCTAGATGGTGCGGGGACGAGTGTAACCCTGGGGGTGGATAGTGCGTTTTAGAATTGCCAAGCGGAGCTACGCTAAATTCTAAAGCTCCTTGCCTCTTCAAAAGCTAAGCCACAGGAAACACTCCCCATGACCGATGAGCAAATCCGAGAATTATTCGCCCAGACCATGCAGGCCATAGCTGCTGTCAGCCAGACCGCCCAAACTACTTTGCAGGCGGGTCGAGATGGTTTGCAGGTGAGTCAGGGAACTCAAAGCTAAACTTAGGACCGCTGGCTTCTCTTACCGTCCTGGTAAGGGCAGTCACACGATTTGGACGCAAAGGATTCAGATGATGCCCGTCTCTCCCTAGAGCGTGAAGTAGATAGAGCTATCGAGACGTTGACATACTCACCGTCCTAAAGGAGCGGGGATTCCCTTGCGGTTACTGGCTCACAGACAGCATTTACCGTTGACGATGACTCGCCAGCAGCAGCGATGCTTATCTCCTCAGTCTTTCCCGATGGCTC
>NZ_JAAXLT010000159.1 GCF_013285555.1 Candidatus Cyanaurora vandensis | reverse complement strand
GGCTGGGGGGTTGGGGGCCTCTTGTAAACTAATGCAAAGATTTTTTCTCATCTGTCTTAACGATCCGTAGTATCGGTGGTAAAATGTGGTATCACAGCAGTCAGGCCGAGGTATCCCGTCATGTCCCGTACCACCGGTGAACGTCCTTTCACAGATATCATCACCAGTACCCGTTACTGGCTGATCCACATTCCTGCCCTCTTGCTACTCTTTAGCAGTGGTTTCTTGTTTGTCAGCACCGGGCTTGCTTATGATGCCTTCGGTACACCGCGCCCTAACGAATATTACAAAGAAGATGGGGTCAAAAAACCTCTCGTCACTGACCGCTATACAAGCAAAGAACAACTCGACCAGTCCACCAAACCCGCCCCCACACCCTAATCCTGTCCTAGGAGGTACACATGTCTACGTCCACATCCAGCAATCGCCCTAACCGCTCCGTTCAGCCCGTCTCCTACCCGATTTTCACCGTCCGTTGGTTGGCAGTACACGCCCTGGCTGTACCGACCGTGTTCTTCTTTGGTGCCTTGGTTGCCATGCAGTTCATCCAAAAGTAGGTTTGTCATGACTAATCCGAACCAGCGTCCGCCCGACCGTTACAACTCGGTTCCCTCGCGGCCCCGTGTCGAACTCAACCGCACCTCGCTCTTTTTGGGCCTGTTATTAGTTTTAGTAACTGCCCTGCTCTTTTCAAGTTACATTATTGGTTAATTTGGACGACACTTGGGAGGTTACTGATGCCGGACCGTCTTCCCCTATGGTTGGTCGGGACTTTCGCAGTCCTGGGTGTACTGACTGTGTTGGGCGTGTTTATTTGGGGCTCCTATGTGGGGCCTGGGGCTCCGGTCTAAGACTGCGGCGATTTTGACAAAAGGAGGGCTAGACCCTCTTTTTTTATGGGCTTGGGTAATCTGGGTACCCTGGATGGGAACTTGACTGGGGACCATGGTGATTACCTGCGGAGTCTGCACGACTGTCAACTCAAAAGATGTGGATTTTTGTGAGGGCTGCGGGGCAGAGTTAATTCAACCCCGCTCTGTACCGCCCGTCACCATCGAAATAGTGCCCCTACCTGCCCTAGCCCCGAACACTCTGCGGCTGGCGGTTAAGCGTCAGGGTAGTCTCACGGGGACCAAGTTTCTGTTGGGCGGGGAGCGATTGATCCTGGGTCGTTTCGATACAATCACGGGTCCCGTGGACATTGATTTGACGGGGCTACCGGGCTGTGAAACGGTTTCACGGCTCCATGCTGAACTCTTTTGTGACCAGGGTCATTGGTTCGTTAAAGATCTAGGGTCCACCAACGGTGTTTTTGTGAAACTGAGAACCGGGACTAGTTTTGGCTCCCGTCTGTCTGCGCCCTATCGTCTGGAACTAGGCGATGAACTAGCCCTCGGCAATGCCCGCTTAGTCCTAATTGAGGAGGGGCCTCGTGCAGACTGAACGCCTTGAGTCCGAAGCCAATCTGGAAGAAGACGTTTACCCCGTCACCCCGGCCCCCTTCGTCTTGACCCGCCAAGTGGGAGAGACTATCAGCGTCGAATCCTACCAGGGGATGATCATGGAGGTCTTGCCCCGCTCTCTTTACCAGCGTTACCGGGTACAACTCATGACGGGCGAGACCGTCCAGTTGTGGACGGGAGAACGGGCACGACTGAATGCCCAAGTGGATTTCTTGGGTCAACTGCCCCACCGGATGCTCCCGCAACGCTTGGCTTGGCAGGAAGTAGATGGCGAATTATCGCTCTTGCTGAGTGTGGTCGAGGGCTTTAGTTTGCAACAACAGCTAGAACAGGTGGGCTGGGTGGACCTGTTGGGGGATTACCTGCAACTAGTCCAGTTACTCAAAAAAATTCACCAAACTGGTTGGCAGGTCTTAGCTTTTCATCCCACCGAGGTGGTGGTGGGCCGCCCGGTGGTCCTAGAGGGCCTGTCCTACCTGACACCCTTGGGCACCGTGCCCCTGGTGGCGGTCTATCTTCCCGGTTATACCGCCCCGGAACTCGCGGCTGGGGGCGTGGTGACGGGACAGGAAGATATTTATACCCTGGGTGCTTTGTTCTATCGGTTGCTGACGGGTGAGGAGCCACCGGAGGGCGGGGTGGATTTCTTGAATGTACCCGCCGCGCTCCAAATACCAGGCGCGGTCCAGGTCCTTGGGCGGACCCTTGCTAGCCCCGACCAACGGTGTGATTTCGATGAACTGTTGCGCTTAGTCCGTCAACTGCGGGCGGGGCGGCAGCGGCAAGCCTTTACCTACCAAGTGGGGGCGGCAACAACCCAGGGTTTGAATATCCGCCGGACCCTCAATCAAGATAGTTGGGGTTATCGGGTCAGCAGTGCTGTGACCGATGAGGGCGCATCAGGAATTTTGGTGGCCTGTGTCGCTGATGGTATTGGCGGGATGCTCCAGGGTGAGGTGGCGAGTGCCTTGGCGACGGGACAGTTTGTCGGCGCGGCGGACCCCCCGGCCTTTGAGACCGTGGCAGAACAACAGGCGTGGACGGTGGACCGACTGATCCGGGCGAATCAAGTAGTCCATCAGCAATTGGGCGGGGCTGGGGGCTGCACCCTGACCGGGATCGTGTTGTGTGGAGCGCGGTTGACCCTGGCCCATCTCGGGGACAGTCGGGCCTATCGAGTAGGGACCGAGGGCTTGGTGCTGTTGAGTGAGGACCATTCCTTAGTCCGTTCGCTCATCAATCGTGGTTTGATTACCGAAACTGAGGCCCTGACGCACCCCCAGCGCAATCAACTCCTGCGTTCGGTGGGTGAGGTGCGGAATTTAGCGGCTGACGCCCTTGATACCCTCCCGGACTTAGTGTTGACCCCAGAAGAGGTCATTTTCTTATGTACCGATGGAGTCTGGGAATGTTTGGACCTCACCAGCATCCACGCCCTCATCTGGCAAAACCCCGACCTCCAGGGCTGCGCTAACGCCATCATTCAGCGCGTCTTGACCCTGGGTGCCCCAGACAATGCCACCATCGTGCTCGTCCGTTGTACGACGACACCGATTGCTTGAGGAGACTCCGCCGCTCTGAGCCGACTGCCCCGGCGCAAAGCCTCCAGACTCAGGCTGCAAAACTACCCCGGGCATAGGCCAAGTGACTTGACGATTAGCCTTGACACTCCCGACGGCTAAAGCCGGGGGATAGCTGGGCGGTACCGCCCAGCT
>NZ_JAAXLT010000158.1 GCF_013285555.1 Candidatus Cyanaurora vandensis | reverse complement strand
GCGCAGTATTGGGGAGGGATTGGGGACCCTTGCAAGCATGCAAGAAGAGCGCGAGGAGAGCCGCTTTAACCCAGCGCATCGCGCAACTGCTGACAAAATTCGCCCAAGCGGGCTAACCGTTCCGGCTCCGGGGTCTGGGCCAACAGTTGGACACAGGCACTCCCCACAATCACCCCGTTAGCCCCCCAGTCGGCTACCTGTCGAGCTTGGGCCGGGGTGGAGATACCGAACCCGACGGCAATAGGCTTCGTCGTCAAGGCCCGCACCTGCTGGATCATCTGGGGGAGGTTGGTCGCTAGTTGCTGTTGGACCCCGGTGGTCCCGGTGAGACTGACCACATAGACAAAGCCCTGGGCGGCTTGGACAATCCGGGCGATCCGGTCCGGGGGGCTCGTTGGGGCAATTAGCAAAATCACATCTACGCCATAGGCCGCGCCCAAGGTTAGTAGAGGTCCGGCTTCTTCCAGGGGGAGGTCGGGAATAACTACGCCCTTGACTCCCGCTTGGTGGAGGCGGGCCATAAAATTTTCGGCCCCCATCGCCAGCACCGGGTTGTAGTAGGAGAACAGGACCACGGGTACACCCAGGGCCGGGATTAACCCTGCCAAAAGCTCTAGCACTTGGCTCAAGGTGGTGCCCCGTTGACGGGCACGAGTGGCAGCAGCTTGGATCACGGGTCCATCGGCGAGGGGATCAGCGTAGGGCACCCCTACCTCGAGAATGTCCGCACCGTGGCGGGCCAAGGTCAATAGGGCGGCCCCTGTGGTCACAAGATCTGGGTCCCCAGCGGTCAAGAAGGGAATGAGGGCGGGTTTGTGGCCTAGCCGGTCGAAGGTCTCTTGAATGCTTGGTATACCCATAGCTTTATCATCGCCTAAGACAGGACTCTAGTTTTCTAAGGCGTGTGTTAATAAACGCTATCAAAGTCAATGAACGCTTAACAAAAATTCAAAACTTACGCTTTGAACGGGCCCATGAGCAGCCCCTCGAACTCAAACCCTTAGCGGTAAATGTGGACCGGCTCGTGGAGAGTTGGCACACTAACGGTCCACGGAACCCATAATCATGTCTACAGAACCGAGGATTGCCATTAAATCAGCAAGCTTACTGCCACTGACCATTTGGGCAATTAAACCCAGGTTCACAAAGTCCGGGGGCCGGACCTTGAACCGCCAGGGAGTTTGTCCGCCATCACCGATTAAGTAAGCACCGAGTTCACCCTTGGCAGACTCGACGCGGACATAGATTTCACCGGCGGGTAGTTTGAAGTTGGGGGCGGGTTTCTTGCTGATGAATTGGTAATCAGGAGCGTTCCATTCGCTCTTGGGTCCACCGAGAAGCCGTTGGGCCTCCAGGTTTTCAAAGCTACCGCCGGGAAGTTGGTCTAGGCACTGGCGGATAATTTTTGTGGACTCGCGCATCTCCTGAATCCGCACCACATAGCGGGCAAAGACATCACCACGAGTATCCCAGGGCACGTCGAACTCCACCTCGTCGTAAATTGAATAGTGGTCCACCTTACGCAGGTCCCACTGCACCCCGGAGGCCCTGAGCATCGGCCCAGACATCCCCCAGCTAATCGCCTCCTCCTGCGAGACCACCCCTAGGCCCTCGACTCGACGGCGAAAAATTGGGTTGTTTGTGATTAAGGTCTCATACTCATCAACTTTGGGCAAGAAGTAATCACAGAAGTCCCGGCATTTATCCACCCAACCATAGGTAATATCGGCAGCCACCCCGCCGATGCGGTGGTAGTTGTGCATTAACCGGGACCCCGTGACCGCCTCAAAAAGGTCGTAGACCAACTCGCGTTCCCGAAAAATATAAAACAGCGGCGTATTGGCCCCCAAGTCCGCCATAAAGGGACCCAGCCAGAGCAGGTGAGAGGAAATACGGGAAAGCTCTAGCATGATGACGCGGATATATTGGGCACGGCGGGGGACGGGGACATCGGCAAGCTTTTCCCAGGCCATTGCTGTCAAGGACTCCTGGAGCATAGTTGCTGCATAATCCCAGCGATTGGCATAGGTCAGGAACTGAATGAAGCTGCGGCTTTCCGCCATCTTCTCAATGCCCCGGTGCAAGTACCCAATAATCGGTTGGCAGTCTTCGATATTCTCCCCGTTCATCGTGACGACCAGATGCATCACCCCATGCATGGAAGGGTGGTGGGGGCCTAGGTTCAATACCATCCGTTCGGTACGGGTCTCAATCAGACTCATCGCGGCCCCCAGCGTTTTCTCATTCCAAGTAAACCGACCCCCATTGGCCTCACCTCTACCCCAGGATGTACTCATCCCCATCAGCTCGGGGCAGGGCAAGCCATAATGAGAGCCATTGTTTGGGGACGAGCGATGTGGTTGGCGGTGGACATTGGCAATACCCGTCAGCACTGGGGCTGGTTTGAGCGGGGGGAGTTGATTTTGGCGGCGGACTATAGCCCGGATTACTGGGACCCCAGTGTATTCGAGCGGGCGTCCCAGATTACCGTCGCCTCCGTGGTCCCCGCACGGTTAGAGCGGTGGCAGTTCTACCCCAAGGTACGGGTCTTGACCCTGGCAGATGTGACGCTCCGGGGCAGTTATGAGACCCTAGGGATTGACCGGGCCTTGAATATTCTGGGGGCGGGTTATCGCTATGGTTTACCCGTGCTGGTCGTGGATTTCGGGACCTGTATCACGGTGACGGTGGCGGGTACTAAAGGTCAATTGGTGGGGGGCTGTATCCTGCCGGGATTCATGATGCAGTTTCGCGCTTTACACCAACAGACCGCCCTCCTCCCTGAAGTCACCCTCCCCACAACCCTCCCCGTGCCCCTCGCGAGCGACACCGCCAGTGCCATCCAAAGTGGGGTGGTCAAAGTGACCCTAGCGGGGCTAGAACAGTACCTAACGGCATGGCGGCAAGCCGAGAGTCGGGGTAAAGTCGTTGCCACTGGGGGCGACAGTGCCTTGGTCTGCCGTTGGTTGCCCCAGCTTTTTGATTACCAGGATGCCCAACTCTGTCTGTGGGGGATGTATGCTGCGGCTCATCATTAGTCTGGTTTTCGCGTTGGCCCTCCCGGTCCAAGCCTTTGAGTTGGGTCAGACCGAGACTGCCATCCGCAAACGCTACGGGGCACCCACTGCCAGCCGCACGCTACCCTGGCGCAGTCTGGTCTATGAACGGTCTTTTGGACGGGTGGTCCTATTGGTCGGCACCGACGGACGGGTGGAGGCGGTTTTGCAGTTCGACAACGGCTATGGCAAGGACTACCCGCAGGTGGGCCGTTTCTTGAAAGAGCAAGAGCCGTCCTTTAGTTACACGGATGCTAAGAAGACACGCTCCATCGAACTCTTCCAGCAGATTTCCCCCCGGGGCTTCGAGGCTTGGCTCTTTAAAAAACAAAGGAACCAAGTCTGGGTCTTCGGGGACCTCTTGGCCCTACCCTACCGCCGCGATGAAGCGCGAGAATTCCTCGTGGAGTACGCCCGCCGTCTCCTTGCCGACCCCAAGTTGATCCTGCTGGCCCCCGTCTCTGCAACTTGACCGGAAATATGGGATGCAAGCCCCGTCCTTCAGGACGGCTTTATCCCCTGATATGCTAGGATAATATCATGTTCATCCGAGAAGCCAAGCTAACT
>NZ_JAAXLT010000019.1 GCF_013285555.1 Candidatus Cyanaurora vandensis | reverse complement strand
TTTACAGTTGTCAAAGAAGCTGGAGACTGCCGACCATGCTCGTTCGGCTGCGGATTGGCGAGCCATAGAGTTTAGTTTATTAGCCCACGCAAACTCTTTGGCTAGGATTGCCCACTGTTTGTTAAGGTCATACTTAGTAGCACCCTTAGTATCTATCCAGTAGCGCAAGGCTCTATTGCGGATGAATTGGAAGGTGCGGATCGCCTCATCAATTAAGGCGAACTGCTCAGAGGTGGCGACTAACTTTGACTCAAGGACTAACATACTACTATTGTAGTTTATTGAAGCTGAAAGTCGTAGCTTAAATCTTTTATGCGCCTATGGCTGATACGGCTTATATGCCCATAGCTAAAGCTATGGGTTTTACGCCGCTCTTGATAATTTAATTTTGACCTAATTCACGGGAACGGGCAGTTGCTTTGAGGACCGCCGCGATGAAAGCACCCCGCACGGCAGCCTGTTCAAGCACGGCTAAACCAGCAATCGTCGTCCCGCCGGGACTCGTCACCCGGTCCTTGAGTTGGGCAGGCTGTAGGTTTTCCTGGACCATCAATTGCACACTCCCGCTGACCGTCGCTAGGACCAATTGACGAGCAAGATCACGGGGGAGCCCCGCCGCTACCCCACCATCCATCAGGGCTTCCACCATCAGCGCAACATAGGCCGGACCCGAGCCGGATAATCCCGTGACTGCATCCAACGAACTCTCAGGTACTCGGACTACTTGCCCTACTGCCTGAAAAATGGCTTCCACCTGATTCAGTTGGACGTGTGTAACCCCATCACCCGCTGCCAAGGCCGTAATCCCCGCGCCGACTAAGGCTGGGGTATTGGGCATTGCCCGGACCACCGGGGTATCCACAAAGGTTTTTGTCAGGGTAGCTAAGGATACTCCCGCCAAAATGGAGACCACCCCACGGGCACCCAAGGGCAAAGTTAAACTCCCGGCGACCTCTAGGAAGACCTGCGGTTTGATGGCGAGCAATAACCATACTGCCGCCGTTACATCCTGGTTACAATCCGTGGTCCGCACCCCATAACGCTCAACCCAGTGAGCGCGGCGGGTGGCTTGGGGTTCGCTAACGGCAATCTGTTCGGGGAGATAGAGTTGCTGATGGAGGATGCCTGCAATCAGAGCTTCCGCCATCGCGCCACCGCCGATGACCCCCAGGCTCAGGTCCCGGAACGCCACAGTTCCTCAAATTTGAAAACCCCGGGTTTTTCTTCGGATTTCTGGGCCTGGGTTTTGGCACTGGAGATGAGGACGGAACTTGGGGTAAATAGGAAAATCCCATCGCCCAACCGTTCCTGGTGCCCGTCAATGGCGTAGGTCGCCCCGGCCACAAAGTCCACAGTGCGCTGGGCCTGCTCCGCTTCCATCAGGGTCAAGTTGAGAACCACAGATTTACGTTCGCGCAGGTACTGGATGAGCTGGGGCGCGTCCTCAAAGCTCTTGGGTTCAATTACAAAGACTTCAGCTTGGCTAGAGGTATTGGGCATCCCAATCACATTCCCGGTCGTAGTGGGACGAGTGCGGCGCGGTGGCTCTTCTGGGGTAGTAGCGGTGGTGGTAGGGGCAGCAGGCTGGAGTCGTTCGACCCGGCGGCGGCGTTCCTCCCGTGATTCACCCTGGCGCGGGGTCTCCTCCTGGTAAAGCTCGGAATAGTCAGACTCTTCGTACACCAACGGCTCCTCACCTAACCCGACAAACTCTTTAAAACGACTCCACATGCTTGCCATGACCTAGACTCCTAATTGAGGTGGACGTAAACCAAAAATCGCTTGCCCGAGTCGGACCATCGTGCTCCCCGCCTGCACCGCCAAGGGATAATCCCCTGACATCCCCATTGAGAGTTCCGTCAATTGGGGATAGGTCCCCCGCCACCGGGCTGACCAGTGAGCCAACTCCTGAAACAGATCCAGACTCGCTTGTCCAAAAGGAGCAATGGTCATCAACCCCCGGACATTTAAAAGTTGAACGAGTTCGGGGAGTTGAGTTTCCAGTTCCGTAGGAGACCAGCCGGTTTTAGCCGGGTCCGCCCGGAGCTTGACCTGGAGGAGGACTCGGGGTGAACAGTTCTCCTGAACGGCGACGGTACTCAGTTGGCGGGCCAGGGCCAGACTATCCACCGAATGAATCCAGTCACTCAGCAGGAGAGCCCGCCGGGTTTTATTGCTCTGGAGTCGTCCGATAAAATGCCAGTTCACGTCCTGGAGGTCCTCAAGCTGTTTTTTTTTCGTGGAGGTCCTGGACGCGACTTTCGGCAAAATCCCGGATACCTGCCTGATACGCCAAGCGCATCCGGCCCACTTCCACTTGTTTCGTTACCGCAACCAGAAGGACCTGGGAGGGCAACGAAGCCCGGATTTGGTGAATGCGTTGGCTCAAAGGTGGGGTTGCACCCACATCTTGCGTGGATTCTAGCATAAGGTCCATATGTAGTGTGCAGGGGACTGGGAATTTGTTTAAATTTAGCAGATTAATCCGCTTGCCGTAAAAGCCCTAAACCCTATCGGGATTGGGGGGATTCAACTATGCTAAGGTGATTTTGGACAGGCAGGCACTCTGCCTCTAGTCTTGAAGCGATAGGAGGATGCAATGGCACTGCGCTTAGGGGATGTGGTCCCCGATTTCACACAGGATTCCACGGAAGGACCGCTTAATTTCTACGAATGGGCCGGGGACAGTTGGATCGTGCTATTTTCGCACCCCAAGGACTTCACGCCCGTCTGCACCACCGAACTCGGCGCGGTGGCACGGCTTAAGCCCGAATTTGACCAGCGTAACGTCAAGGTCATTGCCTTGAGCGTGGATGACAGCGATTCCCACCGGGGCTGGGTGGGCGATATTGAGGAGACCCAGGGTTGTGCGGTCAATTACCCAATCTTGGCGGACCCCGACCGCAAGGTGGCGGACCTGTATGACATGATCCACCCCAACGCCAACAACACGCTGACCGTGCGCTCGGTCTTCATCATTGACCCAGCGAAAAAACTGCGGCTGACCCTGACCTATCCCGCCAGCACGGGCCGGAACTTCCCAGAACTGTTGCGGGTGATTGACTCTTTGCAGTTGACAGACAACTACAGCGTTGCCACCCCAGTGAACTGGCAGGATGGAGATGATTGCGTAATTGTGCCCGCGCTCCAGGACCCGGAAGTGCTCAAAGAGAAGTTCCCCAAGGGCTACACCGTGGTCAAACCCTACCTGCGGATGACCCCTCAGCCCAACCGTTAATGCTGATGACTAGTTAAAAGCCCCAGGTTGAAGAAGCCTGGGGTTTTCAGTTTAGTAAGCACGTGGTGATTGTAATCATGTTCACCCAATAGTTTGTATATTGCTCGCCTGGATTTTAAAATACCGTGTGACGAGCGGCAAATTCAAGTACAGAGCCATCGCCTCAGCAATATCATCCTCGGTGATGTGGATATCATGAACCGCCCATGGTCCTTTAACACTCCGACACGGCTTCTTCTCGGAACGCACCTTCAGGTCTAAAAATTCTGCAAAGTCCAGCAATTCTAGATGCCTCTCAAGTGGCAAAGCCCGCAACTTCTTCAGGACCAACTCTTCTACCGTCATTTTGTCTAATCCTCCCGTTACAGAGTTTATCAAGAGCGGAAGCAAAGGAAGCGGAAACTGGCACGCTGTTAACCTTGAGGCGGATTTTTCCATCAGGCAGCGCATAAAATAAAACTTCTCCTCGCGGCAATCCATGTTTGAACTGGTCAAGTCTTTTCACTTTGAGGCAGCCCACCATCTGCCCAAGGTTCCAGCCGACCACCCCTGTTACCGCATCCACGGTCATAGCTACCGCATTGAGCTTGCCGTCCAGGGAGCTTTGGATGAGGAGATGGGTTGGGTCCTCGATTTTGGTGAGATCGCCGCCGTGGTCAAGCCCATCCTCGAAAAAGAACTCGACCATCGTTTACTCAACGAAGTCCCCGGTCTGGAGAACCCGACGAGTGAACGCTTGGCCCACTGGCTCTGGCAAAGGGTAGTCGTCCGTCTACCTCAACTCCACCGCGTTACCGTAGCCGAGACCTGCACCTCGACCTGTCACTACTACGGACCCAAGTAGTTCTCCCGGCGCCCATGCTTCCTGAACACACTCAGTGAACCCCGCTTGCACCGCTACCGAGTAAAAAGCCTAGCTGACGGAGCAAAAAGCCACAACTGAGTACCAAGGCTCGTGCGCTTTACCTAAAGCTTAGTTCTCGCCCTAGGCCGACCCATGACTAGAAAGCCATAGCGGAAGCCTCTGCGATTGGGTAAAGCAGTGCAGACCCAAGACTAGGGCTGGCTGGCCTGCACTTGCGCTACTGACAAGTTTAGAATCTCCGCAATCTCTTGGACGGTAAAACCCCGTGCCACCAGAGCCGGAACTATCTTCAGCTTGCCTTTCAACTCGCCTTCTGCCCTACCCTCTTCCAGTCCTTCACGAAACACTCGCGAGGCTTTCCACCCGGTCGCTTGCAATTCCATCATGGTCATTAGCTCCTCGCGGCTCATTTCAGGATAACGCTGCACTCCTAGGTCTTTTTTCCCGAAACTTTGCCCGGTCGGTAATTTTAGATCTGGAGCCAGCATGGGGCGTAAGTCTGGGACGTAGGTCACCGGATTGCGCTTGGCTCATTCATGACAAGCGGTGCAACGCCCAAATTCGTGCTTGTAGATTTGGCGAGGATCGAGAGCAGATCATTCGTCCCCGAACCCTTACGCTAGAAAGAGTGCTGAAAGTTGCCCATGTCTGATGCGCCCGAGAAAGCTTACAAAAATCTAGCGTTCCTGACCTCTGAGGAAGCCCGCGCCATCCGTATCCTCTGTGAGTACGAGGAACCCAAGCGGCGTTTTGCCCACCAGCATGTCCACAATACGATTGTCTTTTTTGGGTCAGCCCGCCTGAGTGCCCCCGACGAGGCCCAACAACGGCTTAGTCAAGCGCAGGCCAACACTGAGCAAAATCCCGGCCCAGTTGCCCAACGCGAACTCCACCAAGCCACCACTGCCCTGCGCTTGAGCCACTACTACACCGCTGCCCGTGAACTAGCCCGTCAGTTAACGGCTTGGAGTCTCAAAAAGTACAGCGGCTATCACTACTACATCTGTTCGGGAGGCGGGCCGGGGATCATGGAGGCCGCCAACCGGGGAGCCGCCGATGTAACGGGCGGTAAATCCATTGGTCTCGGTATCTCTCTACCCATGGAGCAGGGCCTCAACCCCTGGGTCACGCCAGAGTTAGCCTTCGAGTTCCATTATTTTTTCACCCGCAAGTACTGGTTTCTCAATCCTTGCAAAGCCCTAGTTATTTTTCCGGGGGGCTTCGGGACCCTAGATGAATTGTTTGAGACCCTAACTTTAGTCCAGACCCGGAAGATCCAAGGTAAGTTGCCTGTGGTCCTCTTTGGTAAGGATTACTGGCAACGGGTCCTTAACCTAGAAGCGATGGTCGAGTTTGGTACGATTAGCCCCGAGGATCTAGAGTTGACCTATCCCACGGATAGTGTGGAGGACGCCTTTGCCTATATCACTCATTTCTTGAGCGTGGCGGAGGACCCGGCTACCCCTGAGACCTTACCCCATCTCTAGGCATAATTCTCGCTCCTGGTTCGGTAGTATCAACGTGAAAGATACAACGCCCTGTTCACTTGCCACATGAATCGTCCCGTTGAGCCGCTCGACTAACTTCTTAACCAGAGCCAATCCCAGCCCGGTTCCGCCCTGACTCCAAAGGTCTTTACGCTGAACCCGGTAGAACTTCTCAAAAATCTGGGGTAGCTCTTCTGAAGAGATGTCCAGGCTAGTATTGGCTAGCTTGAACTCAATATGGTCGGCGTCCTGCTCCCTGACTTGTATTTGAATGAAGCCGCCCTTGGGAGTATATTTACAGGCATTATTGAGCAACTCACTCAAAATACGTCCTAACATCGAAATATCAGTACATAACCGATCCACTGGACCCATTTCTAGGGTCATGTGCTGTTCCTGCTGCTCAGCGCGGTCAGCGAAGGCATCTACTAGCTCAGTTAACCATTCCTTTAGTGATACTATCTCCAAAATCGGATTCATCGTACTGGTCTCTAGGCGTTGCAGACTGAGTAAGTCGTTGATGAGGTCAATCTCACGGTCACACTGGACTTCTAGAGCTTGCAGATATCTAGCTTGTTTTTCTGGCGAAGATGCAGTTTTGAGCAGTGTGATTGCCATACGGATGTTAGTCATCGGGGTCCGCAATTCATGGGAAACTGAACTTAAAAAGTCATCCTTGAGAAGATTTAGTTTTTCAAGCTCAAGCATTTTTAGTTCAGACGCCTCTAGAGCTAAACGTTGAGCCTCAGACTGCTTACGGTCTGTGATATTTTGAATTGAACCTTCGTAGTAGAGAATATTCCCCTCGGTGTCTTTGATCGCACGGGCATTCTCAGCTATCCAAAAAGTATGACCTTCTCGATGATAGACCTGGGATTCAAAATCCATCACAACCCCATAGCAGTCAATCTGTTGGATGAATTCAGCACGTCGCGTTGGATCGAGATAATTATTCTGAACTTGCAGATCTTCAAGGAATACCGACTCAGAAGGGTAGCCGAACATCTTAATCAAAGCAGGATTAGCGGTGATTATGCGTCCGCTGGCAGTACTTTGGAATATTCCTTCATTGGCATTCTCAAAAATATTGCGATACTTAGCTTCCGTTTGGGCTAGCTTTTCGTTGACCGCCCTCAACTCAGCGGTGCGTTCCATAACTCTTACTTCTAGGTCATTGCGAGACATTTGCAGGTCTATTGCGGTGACTTGACGTTCCGTAATCTCCTGTTGTAGTCGCTGATTGATGACTTCTAGTTCAGTCGGACTCCTGAGGGCGAGGGCTTTAGGGAGTAAGGGCCAGAGGAGGATTGCCGTTGCCGCTGAGATTAGAGCGGTTATAAATTTGATATAGCCCTGTAGCCAGTAATAGGGCTGCCATAGGACAATCACATCCATAATATGCGTGGTTCCACAGCTAAAAATGAAAGCACCAAATAGTAGAAATACCCATTTATAGGCTAAATCCTCCCGTTGACGGACAAAGCTTGTCAATACAGCGGGAATGGAGTAGTAAGAAGCAGCGATGATTACATCTGAAACAATAAAAAACCATAGTAATTCTCGTCGCCATACAAAACAGTAGGCATGGGGTTGAAAGCCATTGCTCGAAAAGAACTGCTGCAAAAATTCCACGATAGCTCATGCTCCTGCTGCGGGTGCTGGCGACTAAACCTAAGCTTCCCTGCTCAGCGTAGTTTAACATCTAACTTATGCAGGACTTCCGCAAGAGCCATCGGCCTAGCCGGGTGCTTCAGTTGCTGCATCAACCACCCAGAGCGTAGCCCCGGCTGGAGTTGATAGATGGTTTGGCC
>NZ_JAAXLT010000157.1 GCF_013285555.1 Candidatus Cyanaurora vandensis | reverse complement strand
TGACGACATGGCTGCGCCACGCTAGGCTATCATGCGGATGCCCTGCGCCTGGAGCACCCCGATGTAGGCATGCGAGGCCTATTGCACGCCCCGGTGGTCGTGATGCACCAAGCCTGTACTCACCGACAAGTTCCATGCCCAGTCGGCTATAGGTGATATCTGAGATCCACCATGGGTCTACCCCGGTCACCTCCAGCTTGGGCACCAGGTTGGCATCTGTTGTATTGACGAATCCTGGCTTGCGTAAGCACAGCAGATTATCCCCGCGCCTCAAGCGCAACACCCGCTTGTGATTCCCCCTGCGTTTTAGCTCATGGGTCACGTGCCGATAGCCATAACTCGGCCACGCCAGGGCTACCTGCTGGAGCTGGTTATGTAGTTCGGTATCTCGCTCGGGCTGGGCAGTACGAGCTCTCCAGCGGGAGTAAGCGGCACGGTTGAGCTTCAAGGTGCGGCACAGGCCGGCCACCGACGCTGTGCCGGTGGCAGCTTGCTGTGCCACTTGGGTGTACAGCAGTTCTTGGTATTGCGGCGTGTCGAGGGTGCCTTGGTCTCTAACCGCAGCAAGGCTTTTTTAAAACAGAGTTCTCCAGCGCCAACTGCCGACCATCCGCTCTAGTAGACCCTACGCTGAGCCAAGCCACAGCAATACGGGCTGTGTCCTGGCAAGTATTACCGTCACCCTGGAAGGCTTGCTCAGCGTACTGCTGGTGCTGCTTTTGCCAGTTGGCAATTATGGTGGGGTTGATTTGGTGCTCCCGTGCTGCTTGGGCTGAGGTTTTCCCCGCTTCAATTTCACGGCGTACCTGGAGTGCTTGCCTCCTGTGGGGGTAAAGTCAGGGGTAAATCTGCGACGTTTCAGGGACATGGCGTAAGCCTCCTATCGGCTAGGGAAGCTTAACTACCTGTCTCAGTCAAGGGGGGCAGTACACACTGTCAACATCCTCTAATTGCCCTCAGTAAAAAACTTAAGCTCCCTCGTTCAGCCAAGCTTGGACTTTCAGTAGGGCGGACCAATCTGGACGACGTTCTAGGCCATCGGTAATGTTGTGGGCTACCTGTTCAGCTTGGTCTTGATCCAAGGTGACAATTTGGATGGCTTGTTCCATCGGTTCGCGCACGCCCTTTTGTTTGGTCTCTAGCATGGCGAGGACTAGATTAATCCGGGCTTGGGCGTCGGCTTGACCAAGGGGGACGGCTTTACGGGCGGCATCTAGGGCGAGTTTGGGTTGGTCGTTCAAAAGATACAACCAACTCAGACAGGTCCAAGCCGCGCAGTTCTTGGGTTCATTCTTGACAATATCTTTAAAAATGGGAATCACTTCAGGCAAGGGGGCCTCAGCCTCATAGAGCTTTAGCCCCTGCTGGAAGCGTTCTTGGGATTCGACGGTCGCCATGGGTTACTTGCTGTACAAGTTGCTGACCGGAATGCCCCGCTCGTCGGCAATATCCTTAAAGTTACGCAGTTGGCTCAAGGCATCGGTGGCGGCACGGGCGTTATTGAGCGGAGAATCAGCCCCTAGGGATTTCGCTAGGATATTTTTGACCCCGGCCAATTCTAGAACCGTCCGCACGGCTCCGCCGGCAATTACCCCGGTTCCCGCCGCCGCCGGACGCAGCATCACTTTCGCTGCCCCCGCTGTCCCGGTCATGGGATGGGGAATTGAATTGAGCCGGGTCAGGGGTACCGTAACGAGGCACTTCTTAGCTTCAGTCACGCCCTTTTTCACCGCCCCAATCACTTCAGCCGCTTTGCCGACCCCGACCCCGACTTGGCCCTTCTCGTTACCAAGGACGACCACCGCCCGGAAGCTCAGTTTTTTACCGCCCTTGACGACCTTGGTGACACGACGAATCTGGACGACCCGTTCTTTCCATTCGCTCTCCGGCTGTTGTTCAGCGGTCCGGTCCCGTTGCTTACGTTTCCGGTCCCCGCCGCCACCACGTTCTTTGGAGTCTTTATTAGAATCGCGGTTGGAATCTCTGTTGAAGTCTGCCATGGGTCAATCCTGTGTTTTAGAATGTTAAGCCAGCTTCACGGGCACCTTCAGCTAAGGCTGCCACCCGACCATGGTACGGCTTACCGCCCCGGTCAAAAACCACCTGCGTAATTCCGCCCGCCATCGCCCGCTCAGCGACTAAGCGGCCCACCACCCGCGCTGCTTCCTGAGTCGAGGCGGCATCGGGGTCTTCTGACCCTTTGAAATCAGCGTCCAGGGTGGAGGCCGCCACCAAAGTCCGTTGGTTTACATCATCAATGACTTGGGCATAGATGTGGCGATTGGAACGGTAGACCGCCAAGCGAGGACGTGTGGTCGAACCCGTCACCCGGTTACGGATGCGGCCATGGCGTTTACGCGCCTGCTCTTTACGACTAAGCTTCATGGGGCATGGAGAAATGACACAAGTCAACAATATATCGTCTTAGGGGTTCTCTTTACAAGCCCACAGACAAACTTCTTGGCTCGGCTCCCACTTGAGGGACAATTTAAGTACAAAAAGAGAATTGCTCATGGCCCAAGTGCTACAGGTAGATGCCCAAGCGAAACAATTGCAGTTCGGTGAACTGACCGTACCCGTGACGGGTCCCCTAGCAGATCTAATTATCACGGCCCTCCTCTCAATGCTCCCCGCCGAAAAAGTGCCGATGATGGCCCCGCCAACTACGCGGGGCTACACCTTGACAGAGATTTCCCAAGTAGAGTATGACCAGCTAACCCAGGCTATCGCCCAACTAAACACCGCGCTTCAAGCTGAAGTCCTCAAAACCAATTTCCGCGCCCGTGGACCAGAGCTACCCCTCCAGGCCAAAATCCTGCTGGGGGAGAAACAGGTGGTCCGTAGCGTGGCCCAGATCTCCACCTAGATTGCCATGCTCCCCCGATGTATGAGATCCTAGAAGAGTGCCCCTGTAGCACAGTGGTAGTGCGTTCCACTCGTAATGGAAAGGTCACCAGTTCAAATCTGGTCAGGGGCTAATCTATCAAACCCGCTACCAGAGCGGATCTGAATGCAACTGAGAGCATGCTACAGCTAGTAATTTTCGTCGGTGATTAACATCCTGCTCTATCGGCTGAGAAACCATCAGTTGTCTCTAGCTTGTGCTAACGCCTACGTTAACCACGGGTAGAGCTTGTTGAAATCGGGTCTACTAAGCGGTCTAGGTCTACTAAGAAGAGTGTGAGGTTTTGTTCTTCATGCTGGACTATAGCGACGTGGCTGGCGATCCCTAGACGTTCATTGCGGCGGTAGGAATCAGGGAGGGCGCGGACTTGAGTGAGCGGGACTTCCACGAGAATAGGAGCTAGGGCAAGGGGCAACCCGTACAGTTCCCCCCCCCGTCCCCGCCCAAGGACTAGATAACTGGGTTGGACGGCTACTAGATGAGGGGCAATCTGTCGTTGGACATCTACCACCGTGACTGCTTGGGCATCTACCTCTGTCACCCCGAGGCGTTCTCCTTTTTGCCCAAAGACTGCGGGATGGACCATCACCCGGTGGACCTGTTCGATCCGTAGGCCGAGATTGATCTCACCGATGGCAAGGACCAGTATTTTTAGCATGCTCATACGCTGCACCATTTTGCCGTTATGTCCAGCAATTCAGTGGTGATGAAGGGTTTGGTGAGGTAGCCTTTAGCTCCCAATTGCTCGGCGAGGCGACGGTGCTTGGTCCCACTGCGCGAGGTTAACATGACGACGGGAACCCGGGGGCACTGTTTGAGAAACTCGAATCCGTCTAGGTGGGGCATCTCAATATCACATAGGACGAGACGAATGGCGGGTTGTTCTTGGAGTCGGGTCAAACCTTCGCGTCCATCCTTAGCTTGAACCACCCGGTACCCGGCTTTCTGGAGCGTGAGGGTAATCGTCTGGCGTTGGATCAAGGAGTCATCTACCACAAGCACCAAGGATGCACTGGAGCTAGGGGCAGGCTGAGTCGGGGGCAGCTGGGCACCACCGCTGAGAATATGGCGCAGTAGAGCCCCTGGTTCCATGACCGGGACGAGGGTACCATCCCCTAGAACCGTACAACCATACAGATAGCTCGGTGGATTGAAGACCCCGGTGAAGGGTTTGATTACCAGTTCCTGTTGGGTGACCAGTTGTTCCACGGCGAGGGCGACTTGTTGTTGAGGCGTCTTGACCACAAGGACCGGGCCGCCCGTTACCACTAGGGGCGTGAGGCTCAAGGGTAAATCATCCCCTTCTGTCGGGGCATAGCCAAAGACCGCATGGAGGGGCTTGAGGACAAGGAGTTGTTCGCGCCACAACAGTAATTCTTGGCCCCCGGATTGCTTGAGGTCGGCTGGGTCGGGGACAAGCACTTCGGCAACTGCTTCAAGGGGTAAGGCCCAAGCGTGACCGCGCACTAGAAAAACCAGCAACTTCGCCACGGTTAAGGTTAAGGGGATGCTGAGGGTGAAGGTCGTCCCTTGACCAGCTACCGTGCTGACGGTCACTTGACCTTTGATACTCTCTAGTTGCAAGCGCACCACATCTAGGCCCATCCCGCGCCCAGAGAGTTCGCTCACGGTCGTCTGGGTAGAGAAGCCCGGTTCAAAAATACAAGCCAGTAACCGTGCTGGGTCTGTTTCGCCGACGGTAATGAGACCTAGCTCCTGGGCCCGTTGGGCAATCCGTACCAAGTCTAGACCCATTCCATCATCCTTGACCTCAATGAGAGTCTGAGCACCCTGGTGGTAACAGTTGATTTGGATCTGACCCGTGGGGTCTTTGCCTAACCGTTGCCGTTCACTGGGGGATTCGAGGCCATGGTCGAAGGCATTACGGACGAGGTGAACCAGGGGATCGCTCAGTTTTTCGAGGGCCAAGCGGTCCACAGGGACCCCGGCTCCTTGGAGGGTCAGACGGGCGGGTTTGTCGTAGCGGTGGGCCAAGTCACGGACCATCCGGGGTAGACGGTTGAGGGTCTCGCTCAGGGGAAGCATCCTTGCCCACATTAAGCCGTCGCGCAAGCTGGTCAACATCCGGCGGTGTTGCTCTAGGGTCCGTCCGCTGGCTTCGGTACTCTGGCGGAGAGCACCGGAGACCTCATACATCTGCCCCATTTCATCTAGGACTTCTTGGATACTTTCGTGGAGCGCGCCGTAGGTGTCAAATTCGAGGAGATCAAAGTCTGCACGGGGAGCGGAGCGTTGAGGGGCGACCAAGAGTCGGTCACACAGTTCCTGGACCCGACGGCCCATCGCTTCAAATCGCTCAAACCGATAGGTCAAATCCTGCAAGGAACCTTCTAGTTGCTCCTGTTGCATCGCCAGACCATTGCGGTTGATAACTAGTTCCCCAACGAGGTTGTTGAGGGTGTCCATGCGTTCTAGGTCCACCCGCACCGTGGGCCGCGCGGGTTGGGGCGTGGAGGCAGGTTCAAGGATAGGCACCGGGGTGGTCGGGACGACCGGGATCAAATCTGTGGCGGGAGGTAACTGGTCAAAGGCGGCCGCGACCTCAGCAAAGGTAGTTGCTGCGGGAAACATGGGAGGAGCGGGGATAGATTCCGGTAGCAATTCAACGGGTAAGGGGAGCTCAGCCGACGGGTGACTCTCAGTAATAGCTTCCGTTAAGTCCGGTTCTAGACTAGGTAAGACAACGGATTCCACAGACCCAAAAATATCCTCAAGACTCAAAGCCGACAGGGGTGGTTCTACAGCGTGGACCGGGCTAGAGACGACCAACGGTGCAGGCTTGGGTTTACGACCGGGTAGCAGACGCGCCAAGAGTTGTTTAATCCCCGCCAGCCAGCCTACATCCTTACTAGGGGCGGGAACAGTCGGGTTGTGGAGTTCTGCAGGAGTGACTTGCTTAGTGGGTCCGGTCCATCTCTGGAGGAGGGGCGAGACTGTACCGCCTAGGTCGCGGTCCCCGGCGAGGACCTGAGCTTGGCCTTGTTTCCAGTCGTGGAGGGCGAGACGGGCAATTGCGGGAGCTTGGGCGGGGTGGCGGATGAGGGCATCCAGGACCGTCTGCGAGACCGCCGCGAACCCCGGTAGGTTAGTCAGTTCTGCCAGTCCTAGAAAAACTTCTGCCACCGCTTGCAGGTCCTCAGCCAAGGGCTGACCCGTGGTCAAAATCATCTCGATCCGCTCGATCCCCTGGGCCACATCCACTGTAAAGATGGACAAGACAATATCCACTCCCAGGTCCGTCGAATCCAGGAGCCGTTCGTCTTCGTCCTGAAACCCGCCCAGCTTTTGTTCAATTTGCTGGAAGATCCCCTGGGCGGTGGCGCGAACCGCTGCCTCATCCACTTTTTCCCCGCTCACCTGGGCCATTACTAAAGTCCGCAGGTGGTCAAAGCCCGCAAATAGTAGTTCCTCAAGCTCGGCATCCAGGACCAGGGACTCGCGATATAACCCCTTGAAACTGTCTTCGAGTTTGTGGGACAAGTCGGTGATGAGCCCCAGCCCAACAGTGGCGGCCCCGCCCTTGAGCGAATGGGCCGCCCGCATTAGGTTGTGGACGCGGTTAATCGTGCGTTGGGTCTTGAGTTGGAGCAATTCCTGCTCGATCACCGCTAGGAGTTCGGGGGCTTCCTGGGCGAAGTACTCGGCGGCCTGTAGACGGATATCGTAGTCCAGAGCCATGGCTAGTTCACCTTAAATTTGCCGACACTGACCTCTAGCTGTTGGGCCACTTCCAAGAGGAGCTTAAAGGAAATGGTAGTTTGGTTCGCCCCGCCGGCTGTGGCCTGGGCACTCTGGGCTACATCCTTCATGACTTGGGTGATGGACTCAGAAGCCTCGGCCTGAGTGTAGCTGGATTGGGCAATCGTCTGAACTAAGCGGCTAATCTCACCGCTGACCTGAGCGATCTGGGTGAGGCTCTGACGGGTCTCGTTGACCAACTTAGTTCCTGCCACGACTTGCTCCGTCCCGGATTCCATGGCGAGGGCCACTTCACGGGTTTCCTGTTGAATGCCTTCCACCAATTTCTCGATCTCGGCGGTGGCCTGGGCAGACTGACGGGCTAAGGAACGGACTTCATCGGCAACCACGGCGAACCCCCGGCCCTGCTCCCCGGCGCGGGCGGCTTCAATGGCAGCGTTGAGGGCGAGGAGGTTGGTCTGGGCAGCGAAGCTAGCGATCAGACTTACGACCTTGGAGATCTTCTGGGAGGACTCGCTGAGGCGTTTGATTTTTTTGGCGGTCTCAGCCACGGTCTCGCGGATGACCAAGATCCCGTCTACGGTGCGGTCCATGGCTTGATCCCCAGCCGCTAGGGTGCGGTTGGCCTGTTGGACGGCAGCTTCGGCGGCACGGGCACTCTGGGAAACCTGTTGGATGGAAGAGTCCATCTGTTCAACCCGGCCTAGGGCCAGGGTCAGTTCCTCGGCTTGTTGTAAGGAAGCGAGAGCTAATCCCGTGACCTCCGTGGTGCTCTGGGTCGCCGTTCCGGTCATTTGGCGGGTGGCCTGTTGGACCTGGACGACGATTTTCCGCAAGCTGCTGATCGTGGCGTTGTAGGAGTCTGCCAGGGTCCCGATCTCGTCTTCGTCTACCCGAGCGCGGATGGTCAGGTCCCCTTTACTTACCGGGTCCACTTCCATCATCAGTTCGAGGATGCGCCGTTGTAGTTGTTCCTTGGCCCCCTGTTGCTGACGGGCGAACTCCTGCTGTTGACGGGCTTCATTCTCCCGGGCCTGTTGTTCACGTTTGGCAGCTTCAGCCAGCAGACGAGCTTTTTCGAGAGCTTCGGCCTGCTGTTGACCGACGGTGATTTGGATGGCGACTTGGTAGAGCAGGTTAACTTCAGATTCCGACCAGAGGCGGGGACCGGAGTTTTGGTAGGCCGCAAATAACCCCCAAAGCTTCTGGTCCTGGAAGACGGGCACAATGATGTAAGCACGGGCCTGGAACCGCTCCAGCAAACTGATATGACAGCTATCAAACCCGGTGGTATAGATGTCGTTGACCGTTTGACTTTCGTTGTTGCGGTAACGGCCCCCATCGTTTTTGGTCAAGTAACTATCGGTGACACGGGCACGTTCCGTCCCGACCAAAGGCAACCAGCCCTCGCTCACGGACTCCATCACGAACTCACCACTGAAGTCCGGGTCAAAACGAAACAGGGCCACCCGGTCACACTGCAAGAGATTACGCGCCTCAATCGTGGCGGTGCGGTACACCGTATCGGCCAATTGGCTCGCGTACTGGCGTAGCTGGGTAATCTCGTACTTCTCCCACCGGCGGGGACCCGAGTTTTGGTAAGCCGCCAAGAGTCCCCAGAGCTTGCGGTTCTGGAAAATCGGCACAATCACGTAGGCACGGGCTTGGAATTGTTCTAGTAACTCGGTATGGCAACTATCAAAACCCATCTTGTAGATGTCATCCACTACTTGATGCTCGTCCTCCCGGTAACGACCACCACCATTGGCCTGGAGATAGGAATCGTCCACACGGGCGCGGGCGGTGCCAACGAGGGGCTTGCAGCCTGCCCCGAAGGACTCTGCCATAAACTCCCCGCCCCAGTCTGGGTTAAAGCGGTAGATTGCCACCCGGTCAGCCCCGAGCAGGACCCGCGCCTCCTGAGTGATTTGGGCGTAGTAGGCATCGGTGTTCTGAGCCTGCTGGACTTTGGCAATCACACTCAGAAGTTGGTCGCGCTCCTCTCTGGCTTTTTGCTGGGCCTTGACCACGGACTCTGCCTGTTGAATAGCGATGGTCAACTGGGTAGCGACTTGATAGAGCAAGTTGATCTCGGACTCCAACCAAGCGCGGGTATGAGAACACTGGTGGGCAATGAAAAGCCCCCAAACCATCCCCTCTTGGAGGATAGGGACGACGAGGTTGGCCTTGACCTGGAACCGCTCGAGCATCTGGATGTGACAGGCGGTCAACCCAGCATTTTGAATGTCCTCCGTGGGGACAATCCGGCCTTGGGCGTACTGGACGGCTTTGGTTTCCTTAAAGCAGGTATCCACAATCGCCAATCCCAAGGAGGGGGTCCAGCCCGGTAGGACCGCCTCCGCCACAACTGTACCGATGAAGTCGGGGTCAAACCTGTAGACCACCATCCGGTCTGCCCCCAGGAAAACCCGGAGTTCTTGGACGGCGGTATTGAAGATCGTCTGTAAGTCTAGAGATTCGCGGATTTTGGTGGTTAAGGCCAGCACTTGGTCGCGCTCTTGACGGGCTTTAACTTGCTGTTGCAAGACGGACTCGGCCTGTTGAATCCCCACGGTAAGTTGGGTGGCGATCTGGTAAAGGACATTGATCTCAGACTCGGTCCAAGCGCGGGTCCGGTCGCATTGGTGGGCGATAAACAAGCCCCAGACAGCTCCCCCTTCCTGGAGGATCGGTACGACTAAGTTGGCCTTGACCTCAAACCGCTCCAACATTTTGATATGACAGGCGGTCAACCCAGCATTGCGGATGTCCTCGGTGGGGACAATCCGGCCCTGGGCGTACTGGACGGCCTTGGTTTCCTTGAAACAGGTATCCACAATCGGCAGCCCTAGGGAAACGGTCCACTTAGCCCCCACGGATTCGGCAACTACCGTACCCATAAAGTTCTCATCGAACTTATAGACCACCATTCGGTCGGTCTGGAGATATTGCCGGACCTCAGTAACAGCAGTATCAAAAATTGTCTGTAAATCTAAAGAGGCACGAATTTTGTTGGTGATAGCAAAGAGGCGGTCGCGTTCCTGTTTCGCTTTTTGTTGTTGCTGGAGGACCGACTCGGCCTGTTGGATCGCAACTTTTAACTGGAGGGCAATCTGGTAGAGCAAGCTCACCTCAGTCTCCGCCCAATGGCGCGTCGCCGCACACTGGTGGGCAATCAACAACCCCCAGACTCGCTCCTCTTGTAAAATCGGCACAACCAAGTTGGACTTGACCTCAAACTGCTCCAGCATCTTGAGGTGACAGGGGGTCAAACCAGCCTTATAAATATCGTCCGTGGGGATAATCCGCCCATTCTCATAACCCGACTTCCCTGAGCCCCGGCTTTCTTTGAAGCAGGTATCAATAATCGGCACCCCGAGGGATTTCGTCCAGCCCGTGCCCACAGACTCGGCAACCACCGTCCCCAAGAAGTCTTGGTCGAACTGGTAGACCACCATCCGGTCGGCCCCAATCAATTGCCGGACCTCCGTGACCGTGGTTTCAAAAATGGTCTGTAAGTCTAGGGATTCGCGAATTTTGGCAATGATGGATAGGAGTAAATCGCGCTCTAGACGATAACGGTCATCATTGGGGGAGGCTTTGCGGTCCCGTTCCTCCAAAAGGTCCGTCAGGCTCTCAATCTGTTGGACCATCTTCAATACATAACGACTTGCCTCGTCTTCGCCGTCAGCAAGAAGCGATTTCAGGAAGTTGGTGCGCTTAGTGATCTGTTTGACCACGGCGGTGTTATCAGAAGGTACGGTGCGGTCCAGGGGGCGTTCGTTGGGATAAGCAATCGTCATGGGGGCCTCAGGCGGTAAGGGTTTGCCAAAATTCACGGTCTAGGAGCATTTCACCATCAAGGACGACCAAGGCTGCTCCCTCTGGGGTGAGCCAATGCCCCTGAGCTACCTGGCTTAAGACCGCTGGGAATAAAGTCGGTATGAGGGGCTTGAGTTCCTCGGGAGCACACCAAGCCATGTCCTCCACGGCCTGGACTACCAGCCCCAAGCGTTGCCCCCGGTGCTGGGCTAGAACCGTCAGGTAATGGGCACCGGGCGGTAAAGGTGGTAAGCCCAAACCGTAACTGAGGTCCATTGCCCAGACAATCTCCCCGCGCCAATTGAAAACCCCTAGGACCCAGGGGGCCATCTGGGGAATCGGGGTCACCTGCGCCACGTCTAGGTCCAGTACCTCCGTCACTTGGGCGACGGGCAAGAGTGCCGTCACCTGGGCCGAGAGGTTGAACCGGAGGTGCTGGATCGTCATCGTCACTTCCTCAGCACGGACTTGACCGTGCGGACGAGTTCTTCTTGGTCCACGGGCTTAGCGAGGTAAGCATCGGCCCCTTGACGCAGCCCCCAGAAGCGGTCCATGTCCGTGCCCTTAGTGGAACACAGCACCACCGGGATCTGGGCGGTGGTCGGTTCAGACTTCAGTTCGCGGCACAGTTCAAACCCGCTCACGCCCGGTAGGACCACATCCAGCACGATGGCGTCGGGGCGGAGGCTGCGTAACTTTTCGAGGGCCTCTTCACTACTGATACAGGTGAGGACTTCTAGTCCGCTGCGGCGTAGGCAGGTTGCCAGCACTTCGCGGTCAGTTAGGGTATCTTCAATCACCAAAACTAAGGACATAAGTTCACCGTGATTTGACTTTGGCGAGGTGACGATGGACTACCGCTAGGACCAGTTCTGGTTTAGCGGGTTTGCCAATAAACCCCGAGGACCCAACAAACTTAGCGCGTACCCGGTCAATGATCCCGTCGTTGCCTGTGAGGATAATGATCGGTGTGCGCCGAAAAGCTGCCACCCGGCGCAGTTTTGAGCAGACTTCATAGCCGTTGGTGTTGGGCATGATCAGATCTAGGAAAATCAGGTCCGGTTTGCGCTGTAATAACGTCGCAAACCCGCGTAAAGGCTCCTGGACCGCGAAAAAACGGTACCCTGCTCCATTCACAATCCGCTCCATCGTCTGACAAATCTGGAGACTGTCATCCACACAGGCCACCAACGGCACACTGGATGGCGTGGGTAGCGGAGCCGTAGGCGGGAGGTCCAAGACCTCTACTAACTGGATGATATTCTCCTCAATGTAGGGCCAGAGCGAACGCGTCAGGGTATGGAGGTCGAGTTGTACCTGCTGGGTCAGGTCACGGAGGGTCTGCTGCCCGGTGAGCAAGGCCTGGAGATTTTGGAAGACTGCTGCTGAAGTACGCTCCCGCAGCCGCATGGAGTCCCGCAGTAAAGGAGCCGAGTTGGGTGATAATCGCGTAAAACCCATGGTCCGCCAGCGTGCCCAGGACCGTTGTACTCGTTCCAGGGTCTCCGGCACACTCATTAAGGTCAACATCATTTCACCCTGGGCTTCTGGCTCCACCTGATATGTACATTCACCAGCCTGGAAGACATCCCAGAGCACCTCATCTACGACCCCTTGCAGCACGAGCCCCACCTGTTCGCGGTTGATCGTGCTGCGTTTGAAGAGACCACAGAGCATTTCATATTGGGCATCGGCGTATTCGTGACGGCTCGGGCTTAGAATACCCTCAAGTGGGCGGGTCCCCCGACTGGTTCCCACCATCCAACTCAATAGAGTTGCGGCAGTGTCGGGACAGTGCTGGGCAAATTGGCGTTGCCAGCGACGTAAGGGCTGGTCTCCGCCCGCTGCAAAAAGAAGCCTGCCTAAGTAAAAATAAAAATTCCAGTCCCCAGACCGGGCACGGACTTCTAAGCGACCACTGAAATTAGACTGCTTCAGGGCTTCAAACTGACGGGTTAAAGTTTCGCTCGGGGGAGAGCTATGTTGCTGAGGGACATTGGAAATCACGGCAGACCTCGGCGCAAGAGGGGAGGGACAGGATCTACAGGGTCCGTAAAGGCTTGCGTCTTTACACCCCCATCGGTAAGTCCAAGTCTAGAGTCCGCCCTATTCCCTGTCCCTCAGCAATCTCCCACGACTTATCAGGTTGTGTTTCCTGAGAAAAAGTGTGTATTTGCGATTAGTACCGGGCTAAATTGTGCCAATAAGTGACTGCAGACACATTTTTACCCCCTAAGTTCCTGGGTCCCTGCCTAACCAGAGGCCAGAGCCAGCAACCGAGTAAGCATAATTACGTAAAAAAGTTATCCTGCAAAAATACTTAAACCAAGCTACTTTATCGAACCTTCATCTACTAAGCTCCGGCCCCTCCCAGTCAAGGGAGGGGTCAGATTGAGCTTAGCTAGCACCCATGGTGAGTTGGGAGCGCACATCTTTGACACCGTTGATCTCGCGGGCCAATTTGAGGGCTTTATCCATCTCAGCTTGACTCGCCACTTGGCCTTGGATGGTGACCACACCATTTTCAGCATTCACGGTCAGTTCGCGCTTTTGCAGGTTGGCTTCGAGTTTGGAGCGGACTTTGCTCTCTAGGTCGCCATCGCTTACTTCACCCGTAGTGTTAGACCGCTCTTCGCGAGAACGGATGTCGGAGTTAAGTTGAGCGCGGCGGGTCTCGCTGCTAGCATCTTCCTTAGCATCTTCAGCCGAGCCGGAGGCATTGGTTTGGGCACCGTCTTTCAAGGCGCGTTCGGCTTGCTCACCAGCCCCGTCCACAGCTTCCCCAGCGTTGTTGGCAGCACCTTCCATGGCTTGTCCCGTCTCGTTCATCGCCCCGCCACTATTAGCGGTATTCTGCTCGCTTTGACCACCACAGGCGGCGAGAATCACCACGAGGGGGGCACTCAAGAGTAGACTCATCAGACGCTTATTCATGGTTTCGTTCCTTGCGTAAATGGTTTTAGTAATCGCGGGTGGTTGTGGTCCCGGTCATGTCCGTGGTCATCCCTGAGGTTCCCATAGGCGTCCCGGTCGTACCCAGCGTGGTGCCGGTCATGGTCCGGTCGCGGTAGGTCCCGGTCGGCGCGGTGTAAACACCGTAATCTTGGATACCGCCACTGTGGAGAATTGTTTCGGCTTGGCGGATCTCATCGGCAGAACCGTCTACCAGCACGAGATAGCCGCCCTGCTCAACCGCTTTGTTGTAGCTGTGGGCCCGCTCTTCAGGGATACCCAGGCCAATCAAGGCTCCGACTAAACCACCAGCTGCCGCGCCGATCGCCCCGCCCGCCAGGGTAGTTGCCAAGGCCGTACCAATGGCTCCAGCGGTCATCACGGGACCAATACCGGGGATCGCTAGGGCACCAATACCCACCAATAGCCCAGTCAGACCGCCTAGAACACCGCCGGTCGTTGCACCTTTGGCTGCTCCTTCATCCGCTTTGTTCCCTATGTTGTCCGTCACTTCAGCCCCAGCAATCGTACCGGGATCATTTTCGTGCTTAGAGACGACCGACACATCTGCCATATCAAACCCGGCATCCCGCAATTGGGTCAGGGCACGCTCAGCTTGCATCCGGTCAGAGAAAGTTCCTACTGCGCGCCGAATTTCGTTGGTAGCCATCGTTAATTCCTTAAAAACTCGTTCAATGTCAATTTAGATTCTGGGTCCATTGCTTAGCCTCACCCCCTAGATAGCCTTTACGCACTTTCCCTTCTCTCTTGGGGGGTATGGCTTTTATTCAAGACGGTCTGACAGGTTATCGCATACGCGCCAGTTGCGCCGGAAATAATGCCCCAAGTCGTCATTGCTGAGGGTGAGGTAGATGGGCCTTCCGTGGGGGCAGGTATGGGGGTTACTGGTCTGTTGCCACTGATCTAGAAGGTGTTGCAGCCAGTCCAAGGTCAAAGGGGTACCGTTTTTGACTGCACTGCGACAGGCGAGGGTGACGCGGGCTTGCTCTAGGTCCCCCGCCAGACTTAAGAGCCGCAAACTTGCCCGTGGGTCGGGGTGTTGGGCCAAGAGTTGGGGTAGAGAGCGCACGCACCAGAGACCCTCGCCGAAGGCTTCCACTTCTAGGCCCAACTGGGTCAGGTGTTCGACTTGACGGGCACTGAGGGGGAGAACTTGGGGCGGACAGGGGACGACTTGCCAGGGCGTACTGAGTTGTTCAAAAATTACCCGTTCGTGGCAGACATGCTGTTCGACCAACCAGAGTCCAGCTTGGTGTTCAGCGAGGACGTAGGTGTTTTGGACTTGGCTGAGGGCTTTGAGGGGGTTGAGCGGGGAGCCTGTTTGGTAGAGAGTCCGCGCTTCGGCAACGTTGAAAAGTCCTGGTTGAGGGCGCAGGGCAAGCCCGCTCAAGCCCTCAGTGACGGCTTGACTCAACCAAGCTTCTAGTTGCGGGCGTTCGCCTAAGTGGACGGTTTGTTTGGCGGGATGGCGGTGCCAATCCACCCAGGACGCAGGCAAATCCCATAGAGCCAGCACGACCGGATGACGACCCTTGGGTAAGGTGCGCTGAAAACTCTGATGTAGCACCCCGAGCAAGTCTGTATCCTCCACCAACCGTCCATTCACCCCGATGAACATGGCATCACTGCGCGGACGGCTTATGCGGTCTGGTAAGCCCACCACGAGCCGTAGATGGTCCTGCACCACCAACCGTAAATCCCCTTCAGCGATTCCTAAAACCTGCCCCAATCGGCGGCGGGGATTGCTCACGCCTAAGAGGTGTAGCCGTGGACGGTCGTTAATAATGAGGCGCAGGGTCACGCCCGGTTGGGCCAAGGCAATGCGTCTGAGAACTTGAGCAACCTGTTGGGTTTCTTTTTTCAGATTGAGAAATTGTTGGCGCACGGGTAAACAACCAAAAAGCTCCCGCACAGTAACCACCGTCCCCGCCCCTAACCCAATCGGTTCTAGTTTAAGCAGGGTCCCGGTCGGGTCATAGCTCGCCTGCTGGCCCTCCCCCCCGGCAGTCCGCGAAGCGATCGTCAGCGTACTCACCGCCGCAATTGCAAACAGAGCCTCCCCCCGAAAACCCAGACTCGCAATCTGATAAAGCTCCTCGATGGCGTAGAGCTTGCTGGTCGTATGTCGCTCAGCACACACCCGCAAGTCCGCCGTCACCAACCCCCGTCCGTTGTCACTGACCTGGACTTGCCAGCGTTCTGGCCAGTATTGGACCGTGACCTCATCGGCTCCTGCATCGAGGGCATTGTCCACCAGTTCACGGACTACCGCCGCCACTTGGTCAATGGTTTCCCCCGCCCTTAGCAACCGTTGGGTCGCCTCGGGCAACAACCTAAGCTCGCCCAAAAATTATCCCCAGTTCTCTACCAAAGTAACTTCTACCCTTACTACCAAAGTGATCCCCCTTTTCAAGGGGAGCTAGGAAAGACCTCTTCTGCCTTAGTCCCCTGCTGGGGCGGAGGGGCTCCTAGCTCACGAGGTAGGGTCAGGGTGAAGATAATCTCCTCAGCTTCACTCTGGACGGTGATCGTACCTTGCAACTGAGCCGTTAAACGCTTGACAAGGGCGAGGCCCAAACCCGTCCCGCCCTGTTGCCAGGGGTCAGCATTGGGGATGCGGTAAAATTTCTCAAAGATTCGCGTCAGGTCCTCCGGTGGGATCGTCGGACCCTGATTGATCACTTGGATGGCAATCAGGGTTTCGGTCGGGCAGTGAACTTTAATCTGCATGGCAGCTCCCTGGGGCGTATATTTGCAGGCGTTATTAACTAGTTCAACGAGGATCCTTTCTAGACTGGGACGGTCGGAGGTGATAGGCGGGACCGACGCAAACTGGAGAGCGAGGGTCTGTTGGTTTGCCCGGACCCGCTCTTGAAAAGGTAGCAGCAGTTCGGGGAGCCAAGTTGTTAGCTCAATCAGAACCGGGGTGAGGAACTTTGTGGTTTCTTCCAGCCGCTGTAGGTCCAGTAAGTCGTTGATTAAGTTGGTTTCACGGTCACACTCGGCATCGAGGATTTGCAAGTAAGTCTGGAGCTTGGCCTCACTGGGGGAGGAGCGTAACATCCGAATGACCATCCGCATATTGGTCATCGGGGTTCTGAGTTCGTGGGAGACCGTACTCAAAAAATCATCCTTAAGCCGACTGAGCTTTTGGAGCTCCTGCATCCGTAACTCTGCTACTTCTAGGGCCTCACGCTGGGCTAGGGCGGCGACCCGGTCACTGATATCGCGAATGATACAGACTGCTTCATCTAGATTGCAATGGATGACTCGGGCTTCATAGCTGTGTAGACCATCGGACTGAGTCAGTTGGTACTCGTAGGTTTGGAGTTCGCCCGTCACCCCAGCCAATTGGAGGGCCGTCAAGAGTTGGTCTTTCACGACAGCGGGTAGGTCTAGCTCGCTGAGGGACTCAAACCATGCGGGCTGAGCGTTGAGACTCGGATGGCAAGTTTTGAAATCGAGCATCGTTCCGTCTACCCGATAGCGCAGGATAATATCAGGGATCGCATCAAGAAGGGCACGGGTCCGCTCTTCACTTTGACGCAGGGCAACTTCGGTCTGCTTACGCTGGTTAATATTCCGCGAGACGGCAATAATTTCTTGAACCATACCTGAGTCGTCCGGGACGCCTTGACTCGTCGTCTCAAACCAAATGTACTCACCACTTTTGTGACGGGCGCGGTAATCAAAAGTGATCGTTGTGGTGGAGGGTATTGTCGAGAGCACGATGCTCCGCATAGTCTCGATCAAATAGAGATCTTCAGGATGGAAAAACTGGTTTGGCGTAGTATTTATTAGTTCTTCAGGGGTGTATCCCAAAAGCTTTAGACAGGCAGGAGAAGCATAAAGGAAAGGTCCACTCAGTGCATGGCGCGAGATCATATCGGTGGCGTGTTCTGCCAAAATCCGGTACCGCTCTTCGCTCTCACGCAGCGCAGCCTCCGCTTGTTTGCGCTGGGTGATATCTTCTACTGTGCCCTCGTAGTAGAGCAGTTGGCCTTGCTCATCGCGCACCGCCCGTACATTCTCAGCAATCCAGATAATCCGTCCGTCCCGACAACGAGCCTGCGTCTCAAAACCCGTAACTTCCGACTGCCGCTCCATCAACCGGATGAAATCAGCCCGGTGCTCAGGGTTGACATAGAGTTGTTGACCGAGATCCGTCACTGCTTGCATCAACTGCTCAACTGAAGTGTAGCTATACATCCGGGCAAGGGCAGGATTAGCACTGAGATAACCGCCCTGGGCTGTAGTCTGAAACATGCCCTCCATAGCGTTTTCAAAAATACTCCGGTACTTAGCCTCCGCATGGGTACGTTCTAGCTCTTTATGATGGTCGGCGGTGATGTCGCGGATCACGACAATTAGCTGGTCTTCAAGCAGCGGCAGCAGTCGTGCCTCAAAATTCCCTAGCGCACCCTGAACGAGCAGACTGTACTCGATCTTCACTAAGCTTCGGGTCTGGACGACTTGGGCGATCGCCTGCTCAAGTAATTGAGCCACCTCTACAGGCAAAACTTGATTTAATGGGCGGCCCAAGAATTGCTCTGGTGGGGTGTAAAGGCGGGCTTCAAGTCCCCCTTGGTAGCCCAGGATTGTACCATCGGTACTCAATCGAAAATAGAGATCAGGTAGAGATTCAAAAATCTTCTTAAGTTGAGCAGTGCTTTGGCGTAGAGCCGCCTCAGGATGTTCATGCCCAAAGAACCCACGGGTTGGTTGAGTCAAGGCTTGACAGACTGTGGGGACTAAATTTTCCGTAGAGGTCAAGTAATCAATCGCACCCGCCTTCATCACTGCTACCGCTTGCACCACGGAACCGGGTATGGCGAGTATAACCACGGGCCGCGTCGCCACCTGCAACACGGCTAGGGCGACTTGACCCTCGACCAACGCCACGTCCCAATCCTGGAGAAGGACAGAGGCGTCTGGTTGAATTTGATACTCAGGACAATAACCCGCCTGTTGGAACTGGGCCATCAAACCTGAGACTGTAGGTTCAACTAAACCGACTAGCAGGATGCGAAAGGAGTGAACCATGGTTCCTGACAGCGATAAGAGACCATAAGAAAAGGCGAGTTTGTAACTCGCCCCTCGCATCAATCATGATGCGTTATTTTTCGTCTTCGCGTCTCTTCATGTACTTATCAGGGTCTTCCCGAAAGAAGATGGCGAAGAAGAGGGTACCCAGGATCATCGCCAGGATAGCTACGTAAACAATGGTAGTGATGCCGCTTTCCATGTGAACCTCCTGTTGCCATTCCACCATACGTCAAAACTGCCTATTACTAGGCCTCGACGCGGGTACTCTTATCACCGACTTTCTTGAAGAACCCATACTCGAACTCTTCCTCTTCACGCATCGGGTCCATCCCAGTGAACACGTCGAGGAACAGGGTGCGTGACCCGTGCCAGATATGCCCAAAGAAGAACAATAGGGCAAAGACCCCGTGGGCTAAGGCGAACCAAGTACGCGGACTGGCTCGGAAAACCCCGTCGCTACGGGTACGGTCGAATTCAAACAACTCGCCACTCTGGGCACTCCGGGCGTAACGCTTGACAAGGGCGGGCTCGTCAAAGGTCTGACCATTGAGCTTACCCCCCAAGAAAGCCACCGTCACCCCGGTCTGCTCGAAGCTAAACTGGGCCTCCGAACGCTGGAAGGGGATGTCGGCACGGACAATACCCTGGGCATCCTTAAGGACCACTGGCTGGGTCTCAAATAAGGTGTTGAGACGGTCCACCTTAAGTTCACGGCCCTCAGCATCCTTGAAAACTGGATAGCCCAGCCACTCCGTCGCAATCCCGTCGCCACTATTCATCGGACCCGCGCGGAATAGACCGCCCTTGGCTGGGTTGTTGCCCACGTAATCGTAGAAGCGCAGGCGCGTCGAGACCTGTTCCGCTGCTTTCTCAGCCGACCAATCGAGACGAGTCGGGGCCTTGTTGACCAAGACCTCTTGCTCGTAGGCCGTCAAAGGGAGGACAGCGTTGGCCTGCGATGGGGTCAGGCCAGCCTCAATACCCCTCTGGACCCGGCTTGCGATTTCCTTGTTAAAAACCTTGTCATCCCACTGGTAGCGGGTGGGACCAAACAAATCTACCGGGGCTGTAGCGGTGCCGTACCACATCGTCCCCGCCACTACGAAAGCGGCAAAGAAGACCGCCGCAATTGAACTTGAGAGTACCGTCTCGATGTTACCCATGCGAAGCGAACGAAAGAGCCGCTCGGGGGGCCGCACCAAGATGTGAAAAATCCCGCCTAGGATACCGACAATACCTGCTGCAATATGGTGAGCCACAACGCCACCGGGATTGTAGGGGTCAAAGCCGTCTGGCCCCCAAGCAGGTGCCACAGGTTGGACGTGTCCCGTTAACCCCAGGGGGTCCGTCACCCACATCCCCGGACCAAACACCCCCGTCAGGTGAAAAGCCCCAAAGCCAAAGCACAATAAACCGGAAAGTAGAAGATGGATACCAAAAATCTTCGGTAGATCCAGTACCAAGTCGCCAGTACGCGGGTCCCGGAAGAGATCTAAGTCCCAGTTGACCCAGTGCCAGCAAGCCGCCAGGAATAACAGTCCCGATAAAACAATGTGGGCCGCTGCGATCCCCTCAAAGGACCAAAAACCAATATCCCCAAGCAAAGGATTACCAAAACCATCGGCACTGTAAGGACCGAAAACCGACCAACCAGACCAAGAGTTCACGACACCCAAACGGGTCATAAAAGGTAAAACGTACATCCCTTGTCGCCACATCGGGTTGAGGACGGCGTCGTTGGGGTTGTAACTCGCAACTTCATAGAGGGCCATTGAGCCAGCCCAACCCGCCACGAGGGCGGTGTGCATCAAGTGGACGGCAATCAAACGACCGGGGTCATTGACCACCACTGTGTGCACCCTGTACCAAGGTAGTCCCATGTCAAGAAATCCTCCGCCACGTCTGGAGCTTTATGACCATGGCGACCGCGCTTTCAGACGGGCTGCCATAGTATAAAGAAGTGTAACTAGATCTCATACATTGTGCAACCAAGTTAGGACGCTAATCCATATTTCCGTTTTCTTTACAAACCTTAATGGGTAACCCACAATTGAGATACGAATTCAACACAGGGCACATGGCGGCGATTATTTACCAGCGCGAAGGAATTCAAGTTGATGCACTCGAGGGCACGAACCTCCGGGAGGTTTCGATTGGGGCAAAAGTAGAGCTTTACAAGGCTCTAAACAAATTCCTGTGTTGTAACGGCAATGGAGACTGCGGGACCTGTGTAGTAGATGTAGTGGCGGGAGAAGACAACCTCTCCGACCGGACCCCAGCCGAGCAACGGATGCTTGCCCGCAAGCCCAAAACCTATCGTTTAGCCTGTCAAACTTTAATTAATGGCAACGCTACGATCCAGACCCGTCCCTAGTTAATTGCTGTCGTTAGGATTTGCCGACGTAGCTGACCACAGGCAGCGGCTTCGGCACTGCCTCTGGTTTGACGCACTGAGGCTTGGACACGGTAAGCTTCAAGGACTGCTAAGAAAGCTTGAACCCGTGGGGGCGTGGGCCGCTTGTAGTCTAGACCGGCGACCGGGTTGTAGGGGATGAGGTTGACGTGACACTGGAAGCCGCGCACCCGTTGGGCCAACTCGCGGGCATGAAAATCTTGGTCGTTCACATCCTTGAGCAGGGTGTATTCAAAGGTGAAACGACGGCTGGTCAACTCCATGTATTCCTTACACTCGGCTAGTAACTCATCCAGTGGGTAGTGCTGGGCACTGGGAATAAGTTGGAGCCTTAGATCTGGATTGGGCGCGTGCAGAGAGACTGCCAGTGTGGTTTGAAGTCGGTATTGGCCTAAAGCCCGAATCCGGCCCTTCACCCCAACCGTGGAAATCGTGATATTACGGGCACTGATCCCGATATCTTCGTTAATGCGCTCGACGCTAGTGTGGAGATTTTTTAGATTCAAGAGGGGTTCGCCCATGCCCATGAAGACGATGTGGCTCACCCGCCGTCCAAAGTCTGCTTGGACCGTCAAGACCTGATCCAAGATCTCGTGGATCTGCAAATTCCGGGCAAAACCAGACTTTCCGGTGGCACAAAATGTACAGGCCATTGGACAGCCGACTTGGGAGGACACACAGACCGTGAGCCGCCTTGCCGTGGGTATCCCGACGGTCTCGATATTCTCACCGTCCGCTAACCCGAGCAGATATTTCACGGTGCCGTCGGGACTGGGCGTACGTTGGAGGACCTGGGAGCGGCCCACTTTCACTTTAGCATTGGCCTCGCGCCAACGTTTAGAGAAAACCGTCACTTCGTCCAAAGATTGTAAATTGCGCGTGTAGAGCCACTGGTGTAGCTGTTTCGCCCGGTAAGGCGGTTCCCCCTGGGTGCTGAGCCAGTAGGAGAGTTCATCGTAGGATTGGCCCAAAAGCGGTGGCGTGGTACTCATCACTTAATTATAGAAACTGCTGGCTTTGAAAAAGTGACCATAACTGGATCATTGACCTTGAGCTTGAGTTGTTGGATCTGCCCCGCCCGTAGTTCAATTACTTGATCGGCGGGTACCGGACCCGTGACGGGATAACGGGGGCATTGCTCGGGTTGAGCGGTGGTGCAGGGCGGCGCGTTCGCAGTCAAATTCACAATCCGGCCCTGACGCACAAAGACCATATCCAGGGAAATAAGACAGTTACGCATCCAAAAACTGACAAAAGCGGGCGGGTCGAAGAGGAAAACCATGCCCCGGTCAGCCGGGAGGTCCTTGCGTCCCATCAGCCCGATCGCGCGCTGCCGGGGCGTGCGGGCCACTTCTAAACCAATTGTCTGATGGCCCAACTGGACCCTTGCTGTGATGGGTAGACTCTGGGTAACTATCGACTCGGCTTGGATAGGTAATGCGAGCAGTCCCAGGAGCAAAAGATGAAGCTTCACAAATTCTCCGCGTCCAGCTTTCAACCTAGCAAACTATCCCTCCGGATAGCTCCCCCGCTCACCCAGACAGGCTAAAGCCCCCTAGTAGTCTGGGGGGGTTGGTGGGGGGCAGAAGTGGTAAGGCTTGCGGGTCAAAAACCTAAAAAGCGCACTAAAGAGCATTGGAACGGCGGCGGCAACTCGGGACCGGGCTAGACGGACGGAGACCCCCCCGCTTTTGGCTTCATCCAGCCTTGTCCCAAGTCCGGCAAGGTGTGGCCCGGTCCCATGTCCATTTCTAGCCGGGCTGCTTCCGGTTGCAGATTGCACAACCGGGCGGCGTGTAATTGTACATCGTCGGTCAATCCCAGCCCTACCGTCTGGGTGTAAAGCTTGTCGTACTTGACAGACGTGCGGACCCCAGCCAGCCCCACAACAACGGGGGTAGGATATCCCCGCCCTGGGTTGAGATATCAGCCCGGACGGACCTTGTTAAGGCAACCTCTGGAAACTGCCAAGCAAGGTCCTGACGGGCGCGGTTAAGGATAGGCGACTATTTGTGATTCACACATAGTTTCCAGCGGTTAACCCCCAGTGGATTTAATTTTAACCGCACTAGTTCGCTTAAAAAGTTCAGATTGCCTGGGTCAAACCGGGAGGGCGCGGGGTGTTTTACCCGCTTGGAGATAGACGAGTAGGGCGTTGATGTCGGCGGGTGAGACCCCAGCCAGACGGCTGGCCTGACCCACGGTGAGAGGACGGGCTTGGCTTAGTTTCTCGCGGGATTCCTTGGAGAGAAAAGCGAGGCTACGGTAATCTAGGTCCACCGCCAAAGGTAAATCACCCTGTTGACTGGAACGGGCGATCTGCTGGGTTTGACGTTCGATATACCCGGCATATTTAAGAGCAATCTCAACGCCTTCATAGACCGCCCTGGGCAAGGATTCGACTAGACCCAACTGCTGCAACTGGGGATAGTGGACTCCCGGACGCCGGAGTAGATCCGCCAGCGTAATCGCCCGTTGGATCGGTTCCTTAGTCTGGGCCATGACCGCTTGACCCGCCTCCGAATGAGCCGTAATGCGGACTTGTTCCAAATGAAGCGTGTGGTGGACAATCTGGGCGTATTTGTGTTGAAAAAGTCCCCAGCGGCGGTCATCAATTAACCCCAGCTCGCGTCCAAGGGGAGTCAGGCGTTGGTCGGCATTGTCGGAGCGCAACAGCAAACGGTACTCAGAACGAGAGGTCAGCATCCGGTAGGGTTCGCGGACTTCTTTGGTAACCAAGTCATCAATCAAGGTCCCGAGATAACTCTCCTCACGTTTAAATGTCCACAGCGGTTGTCCCGCACAATACCGGGCACTGTTAATTCCTGCCACCAAACCCTGGGCAGCAGCTTCTTCATAGCCCGTGGTGCCATTGACCTGACCGGCACAAAACAACCCAGCCACCCGTTTGGTCATCAAAGTCGGATAGCACTGGGTCGCGGGGACATAATCGTATTCCACAGCGTAGGCCGGACGGACCATGACGCAATTTTCGAGTCCCGGCAACGTTCTAAGCATCTGGCGTTGGATATTCTCCGGCAGACTGGTGGAGAAACCCTGGATATAAAGTTCCGGGATTTCCCGGCCCTCGGGTTCAATAAAAATCTGATGACTTTCTTTATCGGCGAACCGCATGATTTTATCTTCGATACTCGGACAATAGCGCGGTCCTTTCGCATCAATATCCCCGCAATACATCGGAGACAGATGTAAATTCTCGCGGATGAGTTGATGAGTTGCTGCTGTCGTCCGAGTCAAATAACAGTTCTGCTGGGGCTGCTCCACCCAAGCGGTCGGGTCAAAGGAGAACCAGCGGGCTTCCTCATCAGGCGGTTGCGCCTCCATCACGCTGAAATCCACGGAACGGCGGTCCACCCGCGCCGGGGTCCCGGTCTTCAGCCGCCCCGTCTCAAACCCCAAGCCCCGCAACCGCTCCGATAAGCCCAAGGCCGGGAACTCCCCCGCCCGTCCCGCCGGGAGAGAAGTTCGACCAATCCAGATCTTGCCCTCTAGGAATGTCCCGGTGGTGAGAATAACCGCACGACAGGCAATCTCCACCCCGAAATAGGTGCTGACCCCGCTCACTTGGTCGTTGTTATCTAAACGCAAATCCGTGACCATACCCTGACGGAGGCTCAGGTTGGGAGTGTTTTCCACCAATTGTTTCGCAATATGACTGTATTCACGTTTGTCGGTCTGGGCCCGCAAGGCCCACACTGCCGGACCCCGCGAACGGTTGAGGACTCGTTTGTGCAAATAACAACGATCCGCTAGTTTGCCCATCACCCCACCGAGGGCATCTACCTCATGGACTAGCTGGGATTTTGCCGGACCCCCGACTGCTGGGTTACAGGGCTGCCATGCAATCATGTCCAAATTCATAGTCATCAGGAGCGTTTTGGCTCCCAATCGGGCAGCGGCAAGGGCGGCTTCGACCCCGCTATGGCCCGCGCCCACTACGACGACATCAAACGTATCCTCGACCATTTAATTGACCGCAGTTGCTTTTCCATTGTGGCATGGGCAAAAACCAAAGAAAGTGCCTACGTGGGGGAGAGCAAATTGCTAGAATTTCGTAAAGAAAAGAAAAAAAGAAGGGATGGCAAGAATGGAGCAATATCGTCGGTCCGTGACCATCCACGGGCGCGAGATTACCGTGAGTACAGGGTTATTGGCACAACAGGCGGGCGGAGCGGTGCTAGTCCAGGCGGGAGAGACGGCAGTGTTGGTGACTGCGACCATGAGCAAATCCCGGCGTGAGGGCATTGATTTCTTCCCCTTGTTAGTGGATTACGAGGAGCGGCAGTACGCGGCGGGGCGATTCCCAGGGAGTTATATGCGTCGTGAGGGCCGTGCGCCCGAGCGGGCAATCCTGGCGGCGCGACTGATTGACCGTTCCCTCCGGCCCCTCTTCCCGGATGGATTTCTCAACGATGTGCAGATTGTCACGATGGTCATGGCCTTGGATGAGAGCGTTCCCCCGGAGACCTTGGCTTTATTGGGGGCTTCCTTAGCGGTGATGTTGGCGCGGATTCCTTTCCATGGTCCGGTGGCAGCGGCGCGGGTCGGGCTGATGGGCGATGAGTTTATTATCAATCCCACTTATAAAGAAGCCGCTGATGGCGACTTGGACCTGATTGTGGCCGGAACCAGCCGGGGCGTGATCATGGTCGAGTGCGGAGCCAACCGTTTGGCGGAAGAGGACATCCTGGAAGGCATTGAGTATGGGATGGAAACCGTCTCGATGTTGCTTGACTTCCAGCGCGACTTCCTGAAGGACCTAGAGGTTACTACGCCTGAATTTGTGGCGGCGACCACGGATGTAGCTCTGGTTGATTTCATCAAAGCCAAGGCGGGTGAACAAGTGGCCCAAATCCTGGGGGAATTCCTGCCCAAGGGAGAACGGGACAATAAACTTGATGCCATCGAAGCCGAGGTGAAAGCACTCTTCAGTCAGTTACCTGCTGAGGACCCGTTGGCAGTGGCTTTGAAGACCAGCCCAGTCAAGTACGGCGACCTCTTTGAGGAACTGACCAAGAAGCTGATGCGTGAGCAGATCATCCGTCAGGGTAAGCGCGTGGACGGACGGGTAATGGACGAGATCCGGCCCATCAGTTGCGCGGCGGGGTTATTGCCCCGGGTCCATGGCACCGGGCTCTTTACCCGTGGCTCGACCCAAGTCCTGTCCATCACCACCCTCGGGACCGCCGGGGATGCCCAGATGATGGACGACCTCAACCCCGACCACGAAAAACGTTACCTACACCACTACAACTTCCCTGGCTTCTCCACGGGCGAGGTCAAGCCGCTCCGGGGGGTCTCCCGGCGCGAAGTGGGCCACGGGGCTTTGGCGGAACGGGCCTTGATCCCGGTCCTCCCCAGTAAAGAAGCTTTCCCCTACACGATCCGGGTCGTCTCGGAAGTGCTGTCCTCCAACGGTTCGACCTCCATGGGTTCGGTCTGCGGTTCAACGTTGTCGCTGATGGATGCGGGGGTACCGATTGCCGAGCCGATTTCGGGGGTGGCGATGGGCTTGATTAAAGAAGGTGAGGAAGTGCGGGTCCTGACCGATATTCAGGGGATTGAGGATTTCTTGGGGGACATGGACTTCAAAGTTGCGGGGAGCCGCGACGGGATTACGGCCCTCCAGATGGATATCAAGATTGAGGGGATTACCCTGGCGATCTTAGAAACCGCCCTCAGTCAGGCCAAAGTGGGCCGTCTTTTCATCCTAGAGAAGATGCTTGCTACCCTCGACCAGCCCCGCACCACGGTCTCGCCCTACGCACCGCGCCTGCTGACCATCAAAGTCCCTGTGGACATGATTGGGACAGTGATTGGTCCTGGTGGTAAGACGATCAAGCGGATCACCGAGGAGACCGGGGCCAAGATTGACATTGAGGACGATGGGACTGTGACTATCTCCGCGCCCCAATCCGAGAAAGCCAATATTGCCCTCAGGATGATTGAGGACTTGACGCGCACGATTGACGTGGGCGGGGTCTACTTGGGCAGTGTGAGCCGGGTCATCTCGCACTTAGGCGCATTTGTCCAGATCCTCCCCGGCAAAGAGGGCATGGTCCACATCTCCCAACTCGCAGACCGCCATGTCCGCAAGGTGGAAGAGGAAGTCAATGTCGGCGATGAGATCGTGGTGAAAGTGAAACAGGTAGACGGTAAGGGCCGCATCAACCTGACGCGCTTGGGTATTCATCCTGGTGACGCTCAGATTGCCCGTCGTTAAAACTGCTGGGGGGTATTTTACCCCCCGATTTTTTAGCTGAGAACTACCTTGTAACCTGCTGGCACTAGCAAATAGTTGACAGCGGGGATTGCTTATCCCGACGATGGAGCAACTAAATAGGGACAGTCATGGGCATTGGGCGCGTGGGATTGTTGGTGTGGGGGTGGTTGGGGAGTGCGGTTATGGCTCAGGACCTCACCTATACAATTGCGATGCCCGACCCGAAAAACCATTATTTTGATGTTACGGTCCAGGTGGCCCAGGCTCCAGCGCAACCTTTGCAGTGGGTTATACCCGTCTGGACCCCTGGTTCCTATCTGGTCCGTGAATTTGCTCGCCATGTCCAGGAAGTCCAAGCGGTGGACGGGCAGGGCCAAACCCTCACGGTGACTAAGCTCAATAAGAATACCTGGCAGGTTCCCGCGACCTCCACGGGGAACGTCACGCTCAAGTACCGAGTCTACGCCAACGAACTGACCGTCCGTACGAGCTATCTGGGTCCGGCCTACGGTTATTTCAACGGGGCCAACGTCTTCCCCTACCTAGAAGGCTTCCAGGACCGACCAATTACCTTGGTCGTGAAACCCGCACCCGGCTGGACTAAGACTGCCACGGGTCTCCCCTCGATTCCCGGTCAAAGTAATACGTTCCTAGCTTCTAATTACGATGTTTTAGTGGACTCGCCCACGGTGACGGGCGACTTTACAGAATATCCCTTCACCGTCAGAGGTATGCCCCATCGCCTCGTCCTAGTCGGTCCAAGTAACGCGGACCCGGCCCGCCTGACCCAGGACACCCAGCGACTCGTCACGGAGCAGGTAAATTTCTTTGGTAGTATCCCTTACACCAATTACACTTTTTTGCTGTTCAGTACCCCCACTGGGGGACTCGGCGGGCTCGAACACCTCAATTCCACGGCCTTGACTGTGGGGGCGGAGCGTTTCCGGCCCCAAAAAAGCTACCGGGAGGTGCTGGGGCTCATCAGTCACGAGTTCTTCCATCTCTGGAATGTCAAGCGCATCCGGCCGGCGGGGTTGGGTCCTTTCGACTACAGCCGCGAAGTCTATACGCCTAACCTCTGGATTGCTGAGGGGACGACCAGCTATTACGATGACCTATTTTTGCGGCGGGCGGGTCTGCTGACCACCGATGACTATTTGCAGAAACTAGCTGATGCCATCAAGTCCTATCGCCAAACGCCGGGACGCAACGTGCAGACGCTAGCCCAGTCTAGTTTTGACGCTTGGATCAAGTACTACCGACCCGACGAAAACTCGGTCAACTCCAGTATTTCCTACTACGACAAAGGTGCGTTGGTGAGCTTGATGTTGGATCTGGAGATCCGCCGCCTGACCCAGAACCGTCGCTCTCTTGATGATGTCCTACGCCTGATGAATGCCAATTTTGGACAACCGGGCCAGCTTGGTTACACCACGGCAGACTTTGAACGGGTCTGTCGTCAAGTTGCCGGGGCTGATCTGACGAGTTTCTTCCAAAAGACGGTCTACAGCACCAGCGAACTGGATCTAGAAGGAGCTTTAGCGGTGGCGGGTCTGGCTCTCAAAACTGAACTCAGTAAGGGTGAGGATGACCGTACCACTCCGCGTGCTTACCTCGGTCTCGAAGTTGGGAATAAAACCGGACCTGCGCTCGTCACCCGTGTTTTGAGTAATACGCCGGCTGCTCAAGCTGGTCTGAATGTTGGGGATGAATTGCTGGCCCTAGATAGTTTCAAAGTGGACGCAGCGAATTACCAGCAACGCCTCAACCCGTACTCTCCTAGCACCGTAATCCAACTCACCATCGTCCGCAACCAACAACTCCAGGTCCTCCCCATCACCCTCGGTAGCCAACCCAACGACCTCTACAAACTCGTCCGCCGCCCCCAAGTTACGCCTCAACAACGGGCGGTCTACACGTCTTGGCTGAAGGAGACCTGGGTGAAATAACGGCTAGCCCGGCCCAAATACCTAGACCCCAATATCCCCAACAGCCCACGAGGACAGAAACCTAAGGTTCCGACCTCGCGCTCCCGCCGACCCGCACGGCCCCACGTGCAACTAAAGCTCTCCACATGTGCGGGTGAGTAGTTTACCCGGTTCCCTTAGCCGATGAATTTTACTAAATTCGCCCACCCCATCAGCGACAACAAAGAGACTGCCTTGAGCCCCGTTGACATAGCCTAAGTTGTGGTGACTGAATTGCCCCGCCGTCAAGTCCCCTCGTATTTCGTCAGCCAGAACACCCAAACCGTATGGGCGACCAACCCTATGGCCCAGACCAGAGTTAACCAACCCCGCCAGGGCCACTGCACCCGCCAGAACTGTTCCAGAAATAGCAGCACCATATTTACACAGAGGAATAGTGCGACATGGACCGCGTAGTTAATCCGGTCGCGGAGTAGCTGGTATTCGGGGTTGTTCGGGTCCGGTGGACTAGAGAGACGGGGCGGCATGGCAGTCCTCAAGGTAAGGTCCAGTTCACACAGAATATCAAACAAAACTACTGCGGATGGAGGCCGGGGATTCGACTTTGGCGAGCTTCTCGTAGAGTTCTCGTTCGCTGTCGCTGGGACGGGCGGGGACTTCGATGTGGACTTTCACTAGTTGGTCGCCCCGGCCTGTGCCCTTGAGCCGTTTGAGGCCCTTGCCCGTTAACCGGAGGGTCCGTCCGCTTGTGGTCCCTTTGGGAATATTGAGCCGGACTTTACCCTCTAGGGTCGGCACCTCCACCTGGGCACCCAAGACTGCCTCAGCCGGGGTGAGGGGAAGTTCCAGCAACAGGTCATCGCCCTCCACCGTATAAAAAGGATGGGCCGCCAGTTTCACCGTCAAGAGTAAATCCCCCGCTGCCCCGCCTGCCCCTTCACGGCCTTCACCGCTCACACGGATTTTAGAACCCGCCTGTACTCCCGCCGGGAAATTGACCTCAATCACCTTCCCGGCACTGGTCCGGTACCGTTTATGGGTTCCTTGGAAAGCCTCCTCCAGGGTCAACTCCGCACTCATTTCCACGCTTTCACCCCGGTTGGGTGTAGGGCGATTGCTCCCGCTACCCTCGCGTCGATTGCCCAACAAAAAATCAATAAACTCCTCAAAGTTACCGAAATTAGAGAAGTTAAAGTCCTCAGCCCCCGGCATCCCGCCCCCAAAACCACCGGGCGCGGGTGGGCTGGCGGTACGCCCGCCGCTCTGCTGTTGCCAACGACCGTAGAGGTCATATTGACGACGTTTGTCGGCATCCGACAGGATCTCATAGGCTTCATTGACCTCTTTGAAGCGTTCTTCAGCCTTTTTGTTGCCAGGATTGAGGTCTGGATGGAGTTGGCGGGCGAGTTTGCGGTAGGCTGTCTTGATTTCCTGTTCGTTTGCTGTCTGTGATACGTCCAGGATGCGGTAATAGTCGCGGTAAGCCATCGGTGCGGTAGGTCAAGCCAGAATATTTCTATTGTACGCAACAATGCTGAGCGAGTTTCTGTCCCCTACCCTGCCTGCTCCACCGTAAAAGTCACTTCCTGCCCGTAGGAGAGTTCGAGCGTGTGTCCATCGGGATCGGCGAGGAAGGCCCAATAGCCGATGGGTGCTCCAGCATCAGCGGGACCATCGCGTAGACAACCCTCGGCCCGGGCTTGGGCACAGAGGCGGTCTACCTCTTCACGGGTGGCACAGGCGACCCCCAGATGGGCTGAGGGTAAGAGCGGATGCGTGACTTGGGCTTTTTTGATCAGCACAATTACAAAGGGCCTAGTCTGGTCCGTAATCCAGGCCACTTCACCCTCGTCATCTTGGCGGCGGTGGACGACTTTCATCCCTGCATACCGCCCATAGAAATCAAGACTGCTATCTAGGTCACGGACGGGCAAGGCCACATGGGTCAACCCTAGATCACTCATGGGTGGCTTCCTAACAACAGTCCTAATTATGCAAGCGGTAGGGGGACTTGACTTCCTTCTGGGGGCTAATTGCGCCGGGGACCCAGCCCGGTGGCACAGCGGTGGATGATGCGGAAACGGCCTTGGGGCTGACTGTAATAGATGAACGGACCTTGGTCAGTAATGAAAACCTCAGGGTCCATACGGACCATCGGCTCGGGGCTACTGACTTGCCGATAGAAGTTCACAGTCGGGTCAATCGGTGCGATCCAGACATCGGTCTCCGAACGATCCGAGGTCATCGTCTCCAGACCCACCATCGTGAAAATAAAGGAGTAGCCATTGAAGACAAAGGGTTCCGGCGAAAGGATAAAAGGCCGGGGTGAAGGGGGTTTGATGACCTTGATGCGAGTCCAGACCCCGCCG
>NZ_JAAXLT010000018.1 GCF_013285555.1 Candidatus Cyanaurora vandensis | reverse complement strand
CTCCCGGTCAACGCCCGCCTCAGCCTGAACCCGCCCGCGAGTCCAGCCCGCCCATTCCTACGCCTGCTCGCTCCGCCCCCCTCAAGCCCGATGCGCCCAAGACGGTCAAATCCAGTACGGTCGTCGTGGACCTCAACCGGGCGACTGCTACGGAACTCCAACAAGTCAAGGGCATCGGCAAGGCCACGGCGGACAAGATTATGGCTGGTCGGCCCTACACCGCACCCACAGAACTCGTGACTAAAAAAGTGATGAGCCAGAAACAATTCGATAAGTACAAGGCTCAATTCACCGTGACCCAATAAATATGATGCGCCGAGTGTTTGGCTGGCTGGTGGTCCTCGGGTTATTCGCGCCCGTGGCTCAGGCTGAAGAAATTACCGTCTCAGCGGCAGTCAGTCTCAAGGAAGCGTTTACCCAGCTTGCCCGTCAGTTTGAACAGTTGCAACCGGGGACAAAAGTGGTCCTCAATCTAGGTGCGTCTGGGGAGTTGTCCCAACAGATTGCCCGTGGTGCCCCGGTAGATGTGTTTGCCAGTGCGGGAATGAAACAGGTGCGGGACTTGGGGAGTTTAGTTATTTCCGCCCAGCCCTTTGCCCGTAACCAGTTGGTTGTGGTCGTGCTCCGTGGTCAAAAACCAATCACCAAACTCCAAGACTTGACGAAAGTAACGCGGTTAGCAATGGGTAATCCCAAAACTGTACCCGTAGGCCAGTACGCCGCCGCCGCGCTCCAACAAGCCGGAATTTATTTAACACTTGTGGCGAAGCAGAAGCTGGTCTACGGCGAGAATGTGCGGCAGGTCCTGGCTTATGTTGCGGGTGGGGATGTGGATGCCGGGTTAGTTTATCAAACTGATAGCCAGACGACGGACAAAGTGACGGTGAGTATAGTCGTGACGGGCGGGGAACCGATTATCTATCCCATCGCTGTCGTGAAGGATGCGAAACAACCTCAACTCGCTCAGGCTTTCGTGGCTTATGTGCTGAGTAAGCCGGGTCAGCGGGTGCTGCGGGACCAGGGATTCCTTGCGCCGTGACGGACCCTTGGTTCTCGTTGCAGTTGTCCCTGTTTGTGGCGGTGGTGGCGACGGGGATTGTGGCGGTAGTGGGCGGGGCGGTGGGGTACCTCTTGGCCCGTTATGAGTTTTGGGGGAAGGAATTGGTGGACGCGCTCTGTACCCTGCCCCTAATATTGCCGCCGACAGTGGTTGGGTTTTATCTGTTGGGCGGGCTGGGTAAGCGGGGCTGGGTCTATGCTTTGACAGGTTGGACTCCGCTTTTTACGGTTTGGGCGGCGGTGATTGCAGCGGTGGTAATGGCCTTGCCACTGATGGTCAAGACCACTCGTGCAGCTCTGGAGAGTGTGGACCGGACCTATGAAAACGTCGCCTACACCCTGGGTCAGTCTCGGTTTCAGACTTTTTTTAGGGTGACGCTACCCTTGGCTTGGAAGGGGATTGCTGCCGGGGTGGTCCTCAGTTTTGCCCGTGCCTTGGGGGAGTTCGGGGCGACTTTGATGCTGGCGGGGAATATTCCAGGCAAGACTCAGACTATGCCCTTGGCGATTTATCAGGCAACCCAGACCGGGGAGGAAAGCCTCGCGCTGGGATTAGCTCTTTTGTTGACCCTCACGGCTTTGGGGGGATTGTTGTTGAGTCAACAGTTGGGTCAGCGTGGATAACTCCGCGATAGGATGACGAAAGACATCGGGGACCACTGTGGATCATTTACCAGGAGCCTATTATTTACGCCAAAAGGTGAGTGGGCAGTTGGCCCAGCACTTCGAGGGCTACGGCTACCAGGGCATCGAGTTACCGATTATCGAGAATGTGGACCTGCACCTCCGCAAAACCGGACAGGGCATCCGGCGTTGGCTCTACCGTTTCCAGGACCAGACGGGGGCAGAACTCTGTCTCCGCCCGGAGATCACCGCCTCTGTCGTGCGTGCCCTCTTGCCCCAACTCGCAGACACAGCCCTACCGCTGAGGTTGCATTACCAGGGACCCGTCTTTCGTCAGAACCAGCAGCCCCACCAGACCACCCAACTCGGTGTCGAACTAATTGGCTTGACCGGAGAACTGGCGGAGGCTGAATGTATCGAGATGGCCTTCACGGGGCTACAGCGGTTGGGCTTGACTGACCTAGAACTGGTCCTCAGTCACATGGGGGTGGTCATCGGTATGGTCGAGGACTGGATTGAGGAGGAGCGGTATCGGGATTTTGTGATTGCAAGCTACAGCAACTTGGGCCAGGAACTCCCCACGGTCGGGCATCTGGCACAACGGCTAGATGAATTGGGTCTGCTCACGCCCACTGAACCCCTCCCCGAAACTCAACAACAACTGGCTCAAGTCCTTGCCGGATTGGGCCGCCACCAGAGCCAAGTTCTCCTGACCGGCTTACTCGAAATGCTCCAGATGACGACGGACCAGGGACCGACCCGCGATATGGCAGAAGTCGTCGAGCGGTTGGTGACGAAATTAGACCGCGCCACCCAACAGGCGGGAGTCCGTAAATTTATCACTGCCGCTCAGGAGCTTGCGCTGGTGAAAGGTCCCGCCCAGACCACCCTCCCGGCCCTGGCCCAATTCCTGGCGCACCACGGGCTCGTCCCCAGCTATCACCGATCGCTGACGGACTTGCTCGGTTATTTAGCCCAAACTACGCTCCCAGCACCAGTCCTAGATTTTAGTTTTGGGCGGACGCTACATTACTACAGTGGGCTGATCTTCGAGATCCGGCACCGGGGCGTGACTCTCTGCGGCGGTGGGCGTTACGATGGCTTGCTCCGTAGCCTGGGCAGCCTCACCGATTGTCCGACCGTGGGTTTCTCCTACCACCTCGAACACATCACGGACGCGCTCGCCCTCCCCCCGACATCCTGGCAGTTACCCGGTTTTGTGCAAGTGGTCCTCTGCCCCGCCACCCCCACCGATTATGGGTCAGCCGTCCAGATCGCCCATCGTCTCCGTGCCCAAGGCCGGACTGTCCTTGTCCAACCGGACCACTCCGCTCCCGACCGGATCGTCATCCAGGGCAACCAGGCTATCCTCCCGGACGGTCAAACCTTACCTATTGCCGGACTCACTACCTACTTACCATGACCCTCACCCTCGCCCTGCCCAGTAAAGGCACCCTCTACGAAAGCACCCTGGCTCTTTTTAAGAACTGTGGCCTCAGTGTGGGTAATACCAGCGAACGCAGTTATGAAGCCACAATCCCGCACCTCGCCAATACCCGCGTCTTGTACCAACGCCCCACAGAGATCCCGCTTAAAGTTGAAGAAGCCACGGTGGACTTGGGCATCACTGGCCTAGACCTCGTTGCTGAACGGGGCCATCAACTCAAAAACCTCGTCGTCCTAATTGAGAACCTGGGTTTCGGACGGGCAGAACTAGTCCTCGCGGTGCCCCAGGACTGGATTGATGTGAGCCACGTCCAAGACCTCGTAGACCTCAGCCTGCGTTGGCGCAAACAGGGCCGACCGCTCAGGATTGCCACCAAGTTCAGCCATCTCACCAGCGAATTTTTAGAGCAGCAGGGCTTGAACCATTTCCTATTGGTTCCCTCGGATGGAGCTACGGAGGTCGCGCCCAAACTCGGGGATGCCGACTTGATTGCCGATACGGTCACCACGGGCAATACCCTCCGCGCCAATGGTCTCCGCCCCATTCATCCGCCCATCTTCTCTTCTCAAGCCTGTTTAGTGGCTCATCGGGATGTGGCAACCAGTAAACTCCCCCAAGTCGCCCAACTTCTAGACCGCCTCGAAGCCTATTTACGAGCCGGGTCCTACCTCTTTTTAACTGCCCAAACGCCAGGAACTGTAGATGTTGCGCCGCTCATCCCCCTAAGCATGAGCGTCCAACACCAGGGTCATCAAGTCTCTCTCGTCGTGACTGAGCGACAGTTGTACCCCGCCATCCAGAAGTTGCGCCAGTTGGGTTGTACCGATACTGCTGTAGTCCCCGTCAAGTATTTCTTTACCGACCAAACTCCTGCCCTCGACCGACTCACCACCGCCCGGACTGGATTAAACTAAGCGGTTTCTCCGCTCCACGAGGTCCGGCAGAACTTTCCGGTAATCCTGACAGCCACCGAAGCGTTTCCCCAAATACCCATTGCTGACGCTCTGACCATTGAATTTTTGCTCAATGTCTAAGCTTTTTGGCGAAATACGGGACGGGCAACCACGACAGCCATGACCCGGACGGCCCCGGCAGCTTTGAGAGCCGCTACAGCCTCAGCCACCGTAGTCCCCGTCGTATAAATATCGTCAACTAATAGAATGCACTTCCCCTTTACAGCGATACTGGCGGCAAACGCACCTTTGAGATTCGCGGCCCGTTCCTCAGCCCCGAGACTGAATTGGGCTTGGGTCGCTCGGGTCCGGGTCAGCCACTCGGGATGGTGCCTCAGTCCTGTCCAACGGGCAAAGGTGTAACTGATTTCTTCGGCTTGGTTGTAGCCCCGGGTCTGCCAACGTTCTTGAGAGAGGGGGACTGCAACGACCTGCCAGGGGGTCTGGTCTTGACCCTGTTTTAGCCAAGCCTGGGCCATCATCTCACCCATCACCCGCCCCCAGCCGTAAGCCCCGCTGTACTTGAGTTGATGCAAAGCCCGCTCTAAAGCTCCCCGGTAGGTTCCCCATGCCCACACCTTGACGCCCCCCTGCCCGACGATCACGGCTTGGGTCCGTTGTTCCTGCACAAGACCCTGGTGACAGTTGGTGCAGACGCTCTGCTTGGCTTTGCGTCCACAGGCTAGGCAGGTGGTGGGTACCAACCAAGCAGCGGGGTTAAGTTTCTGGGCGAGGGTGGCAAACATAGGGGGGCTCGGTGCAACACCCATAGTTTCGCTGGCTTGCTCCGGTGATGCCGTGACTGTAAACAGAGGCTAGGTGTGATCTAGAACCCAGACTCCTGGCTCTCTTCCTTTGAAGCAGTTTTGGTACAGCCTCAACAAGCTGTGGGTAAGACCCCAGCACCATGGGCGGTAGCTAAAATAAGAAAGACCAGCCGGACCCCATGATGTCAGTCAAGAAGCAGTACAAATCCTTCGCTGAGATGATCGAAAGTACGGACCTGCCCATCCTGGTGGACTTCTACGCGCCCTGGTGCGGACCCTGTCAGATGATGTCACCCATCCTGCAAAACGTCGGGGTCACGCTCAAGGACCAAGTATTAGTGGTCAAGATCAACACCGACAAAAATCCCCAGGTTGCGACTGAATGGCAGATCCGCGAGTTACCCACCCTGATGATCTTCAAGGATGGTAAGCCCGTGGAGCGACTCACGGGCGTTCATCCGGCACCTGAGATCATGGACTTACTACAACCTTGGCTCTAGGCCCAGACCCCGTTGGCGTTCTCACGATAGGTCTGGCGCACGGTTTCCCAAGCTGCCATATCCGCCTTGGCATCATCCCCACCCGCTGTCAGTTCCTCGTTATAGCGGTTGATGTAGGTAGTCTGGGCTTGGGGGGAGAGGTGTTCACGGACCTGAGGAGCCAAGTCCTCGGGACCGTCAAAAGCCCCCGGCTTCTCGCGGGGTAACGTCTGGTTCATCACCATTATTTCCTCGCCGCCGCCCTCAGCCATCACCGTCTCAATCTGGGGAATTTGGGCGGTCAAGCCTTCAGCGACCACAACGAATTCACCGGCCTGCATCCGGGTCTGGTAAATACTCACTTTTTCCTCAGGCATCCCCATGGAGATAAAGACCGAGGCCAAGCCCGAGCCGAGCGAACCCGCCAAAGCTCCACTCGCCGCCCCCAACAAAGCTGCCCCCAAAGGACCCGCTGCCACCACTGGACCCACAAAGGGAATAAACAACACGCCAATGCCGGTCAACAGCGACAGCACCGAACCAAAGAAAGCTCCGTAAAGGGCACCATTGACCAGCCCGCCCCGGATTACATCGCCACGGGTCAAGAAGCCCGCCACCCGTGAATTACTCTCAAAATTGCGGCCCACAATCGAGATATCTTCGCGCGTCACCCCGATATCCAAGAGCCGCCGGACCACGGCATCCACTTCTTGCTGGGTTTTGAAAACGCCGGTTACCGCCTGTTCCACCTGTCCGGTGTAAATCTTCTTGCTGGACTCGATACTCTGCACCATGAACAGACCTCGCGGATGTACTACCATTTCCCAGTCTAGGAAAGGCACAAACCGGGGGATTCTATCCTACGACTGAGACTACTCAACTATCCGGTCGTGTAGCAATCAGAGTCATCTAACTGTTTTTTTGCCTATCCGCTGCGTAGGGATGGAATACAGAGGAGATGCTAAGCTTCTCAGAAAGCTTTACACAGTCCTGCTTGCTTCAAAACAGCATTGGCAGTGTGCCGTGATTTGATTGAGCTATCTACCACAAATCGCTGCTCTGTAATGGGACTGTACCAGATTTCATGGTCGCCTTTACCCTGCCGTTCAAAGTAGCAACCTGCCGCCACTAATAACTTCTTTAGCTGGGGAGTAAACGATCCACTCATCTAGGGAGCTACCTCAACCACTTCTTGGCGGTGACTCGTCAGTTGAAATGTGATTGAACCACTTTCAGGCGTCACAACCCGATTGAGCAAGACAAGTTCCGGTATTATGCATTGAAGCTTCTGCATTAAAGTCTCAATCGTTCCAGCTTCAGTTACTAATCCCGGCACATCTTCGCTAGTGGCGACCCAGACGGTGGCTTCTGCATCCCAAAATGCTTCGACCTTGTAGATAATCTGTGCCATCGTCAAGTTCCTGATCGAGTGGACGTTGATAGTCCTAGTCTAATAGTGAAAGGTAGCTAGACAGCGATCGCGGTCAGCAACAAAGGCAAAACAAGTTTAAAGATCAGCAAGGGCTAGGTCTGGAAAATCGTCTAACACATCAGCAATGGTCATGCCGCCGCCAAGATAATCAAAAACATCCGTGACGGTAATACGGGTGCCACAAATACTAGGTTTTCCACTGCGAATACGCGGATCAACGACGATACACTCTTGATAAATCACAGGATGAGGTTTTTGAGGTCTTTTTTAGCGTAGCACTCGTCATCAGCGGTAATGGCGTAGAGGGCACACCCTCGAACTTAAGGAGCTAGCCCATATAACTCAGCGGCATAGTCCGCTAAGAACTTATGGCCCTGGGTGGTCGGGTGGTAGGTGTCGTAAAACAGGAAGTTCGAGGCGTTGGTGGTACAGGCCACCGCCCGGTCTAGACAAGCTTGAGTGACATTGGTGAACCCGTAGGCTTGAGGATTGGTCCGCACTGCCATAAAGAAGGAATACACATCCAAGAGGTCAATCCGGGCACTCGGATAGGCCAGTTGTAGTTGTTGAATTGCGGTTTGTAACTTAGTGTTGTGTTCAATAGTGAGCGCGGATAGGGCCGGAGCTTGGGCGGTGGTGTTAGTCTCAGGAATCGCGCCTAGGTCTGGCAGGTTAGGGACCAAAAAGCCCCGCGCTCCCCGTGCCAGGAGGTCATTCAAAGTGTCCACGAGGTTTTGGACGGGAATATCGCTATCGGTTTGTCCATCCAGGTAATCATTACCCCCGGCCCAGACGATGTAGAGTGCGGTGGGCTGAACCGTGGGGTTGGTGCTGAGATAGCTACGGAGTTGGTCACGCACGCCCGGCAGACGGTCAGCGATGGAGTGGCCCGTACCCGATTCAGCCCCGCCCCAGGCATAATCTTGGTCCAAGCTCAGAGGAACTCCAAGGCCGAGGGCAAGCTTGTCAACCCAGATCGGACCATTGGAGAAGCGGCCCCGGTAGTAGAGCAAAGGCGGCGGGATCACACCCTCGGTAAACTGCTTAACCCGCCCAATATCCGACAGACTATCGCCAAACACATAGAGGTCCGTAAACGCCTGTGCCCCGGCCTGTCCCGCAAGTAAAGCACTCAAACCCAAACTAAAAACTCTGGTTACTAAACGCAGCATGAGCAATCTCCTGGGGAACAACTCGGAATATACCATGCATGTAAGAAGGCCCCTCCGCCCCATAAATGGGGGACAAAGATAGAAAAAGGCCGTGCGCGGCCCCCCATGGGTCGGCGTGAGCGTGAGGGTGGAACCTAAGGTTCCTACCCTCACAGGCTGTTGAAGGCAATGCCAACCACTATCTCCAACGCAATCCTCAAGCTCAGCCAACATCACGCCTAGCCTGAGTGGAGCAGGAGGAGTGGCTAGCTTTGGTATTATGAGGACGATTCAAGGAAGTCAGGGTGGCTCAAGACGCGCTGGGGTTAATTTTGGCGTTGGCCCAGCGGGGAGAGGTAGACCCCTGGGATGTTGATGTGGTCCAGTTGACCGACCGCTTCCTAGCCTCCTTGGGCGAACTCATCAACCAGGACCTAGCCCTAACCGGACAAGCTCTTTTTTACGCCGCCCTGTTGATTCACCTCAAGGCCGAAGCGTTAGAGTTGCGGACCTTCCCGCCGGACCCGATTGAAGAGGCCATCCTGGAGGAACCCGCCAATATTATTCCTTTCCCGATGCCCTTAGAGCAGATCATTAAGCGTCGGCTTGCCGCTCCCCAGACTTTACCCCAACGCCCCCTGACCCTGGCGGACCTCTTGGCCCACCTCAAAGAAGCCGAGAGTCTAGAAGAACAAATCCCTATTCTGTCTACGCGCCGGATTGCACCGTCCCCACGCTCTTTGGAGCAAGTCAAACAACTGGCCCACCAAGAGAACTTGGAGGACTTAATCCAGAGTGTCCGGCTGACCCTCACCCCCCATTTCAAGCAGGCGGAGGGCGTGAGTTTTACGGTTTTGGCTCAGGAGAGCGGGGACCAGCTAGGGACCTTTATTGCCTTACTTTTTTTGTGTGCCCGCGCCTTAGTTACGCTAGAGCAACCGGACTTCTACGGCGAAGTCTGGGTTACACCCGGTCCACAGTGGGGTATGGAATGAATCTCTCGCATTTGGACGCTCAAGGCGAAGCACAGATGGTGGATGTCACCGCTAAACCCAGCACCGCCCGTACTGCGACCGCCACGGGTTGTATCCAGATGAGTGCAGCGGCCTATCAAGCAGTCTTAGCGGGGAATGCTCCCAAGGGCGATGTCTTGGGCGTGGCGCGACTCGCGGCAATCATGGCGGCGAAACGGACCCCGGACTTGATCCCGCTTTGTCATCCTTTACCCTTGGGCGGGATCACCTGTACGATTACGCCGAGTCCCGATTTGCCGGGGTTTCAACTGGAAGTAACCGTCAAGACCACGGGTCAGACCGGCGTGGAGATGGAGAGTTTGACAGCAGTGAGTGTGGGCCTGTTGACCCTCTATGACATGGCGAAAGCTCTAGATAAAGGGATGCGCCTACTTGATATTCACTTAGTTGAGAAACAGGGTGGGCAGTCGGGGGATTTTAGGGTTTAAGGGTATGGTGGGTACAGTTTTGGGGCTGACCGTGGCGGATGTAGTATTGATTTATCCTTTTGTTTATCGCGAATCTCCCCGGCGTAAACTGTGGTTATTCCCGCCCCTCGGTCAGGGGCATATCACCGCCTATCTGCGCGAGAAGGGTTACAGTGTCCGGTTCTTGGACTGTACCTTCCGGGGGCTGGATTGGGCGGTGGCGGAGGCCGTCCGCGAAAATCCCCTAGTGGTTGGGGTCTATTGTATGGTGACGCTCCAGGATGATGCCCTGGCGATGGCGAAACGGCTCCGCGAGTTGTTGCCCAAAACTTTATTACTGGCGGGGGGACCAATGCCCTCGGGGAACCCCAAGGCTTTCCTCCATGATTTCGATGGGGCGATGCGGGGAGAGGGGGAGTTGCTGTGGGTGGACTTGATGGATTGTCTAGTCAATCAACGTGATTACACCCACCTAGAGGGCCTGTGTACTAAGGGTCCCGATGGGGTACTGGTGGGCAACCAGAAATCGCCCTTAATCCCGAAAGAAATCTTGACCCAACTGCCGATGCCCGCCCGCGATATCTATGACCATGCTCATTACCAGCAATATTGGCAACAGAAGTTTGGCTTCACGCAAACCCCAGTATTTACGGCGCGGGGCTGTCCCTACGGTTGTGAATACTGTGACCAACCGATTTTTGGCTATACCTACCGCGAACACAGTGTGGAGCAGGTGTTGGCGGATGTGGAACGGGCCTTGGCGGATGGTTATTCTCATATCTGGTTTGCAGATGATATTTTTATGCTCAACTGGCAGCGGGCTTTGAAGATTTGTGAGGAGATCCAGCGGCGGGGCCTGAAATTTAAGTGGGACTGTCTGGGGCGGGTGGATGTGAACCGTAAGGTGTTTGACCGGATGGCGGCGGCGGGTTGTCAGCGAATCTTCTTTGGTATCGAGTCCGGCAGTCCCCGGGTCCTCAAACAGATGGGTAAACGCTTCACCCCGGAAGTGGTCCACCAAGCCTTGCAGGATGCCAATGAGACCGGGATTCGGGCGGCGGCATTTTTTCAAGTGGGTTATCCGGGGGAGACGACGGCGGATATTTTGGCGACCTTGGACTTGATTGCGACGTTGCCCTTGGATTATCTGAGTTTCACCATCACCTATCCTTTACCGGGGACAAAGCTTTTTGACCGGGTGGTGGCGGAGGGTCGGCTCTTGCCGGAGGACCGTCAGGAATGGAAACGGGCGGGGCACAATGTCGTCACCTATCGGGCGGATCATTCTCAATTCAAATTGCGTTGGGCGATTTATGCGGGGCGAGCTAGGTTTCTGGCGGAACGGCACTTGGGTACGTTGGGCCGGGGGCTGGGTCGTCTAATTACCGCGACGACTGTACGAGCCTTGCCTTTACTGTCTTAAGGCATATCCCATTGGGGCTAATTGACCTGTACAAGGCAGCACCCGTAAGCGTTGCAGGCGATATTGTTTAGCATTGAAAGTTCCAAAACAAACTTATCCTAATGGTTTTTCCCCTCCGGCTAAAGCGTCAAGCGTAGGGCAAACAGCCCGTATTATTGTAGTCATCCGGTCAGTGGTAAAGGTATGCGGCGACGGCAAATGGTGATGGGGGGCGCGTTGGTGTTGGCAGGGTGTGCGAAGGAGCAAGCCGCCCGGCCCTTGGAGTTTTGGACAATGCAACTCAAACCAGACCACACCGCCCTACTCGAAAAGACCCTAGCCCAATTCACCCGCGAAAATCCCAGTGCTGGAGCCATTAGTTGGGTGGACGTGCCCTGGGCGGATATGGAGAGTAAAATTCTTGCCGCCACCGCCGCTGGGACCGCCCCGGATGTAGTCAACCTCAACCCCCAGTTCGCGGTCAAATTGGCCCAACGACAGGCCCTCTTACCCCTGGATGAAGCGGTCGCTCCCGAGGCCCAGGCCCGCTACTTCCCGAGTCTGTGGCAAGCCAACCGTCTGGGCGGGATCACCTTTGGCGTGCCCTGGTACGTCTCGACCCAGGTGACAATTTATAACAAAGACCTCCTCAAAAAAGCTAGCCTTACCACCGCTCCACGCACCTACCGTGACCTCCAGACCCAGGCCCAAGCCATCCGGCGCACGGGTAAATATGCCTTCTTGCCGACTTTTGATACCGCCCAAGTGCTGGAGTCCTTTGTCAAAATGGGGGCGACCCTGGTGAGTCCTGAGGGGAAGGCGAGCTTCAACAGTCCCGCCGGACGTGCTGCCGCTCAGTATTGGGTAGACCTCTACCAAGCCCAACTCATCCCCCGCGAGAGCCTGACTGAGGGCCACCGCAAAGCCGTCGAACTCTACCAAGCCGGAGAGACGGCTCTACTCCTGACGGGACCGCAGTTCCTGCAAGGCATCCAGAAGAACGCCCCGGCCTTAGCCCAAATCACGGGCGTTGCCCCCCAAATCACCGGGGTGCTCAAGAAAACCAATGCCGCCGCCATGAATTTAGTCATCCCGAAGGCGACGACTCGCCCTGAACTCGCCGTCCAACTCGCCCTTTTCATTACCAACGACACCAACCAACTCGCTCTCGCTAAGGCCGGGAACCTCCTCCCTTCCACCCGCCAAGCCGCCCAGGACTCGTTTTTCACCATGGCGGGGGATGCTGCCACCGAGGGTCGCCGGGTCAGTGCCCAACAACTCGCCACCGCCGCTGTCCTCATCCCGCCTTTTACGAACTTGGATCAGTTACAACAAATCCTCTATGAGGAATTGCAAGGGGCCATGCTCGCCAAGAAATCCACCGCCCAAGCTCTCCGCGATGCCACTACCCGCTGGGACCTGGTGTGAAACTCCTCACCCTCAAAGCCTATGGTTTTCTCGCGCCCGCCTTGGTCATCTTTGGCATCGTGACCTTTTTCCCGGTCCTCCAGGCGTTTTACCTGAGCTTCACCCGCTACGACATCCTGAATCCGCCCCAGTGGATCGGGGGGGCTAATTTCAGCAGGCTCTGGATGGACCCGCTCTTTGCGAAAGTTCTGGGGAACACCCTGCTTTATCTGGTCGGGGTCGTCCCGGTTCTAGTCACCCTGCCCCTAGTCCTCGCAGTCCTGCTCAACCGGGCGGTTCCGGGGGTGGGAGGGTTCCGGGTCCTCTACTACATCCCGGTGATTATCCCAATGGTGGTAGCAGGGGTGACTTGGAAGTGGGTCTATGGCGAGAGTGGGTTGATCAATGGCTTACTGCGGGCGGTCTTCAACCTAGAGGCGGTCCCCTGGCTAACCGGGGAGGGTTCTTTGTTTGCGGTGATGCTAGTCACGATCTGGAAAGGCCTGGGGTATTACATGGTCATCTATCTAGCCGGTCTCCAGAGCATCCCCGCCCAACTCTATGAGGCCGCTGCCCTGGATGGAGCCGTCGGCTGGCGTAAACACTGGCATATCACCGTCCCCCTGATGCGTCCCTACATCTTGTTGGTGGCGGTTCTATCGGCAATCTCGGCGATGAAGGTCTTCGAGGAGGTATATGTAATGACCCGTGGCGGTCCCATCAATAGTTCTAAAACAATCGTTTATTACCTCTACGAAAAAGCTTTCACAAACCTGGAATTGGGCTATGCCTGTGCCGTAGGGGTCATCCTCTTTATCTTGCTATTTATCTTCTCCTTGGTTAATGCCCGGTTAGGCAACCTACGAGAAGATAGTACCTTCAACTCCTGACACCCCGTTGCTCCCGTGGCAGCCTTAAAGCCTACTAGAGGAGGCTTTTTACTGATAACCTGTCCACTACTAACAAAGATTGCAACTAGCGTACCAAATTTCCCTAAGTTCCATACTCGCCAAACCTAAGGTAAATGTATCGTAGGCAAGCTTGATAAATTAGGTATCAAGCCGGGAACATCACTATTGCTAGTCAAAGATGGAGGGTTACAAAAATACCTCTGTCGTCCCAAAGAGTCTGGACAACAAGCCCGTCGAAACAGCACCTTCAAGGTAGGAATGCAGCCACAGGTTTGGATAGGAAATCAATATCTTTTGCTAGATATTGCTAGAGAAATCGTGCGTCTGGTACCCCGAGGCAGTCGGTATCTTCAACAAGCTCTCAGGGCTATAGACCACTTGGAGCAAGCATCCTAGACATCTTGTCACCCCATCAAGTGCCTATAGCAATCCGGGTTGAATTATAAAATCTCAGTAGCTCGCTAACAGCCGCCCCTCCGCCCCGTACTCTGACGGGCACAGGTAAACGGGGGACCAAGGCAGAAAAGAACTTATTCTTGCTCCCCTACCCTGCTCGCCTGTGCCCGACAGGGTACGGGGGAGGGGTT
>NZ_JAAXLT010000156.1 GCF_013285555.1 Candidatus Cyanaurora vandensis | reverse complement strand
GCGCGACTCCCCGTCAACAGAGCCTCCTCCAGAGCCTCCAACATCTAGGGTCAGAAGTAACCCTGGCGGACTTTTTGAATAAGACCCAGACCACTCGTGCCACGGTCCAACGACTCCAAGCCAACGGTTGGTTGGCGGTGCATCAGCGTGAAGTGTTGCGTGGTCAAGAGTCCGCTCTCCCCCCGGACCAGCCCAAACTCCTCACCCCGGACCAAGCCCAAGCCCTGGGTCAAATTCAAGCCCTCAGTGCTGGCGAAACACTCCTGTTGTGGGGGGTCACTGGCTCTGGCAAAACCGAAGTCTACCTCCAGGCTATCCAACCCCTGCTGACTGCCGGGAAATCCGCTTTGGTCCTGGTCCCGGAGATTGGGCTTACCCCCCAGTTGACCGAACGCTTCCAACGGCGGTTCCCCGGTCAAGTCTGGGTCTACCACTCGGCACTCTCCCAGGGCGAACGCTATGACTGTTGGCGGCAGATGCTCACGGGCGGTCCCCAAGTCGTGATTGGTACCCGCTCGGCGGTGTTTGTGCCCTTACCCAAACTGGGGCTGATTATTCTCGATGAAGAACATGACGCTTCCTATAAACAGGACCGCCCCGCCCCTAGTTATCATGCGCGGACTGTAGCGCAATGGCGGAGTGTCGCGGAGTCCTGTCCGCTGGTGCTGGGTTCAGCGACCCCCGACCTAGAAAGTTACCAAGCTGCCACGGACGGAACCTATACCCTGGCGCAGTTGCCCGTGCGGGTGGGCGGGGCCGGTCTGCCGACGGTCATGCTGGTGGACCTACGTGAGGAATTAGCTGAGGGCAACTATTCACCCCTCTCGCGGACCCTGCAACGGGAGATCCAGCAGATGATGGAGCGCAAGGAACAGGGGATTCTCTTTCTCAACCGCCGGGGTTTCCATACCTTTATCCTGTGCCGGGGTTGTGGTGAGGTCCTGACTTGTCCCAACTGCACAGTCTCCTTGACCTATCACCTCAGTGACCGCTTCCTGCGCTGCCACCACTGCCACTACCGCCGACCAGAACCCGAGCAGACCTGTCCCCAATGTGGTTCAACGCACTATAAATTTTTCGGCACCGGTACCCAGCGCATCGAGACAGCGGTTCAAGAGCGGTTTCCTGGACTGCGCGTGGCTCGCTTTGACCGCGATACCACCCAACGCAAGGGCAGTCACCGGGAAATCCTGGACCAGTTTGGACGGGGTGAAACGGATTTATTGATTGGGACCCAGATGCTCACCAAGGGGCTAGACCTACCCCGCGTCACCCTCGTCGGGATCTTAGCTGCCGATAGTTTATTGAATATGCCGGACTTTCGTTGTACTGAGCGGGCTTTTCAACTGTTGACTCAGGTCGCGGGGCGCGGCGGACGCGGCGACCAACCGGGCCGGGTCATCCTCCAGACCTACAACCCCACCCACGCCGTGGTGGAAGCCGCCCGGACCCATGACTTTCTTCAGTTCGCTGAACCGGAATTAATCGCCCGCCGTGCCCAGGGCTTCCCGCCCTTTGGTCGGTTGGTCCGTCTCGGTTGGCAGGGTCCCGTGGAGGAACTCGTCCTCATCGCCGCCCAGACCGTCGCCCGGTATCTACAGGAACACGAACAAGAAATCCTCGGTCCTGCCCCTGCCTTAATTCCCAAGGTCCGTCTGGCTTATCGTTGGCAACTCCTGTGGAAACTCCCGCTCATGGCTGAGCCGCAGCATCTATTACAAGCACTTATGAAGATTGATAACTCAATTTTCTGTCATGTAGATATTGACCCGATACAAGCCTGGTAAGGGTTAACGGGGCTAATTTCCATCTATCTAAATAAGTAGACTTGCCCATTTCCCAAGATGAGGATGCTATAACAAGGGTGAACACCTGCACAACTTCTCACAATCTCGTCTAGCTCCAGTCCTCAGCTTCTACCTTAGGGTGACCATTAGCTGCATGGTCTGAGTTGGGATGTGTTTAAGTTGCTTTCAGTCTTTCCATAACGAGGTTTCGATGGAATATCTGGTGATGGATACACACCAACGCCTGTTGGGTACCTTACGGCGGAGTACTTCCCTTAATGTCGGTGACATTTTCACCTCCGGTACCCTGACCTACGCGGTGGTGAATATCGAAGGCCGGCCTGACCAACCCACCCTCAAGCGGTTGATGGTAATCCCGATTAACCGTCCTGTAGCTGCTCCCAGCGCAATCTAAGCTTTTGTTGACGACCGAAACTCTCTCTTTGGAGGGAGTTTTGTTATGTATGGTAAAGTGTGGGTCAATTCTGGGTAGGAGGGGCCATGGGCCAGAGTGTAACGCATAAGATCCTTGCCAGTCATCTGATGAGTGGTAACTTAGTCGCCGGGACTGAGATTGGTATTCGCATTGACCAGACCCTGACCCAGGATGCTACCGGGACGATGGCCTGTCTACAGTTTGAGGCCCTGGCGATCCCCCGCGTCCGCACCCAGGTATCTGTTTCCTATATTGACCACAATATGCTCCAGACGGGCTTTGAGAACGCCGACGACCACCGCTATTTGCAGACGATGGCGGCAGCTTATGGGATTATTTTCTCCCGGCCCGGTAACGGTATTTGTCATCAGGTCCACCGCGAGCGGTTTGCCGAACCGGGGAAGACCCTACTCGGCTCCGATTCCCATACGCCCACAGCGGGGGGCTTGGGGATGCTGGCGATTGGGGCCGGGGGGCTGGATGTGGC
>NZ_JAAXLT010000155.1 GCF_013285555.1 Candidatus Cyanaurora vandensis | reverse complement strand
TCTTCTGAGGAAAGGAAGCTTTTACTAAGCATGGTTGTAACATTTTTGGACATTGAATAATTCCAGTATAACGCATTTTAAATGCTTGTCAGCTTACCATCAAATTCAGCTACGACGACAAGGAACCCCGAATCGAAACCGCTTTTCCTAAGATATTACAACAACTTAATCACCCAAGTTGGAGTTTTCTGAATGCCGAGCCACAGCGCGTAGAACCCTTAGACCGCAAGCTGCCCATCAATAATCTTAAGCTGAAAGCAGACACTCTTTACTGTGGCAAAAACCCTCTCCTACGTTCTGACAGTGCGCTGGTATTACAATATTTGCTTCATTACTTACCCCAGTTTAAAGGCCAAAACTGGACCGACCTACTCACCATCGGGAAAATCCCCAAAACTGATAGTGACATTACCCAAATCTTTGCCGAGCGGGACCGTCTTAAAACCGATATCCGTACCCGAATCCAGGAAATCCGTCAGATTTATCAAACTTTAAATCAAATGGTTAATGACCTTTATAATGTTAGCACTGCGCCCTAACTTTTATAGCTACACAAGGCCACCTATCCAATTGGTTAGGGATGCATCCTTTAAAAGAGCCCGTTAAAATAAAGAAAGCACTATCCCACACCCATGAGCCAAGACTATTACCAAGTCCTCGAACTGCCCAGCACCGCTTTAGCCGAAGACATTAGACAAGCCTTTCGTCGTCTAGCCCGCATCTACCATCCCGATGTCGCTGAGACAGGTTCCGTCGCGCAATTCCAACGCTTGAATGCCGCCTACCAGACCTTGAGCGATCCTGAGCAACGTCGGGTTTACGATGCTCAATGCTCAACCCCGCCGACAACCGACTCGCCTTCGACAACAACCGAATCAAGCGTTGTTTTTCGGACCACCTCCCCACCCGCCAAGCCGACCACCGCCGAACTGCAACCCGTGCGCCAAGCCCTCAAGCGGCAACTGACCCGCGCCATCTTCTTAGCGGAGCAATTGGCTGAACAGTTCCCAGGCGACCCGACCGCCCGCCACCTCCTTGCCCTGAGCTATCAACGCTGGGGGAATGCTCTACTCCAGCGCGGGGAGCAAGCCCAAGCCCGCACCTATCTACAACGCGCCCGCGCCACCGAACCGAATAATGAAGCCTTGGTCTTTGATGTGGAGCGCGACTTGGCCCGCCTCAGATAATTCTTTACATTCCTTTAAAGGTCCACGCTCTAGTAGATAGGCCATGATCCGATGGAGCGTTCATGTCGCCCTATGATTACCCAAGCCCGGACTACCCGCCTATTGCTGATGACCCAATTGGCCCTAGCCTCGGCTCTGACGCAGGGACTCTCTCCCCATGGGTTTGTGCTGCACCATACCCAAGATGAGCAGCAGTGTCTCGCGGCCCTTGCGACCTACCCGGCGGACCTTCTGTTGGTGAGTGGGACGGCGGGGTTGGTCCTGTGTCGTTACCTCAGGACCCAGGGCCAGGACTTGGGCATCATCCTACTCGTTGAACAAGACAATGTGGCAAGCCGAGTAGAAGCTCTAGACGCGGGGGCCAGTGACCTCGTGACCCTACCCATCCACTTACCAGAATTACTCCTCAAGATCCGCTCTCAACTCCAACGACCCCGCGCCATCAATCCCCAACTGCTGCAATTTATGGATGTGCAGCTCAACCTCCAGACCCGCGTATGTGGACGCGGCGAACGGAGGATTGACCTAACCACCAAAGAGTTTGACCTGTTGTGCTTTTTGTTAGAACACCCCCAACAGACCCTCAGCCGCGAACAAATTTTATTAGGCGTGTGGGGCGCAGATTTCGCCGGGGAGTCGAATATTATCGAAGTTTACATCCGGTACCTGCGGTTGAAACTAGAACACGACCAGGAAAAAAAACTGATCCAGACCGTCCGGGGCATCGGCTATGCCCTGCGTGAATAATGCATCTACTCATCTGTGCTGCTGGGAGTGGGACGCGCATGGGGGCTGGGATCAATAAAGTCCTCTTGCCGCTACTAGATCGTCCGCTCTTGGCTTGGACCCTGGCGGCAATAGACCGAACCACGATGATTACCTGGGTGGGCCTCATCACCTCAGCGGCAAGTTATGAGGCTTGTCAACAACTCTTGGCCCAGTATCCTTGCCGCTGCCCAGTGCAACTGCTCCTCGGCGGGGCCACTCGTCAAGCCTCCGTTGCCCAGGGACTCACCCACTTACCAGCAGACTGTGAGCGCGTCTTGATCCACGATGGAGCCAGATGCCTCGTCAGCCCAGACCTGATGGACCGGGCGGCGTTGGCCCTCAGGGACCATGCCGGAATTATCACCGCTGTCCCGGTCAAGGACACGATCAAAGAAGTCGAACCCGCCACCCAGCAAATCTGTCGGACCCCACCCCGAGAACGGTTATGGGCAGCCCAGACCCCCCAGGGTTTCCGGGTGGATCTCTTACGGGAGGCCCACCGTCAAGCGGTGGCCCAGGACTGGCAAGTGACAGATGATGCTGCCCTTTTTGAACGATTGGGCTGGCCCGTGGTGATTGTTCCCGGCGAGGAGACTAACCTCAAGGTCACAACGCCCCTGGACCTCGCCTTGGCGGAGTTTATTTTAAACAAGCAATGGTCAAAAAATCATGAATGAAGCACTCCAACGCTTACTCAACACGGTCGCCCAGTTGCGTACCCCCGAGGGCTGCCCCTGGGACCGCGAACAAACGCCCCAGACCCTCTGCCCCTATATTTTGGAGGAGTCCGCTGAGTTGGTGGCGGCGATTGAGTCTGGGGTTGAGCAGGATGTCTTGGAGGAATTAGGGGATGTTTTGCTCCAGGTGGTCCTCCAAGCGCAGATCTATCAGGAGCAAGGAGCCTTTGATTTTGCCCAAGTCTGTGACCGCATCAATGAAAAACTCATCCACCGCCATCCCCACGTTTTCAGCGCAGTGCAAGTCAGTACAAGTGCCGAGGTTGTTCAGAACTGGGAAGCCATCAAAGCCCTAGAGAAACCACCCCAAACCCTGAGCGATAAATTGAGCCTACTGCCCAAGGACCTCTCCAGTCTCGCTGCCTGTCACAAAATCTCTCGTAAGGTTGCCCAAGTCGGTTTCGAGTGGCCCGACTTGACAGGGGTGTTAGCGAAAGTCCACGAAGAACTCGATGAACTCGAACACGCTTTAGCTGAGGAGTCCCCCGCACGCCAAGCCGAGGAACTGGGGGATTTACTCTTCAGTGTGGTGAATGTGGCTCGTTGGCAAGGAATTGACAGCGATACCGCCCTCCGCCAGACTAACCGCCGTTTCCTAGGGCGTTTCCGTCAAGTTGAACAACTCGCCACCCAGCCCCTGACCGCTTACACCCCAGCCCAACTAGAGGAGCTATGGCAGCAGGCTAAACGGCTGACCCAGTAGTCACGGTAGCTTGACTAAGGGTAAGGTCAGTGTGAATTGAGCCCCTTGCCCAACACCGGGACTCAGGGCGGTAATTGTGCCCCCGTGCAACTCCACCAAACTATGCACAATCGCCAACCCCAGCCCCAAACCGCCATGGGCGAGGGTTGTGGAGCCGTCGGCCTGTCGGAACCGCTCAAAGATATGGGGTAAGAACTCCGGGGCGATCCCCTCCCCCGTGTCCTGGATGGTAAGGACTGCTTGGTCCGTTGTGTTCGTGAGCGTCACCCAGACTTTTCCGCCCGCCGGGGTGAATTTGACAGCGTTGGTGAGCAGGTTCCAGAGGATCTGTTGGAGACGGTTGATATCGCCGCTGATATAGAGGGGTTGAGTAACAAAGTGGGTTTCGAGGGTGAGACCTTTATCTTGAAGAATAAATTGAACGACTTCGAGGGCCTGTTCCACCACCGGGTGCAAAGGAATATCCATCCGCTGGAGGGTCATCTTGCCATTGATAATACGCGATACGTCCAGGATGTCATCCACAATCCGGGCTTGGGTCAGACTATTGCGTTCAATCATTCCTAAGGCACGGTGAGTCGCCTCTAGGCTGGGGTTGCCCCGCTGGAGCAGTTGGGTCCAGCCGAGGATAGCGTTAAGCGGAGTGCGGAGTTCATGGGAGATGATAGCCAAAAATTCATCCTTGAGCCGATTGGACTCCTGTGCGGCAATGCGAGCCGCCTGCTCACGGGTGAGTAATTGTTCGCGTTCGTGTTCGAGTAATTTTTGGCGGGTCACATCGCGCATCGTGACGATTGCCAAGACTAGCTCTCCGTCCTCTTTATAAACCGGGGTCCCGCCAAAATTACCCATCCACTGCGTCCCAGTATCCAACCGCCGCACACACAGTTCATACCCGGCAAAGGTCTCCCCGGCTAGGGCACGGGCTAAGGGCTACTGGGCTAAGGGGACGATCTGACCGGCTAAGTCGTGTAGCTCAAAGGTCTTGGGGTAGTGGTGGAGGTGGGTTTGGGCTGCTTCGAGGGAATATTCGTGGAGTTCTAGGGCACGCGGGTTCATTGAGAGGACATTCCCTAAGGGATCGCTGACGATAAGTCCCTCCGTCATGCTGCTGACAATCCCCCGCAGTTGGGCCACGGTGCGCTCTAGCTCAGTGACAGCGAGTCGGGGGAGGTCCTGGATATCGGTGCTGGTCCCCAACCAGCCACAGAGTAGCCCCGTTGGGTCGTATTGGGGGACTAGCCGGACTAGATGCCAGCGATAGGTGCCATCCCCGCGTCGGAGACGGTAGGTCGCCTCACTCAGTTTGCCCGAGGATTGGGCTTGTTCCCAAACCGCTTGATAGCCAGCCCAATCCTCGGGGTGGATCGCTTGCGTCCAGCCTTGGTCCTGGGTCTGTGCCCAAGTCAACCCCGTATACTCGCGCCAATGTTGATTACAGTCCACTAAGCAGCCGTCGGGCTGAACCGACCAAAGGATATGGGGGAGCCTATCCACAAAATTAATGAGCATAGTTAACCTCACATAACAAAGCTTAAAACACTAGAAACACAATGGTTGCTTAGACCGGGGGAGGTTCTATAGCTACAGGGAAGTTCGTACCCAAGGTAGCATAACTTCCTTAGGTAAATTTACTTGATTTACTGTTGCCCTAGGGTTTACTTCTTAGTAGCCGGGGATGGATAAGTTTGAAATAGATAAAGGCCAGGAAGCTCAGCCCCAAAACCACCAGGAACCCGGTTTGATAAAGCTCGACCCAACCAAGAACCTGCTCCCAGTTTTGACCCAAGAAATAGCCTGCTGTCGCGAGCAGCCCACTCCAGAGGGCAGTGCCCAGGGTCGTGAACAGGATGAAGCGCGGCAGAGACATCCGGGCCATCCCAGCGGGGATCGAGATCAGACTGCGGATGAGCGGGACTAGCCGACCAAAAAAAGTAACCGCGTCCCCATGCCGGTTGAAGTAGTCCAGGGCCTTATCTAAATCGGCCTCACTCAGCAAAAACCACTTACCGAAACGGCGGACAAAGCGACGGATGACGACTTCATTGGCAAAATAGCCGACGTAATAGAGGACCAGTGCCCCCAATACCGAGCCGATCGCCCCCGCCAAAATCACACCCCAGAGCGTAAAATCAGCCTTCTGACAGGCCTTACTGATCGTCGGTTGGTCCCGGCAAGCAGCCAAGAAACCGGCTAGGGGCATCACTAGTTCTGAGGGGATGGGCGGGAAGATATTCTCGATCGCCATAACTAGGACGATTCCCCAATAACCCAGGGTACTGATGGCCTGTTCAATCCAGGTACGGACTTGCTCGATGATTCCCGTCATCATTCTGTAGTAGTTGGTCTGCCCCATTATGACTGGGACGGGGTAGCACAATAGGGAAGATGGTACTGGAACCCCTGTGGAACTATTGGCGTTGCTTTTTACCTCTCCCGGTCCGGTGATTTTCCAACTAGGTCCCTTGACGCTGCGTTGGTACGGGGTCTTGGTCACAAGCGGGATTATCCTAGGGACATTTATGGCTCAGGCGTTGGCCTCACGGCGCGGGATTGACCCGGAGCGGATTGCGGACTTGGCGGTTTGGGCGGTGGTCCTGGGTATCCCGATGGCTCGTCTCTATTACGTCCTGTTTCGCTGGGACCTTTTTCAAAATAATCCCTGGGGGATTTTTGCCATCTGGGAGGGGGGAATTGCAATTCACGGCGGGGTGCTGGGGGGGTTGTTAGCGGGTTATTTTTTTACTCGTCGCCACCAGTTAAATTTTTGGACGGTGGCGGACGCGGTAGCTCCAGGGCTGGCTCTGGGGCAGGCGGTGGGACGGTGGGGTAATTTCTTTAATTCTGAGGCGTTTGGCGACCCGACGGACCTGCCCTGGAAGCTATACATTCCTCCTGCCGCTAGACCACCAAGTTTGGCGGAGTTTGAATTTTTTCACCCGACTTTTTTGTATGAATCCTTCTGGGACCTCGGGTTGATGGGTTTATTACTATTGGTTTTCACGCGCTGGACCAAGGCGAAACCAGGAACGGTGGCGGCTCTCTACGCCCTTGGTTACAGTCTGGGGCGGCTCTGGATTGAGGGATTACGCACCGATAGTCTGATGCTGGGACCCCTGCGGATTGCCCAAGGAGTGAGTTTGGCGGGCATCACCCTGGGACTTTTTGGGCTTTGGTGGTTTAACTGGCGGCGGACTGCCGCGAACGAAGCCTAAATCCTGCCCTATCACCTAAGCTTGAAATCTAATGCGCTCTGAGGCTGCCGCCATGCCCGACTCCGAAAAAGACCAGTTCCTGTATCCTTACCGCAGCTTCCACGGCGAAGAAACCTTGCCCAATCTAATGTTTGATGCCAATTTGCAGGAATTCTCCCAACGGGTCGGCATGATCTGTGCCCTAGAGAACGGCGGCAAAATTGCCCCCCAAGATGCTTACCGCGAGATCAAGCAACTCTGGCACAAGCTCAAAGCCTCCAAAGAAAGCATCCTCGGCCAAGGCGAAAACTCTTAAGCTAATCGGTTAGACATGCTCATGAATTGAGGGGTAGACCGCTTTTCACGTATTAGGCCCGACTAATCACGCCTAACCCTTGGAATAGCAGCGGCGGCACAAAATCTGAACCTAAGGACCACACGGGTTCAGAACCAATCGCGCCCAAGGCTTGAGCGGTACTGAAGAGGCTCCCCGCCACCATCGTGTTCTTGAGCCGACCCACGATTTTTCGCCCTGCTCGATTTTTTAGCCTAGGTGCGGTCCCAATAGAATTCATGGAGCCCCACTGGTAGTTGCGATGGCTCTGGTACTGGTGTGGGTCTTAAAGGTTGCACTCACCAAAAAGTCGGGGTTGAAGTCCAGGAGATTCGCAATCAGTTCTTGGCCTTGGGTCACGAGTCGGGCAGTGGTCGGGAAAGTGTGGGCGGTGGGCAAGGCCGGGAGGTCAGGGAGGGCGGTGGCAAAAGTGGTGATGGTCTGGAGCGCGGCTTCCACCAACTGTTCCGGGCGGCTCAGGTCGGTGGTACTGGCGAATCCTGACCGGCCTTGGTGGATTACACGGAGGGCCATGCCTTGGAGGGCTTTAGTCTGGAGGGCTTTGAGCCGGTTGGTTTCAAATTCAACTGGGGTCTCAACTTGCTCTAGGTAAAATACCTCCGCCTCGGCTCCTTGCGCCTGAGCCAGTTCCAGCACTTTATCAAAAGGTTCCGCCCTCGCGCCGACCCGTGGCGGCCGCGCACGGCCGCCACACCCCCTGCAACTAAAGCTCACCACGAAGGCGAGTGCGTAACTTGGTCGGTTCAATTGTTATTTGAATAGTTCAACTCCTTATCACACCCCGTTCTCTAAACGGCTCTTCCTGCCTTAATTCTTCTGTCTTAGTCCCCTTTTTTAAGGGGGATGGAGGGAGGGGGCTCTCTTCTGCCTTGGTCCCCCACGAGTGGGGCGGAGGGGCCTTCTTCTGCTTGACGCCCATAGGTAACTCAGCTTTTAATACCCTAGTTGTGTCCGGTAATCCGCGTGTCCGCTCACCTGTACTCACGCCGCCAAGCCTTGACTGCCCTTGGAGTGACAGGATTCCTGACCCTGCCAGCCCACGCCGAAACCTTTGTTGTAGATGACCAAATCATTACTGATCCCCGCATTGCGGTTCAGGATGTCGAATTTGATTTCATTGAGGGGCGGATTGCTTGGCAGGATAAACAGGGCCAACTGTGGGTCGCTAAGGTGGACCCCGTGACGGGAGCCTTCATGCCCAGTACCGGACAGGGCAGGCTCATTGATACGGGATTGGCGGGGATTAGTGATAGCGGCAATGGTCCCGAGTGGGCCTATGGGATTGATGGCCCGGAGATTGTCTACACCAAATACACCGATAGTAGTCGGAGTGCTTTTGTCCTCGCCCACGCCCGCAATATCAATGGCAATTGGTATACCGAAGTCCTACCCAACCTACCTCTCGACCAAGGCGGCTACTCTCCTATCGGTAGCCAAGACCTCAATGACCCCGATCCCCGTGTCAAATACCAGCTAGGTGGACCGGAGACCGGGAGTCAGGGGCTCGCCTATCGTTCTTTGATCAGCCCTTCTTGGGGGATCGTGCCTGACCCCACCGCTGATGCAGGCCGCTGGGTCGAGAAACGACGCTCACTCATTGTCACGATTCTGGTAAACGGGGTGCGTCAAGTGGCCTACCACGAGATTGATACCGGGGTGCTGACCCAGCTTACGTCTGATCCCGGTCAAAAAAATAATGTCTTCATGTGGGAGGCCCCGGAGTTTAATCATGAACTCATCTTCATGGCCTCGGTGAACGCGGAGACCATTGATATGTACCGCTTTCTCAATGGAGCCTGGACTCGCTTCAACTCCCTCAAACCCCCCAGTCCCCGCCCCTACCTCCTC
>NZ_JAAXLT010000154.1 GCF_013285555.1 Candidatus Cyanaurora vandensis | reverse complement strand
GCGAACTGCTCAGAGGTGGCGACTAACTTTGACTCAAGAACTAACATACTACTATTGTAGTTTATTTAAGCTGAAAGTTGTCGCTTAGATATCCTATTCACCTGTGGCTGATACGGCTGATATGCCCATCGCTGAAGCTAGGGGTTTTACGCCGCTCTCGATAAAAAGGGCACACTGCGGCGTGCCCCTATGTTCATCGGTTATGCCCATGTCCGTCTCGTATCCATCCGACCTTTATTTGCATGGCATGAACGACGGCGACCACGGGTGTAATCTTAGGCATTGTCCCAGATAACAACAAGCTCAAGTGGTAGGCTGGGGAGCCTTAGCTGGAATCCGGCTGCCCATCAGAACTGGGATGTAGCGTTGTATGAAGCTAACCGGGTCTGACTCCAGGAAGTAGCGGGCGGTCCCGAGTCGGGCCTGATTGAGGTCCGGTAAGATCCGGGGCAACTGCTCCAAGAAGTAACCGGGCCGCTCCCACAAGGGCAGGGTACTAGTAATCTCGGTGAGGTGTTGCAGACGGCGCAACTCGGCCCCCACGGTGATGTCAAGTCCTGCTTCAAAAGCGGCTTGCTCGACGGTGCTGTAGGTGCATTTGGCTTCCTCGACCCGGCGGGCGTGGTCGGGGCTGAGTTTGGCCTGTTGCGCCAACCAACGGGTTCCCCAGCGGACGTGACCAGCTTCTTCGGGGAAGATCTGACCGAGGACACGGGCAACTTCTTTATTTTCGGGCGTCTGGGGCGCGTTTTTGAGAGCGGCGAGGTGGGCAGCAAAAATGTTACAACCGCGCTTCTCAGTGACGTTGATGGCAGCTAGGACATTGATGATATCGGGCTGGGCGAGTTCAGGTAAGAGCTTTTCGTACTCATCAATGTAGGAGGGACCGAGGGGCGTGCCGAGGTGGGCATCCAGGTCATAGAGGAGGTCGGTCAACCACATGGCGTGACGGGCTTCATCGTTGATATGGCGCGCGAGGTCCCGGACTAATTCACGGGGTTGACCATCTAGCTGCTCGATGAGGTCCGTCAGATCCTTACAACTGCGCTGCTCTGAATACCGATAGCGGTTGAGGGTGAGATTCTGGATAGCTGGGTCCAGAACGACCAGATTCATCATGTCACGGGCAGTGAACTGGCCCCGCAGCTTCTTCGGATATGTTACGGTCATGGCACGCTAAACGACACGCTCTCCCCATGTTAATAGGTCGTAACGTTTTGTTGCATCCCGTAATAAAATTCTCAGTGTTTGGGTCTAGGTAAAAAGGGAAGTGGCGAGACAGGTGAAACCGGGCAGGAGCGGGCTCGTGAGGGTGTCTCCGGTAAGCAGGGTACCCGCTAAAACTAGAACTGCTTGTTCGCGCCGATAAATTTCAACGCGCTGCAAACGCCAATCCGCCAGCCAATACTCCTGGACTCCCCGCACTGAATAGAGCTTAAGTTTCGTCACCCGGTCACGACGCTCGTGTTCTACTCCCAAGGAAAGCACCTCGACGACGAGTTCTGGGGCTGCGGTGAGATGACCGGAGGTATCTAGGACTAGGGCTAAGCGTGCTTGACTAGCCCAGACCACATCGGGGATAACCGCATCGGTATCAGAAAAAATCACACCAGGGTTGATGGTAGTCCGTCCTAACCCGGTCTCTTTTGACCAAGCGCGTAACGCTGCGCCAACACTAAGACAAGCCTCTTGATGGTCCCAGTGGGGTGCTCTCGTCATGAATAACTCCCCATCAATAATTTCGTACCGTGTCCCGTTGTCAGGCAACAGTTCCAGGTCAGCCGTAGTCCAGCAAACGCTATTCATTTGGGTGGTCATGGCTTAGAATCCCTGGGTACGCTGTCTTACTATTCTTACTCATCAAACTTCCTCACCCACTGCCGATATAATGACCTGAAAGCTCTCGGTGTGGTGGAGTCTGTCAGGTTCCTCAAGGAATCTACCGGGACGAATCAGGGAGGTTCAAGCCATGCATTTCCTCGCCGCCGGACCCGTAGGCGAAGTAATACCGGGCTTACTCAGTCTCGGACAACTCCTCGCCAGCTTGGTGATTATCTATATCGCAAGCAAAGTCGGGGGTGAGTTAGCTCTCCGGCTGAAACAACCTACTGTTTTAGGAGAGTTGGTGGCGGGATTGGCGGTGGGGGTTTCGGGGTTGCGATGGATTGACCCCAGTCAGCCAGTGCTCCTGTTGTTGGCGCAAGTGGGGGTCACGCTACTCCTATTTGAGATTGGTCTAGAGTCGGACCTGCGCGGCCTATTAAAAGTAGGTAAGCAATCCTTGGCAGTCGGGTTAGTGGGGATGGTGGTGCCCTTTGGCTTGGGGTATCTCGTAATGCAATCCGTGGGAACGACCTCCCTAGTAGCGATTTTTGTCGGCGCAGCGATGACAGCGACCAGTATTGGCATTACCGCTAAAGTCCTATCTGATTTGGGCTATCTCACGCGGGATGAGGGCAAGATTATCCTGGGCGCGGCGGTCCTTGATGACATTCTGGGCGTGGTTGTGTTGTCGGTAGTAAGCAGTATCGCAGGCGGCGCAAGTTTAGAACTGGGCAGTGTCCTGTGGATTGTCGGCACCTCCCTGGGCTTCTTAATTGGGGCGATCGTCCTCGGGAACTTGGCGTTGCCGCTCTTTTTGCGAGTGGTTCTAATCCTCAGAACCAGAGGTGAACTGTTGACTGCTGCCTTAATTTTTGCCTTTGCCCTGGCCTATCTCGCGGAACAACTGGGTTCAGCCGCCATCATTGGGGCTTTTGCGGCGGGGTTGGTCCTGGCGGAGTCAGACCGTCGCCACGATATCGAGAAGCAACTGCGGCCTGTCACCGATTTCTTTTTGCCTATCTTCTTTATTACGGTGGGGGCGGGGGTGGACTTGGCTTTGTTGCAGAATCCCCAGGCTCTAGGACTGGCCCTAGCCCTAACCGTGGCGGCGGTAGTCGGTAAACTTTTCTGTGGTTATGCAGCAGTGGGGACCCGGGCTAACCGTCTGGCGATTGGGGCGGGGATGGTGCCTCGGGGAGAGGTGGGACTAGTTTTTGCCAGTGTCGGCCTGACCTCGGGGGTCCTCAATGGCGTGAATCATACCGCCCTCATCATCATGGTCCTGTTGACCACCTTCCTAGGACCCCTGCTCCTGAACTGGATTTTAAAAAAAGAGCCCGCCTAATGCCCTGCCCCACTTCCTAACCGTACTAAATGGACCAACTCCGGTAAGATTAACCGCTCCATCGCCAGCGTGACTGCTTTAGTTGAGCCGGGGAGGGCAAAAACGACTGTAGTCTCCATCATCCCCGCCAGTGCCCGTGAAGCTAAGGCTTTGGTGCCGACCTGTTCCCACGAGAGTAAACGGAAGAGTTCACCGAAGCCCGGTAGCGGTTTGGTCAAACGGGTCTGGAGGACCTCGGGGGTAATGTCGCGGGGGCTGACCCCAGTTCCCCCAGTAATCAGGATGGCCTGGATGGTAGGTTGAACTCGCCAACGGTCCAACCAGTCCGCGAGTTGAGCAGATTCGTCGGGGATCACTTGGTAGGCGATGATCTGATGTCCGGCTTGCTGGAGCAATTGTTGAATGATCTGTCCGCTGACATCCTCGGCTTGGGTACGGGTATCACTGAGGGTCAAGACAGCACAGGCTACGAATTCGGGCATTAGCATCCCTCGCAAGATGTAAAGAAAGGTTACACGGGTCCCACTTCCCTGTAAGATGCTAACTGGATATGCCCAAATATTGAGGAGAGAACATGCAATCCTTCAAGCAAGTTGGAATGGCCTTGGGCCTGGCTACTTTGCTCGTCGGTCTCGCCGCTTGTGGCGGAAGTACCGAAAAAACCGAAACGACCACCGAATCCACCACTACGACAGCCCCTGCTGAAACCACCACTGAATCCGGTGCCATGAAAGAGGGCGGCGAGATGAAAGAAGAGGGTGCGATGAAGGAAGAGACCACGACCACCACGACCACTGAAGAGACCAAGCCCTAGGGCAAAGGTACGTTCATCGCTAAGAGCAGGGCTGACCTGCTCTTTTTGTATTTAGGCTGCAGGGTCCAGACTCAGGCAACAAGGCAGATGCGTTAGAGTGAACTGAGTAGATCTGGTAACTGAGGAGCAATGGCCCTACGCAGTATGATGATTGGGATTCGGTCCGAAAAAGAAATTGAGAAGATGCGTCGGGCGGGTCAAATTGTGGGGACCGTGCTCAAAGAAATCATGGAACTCGCCAAACCGGGCATGACCACCGCTGACCTAGATGCCTACGCTGAGCAGCGTTGCCGCGATTTTAATGTCATTCCGGCGTTTAAGGGTTACGGAGGATTCCCGGCCTGTCTCTGTACCAGTGTCAATAATGAAGTGGTCCACGGTATCCCGAGCCCGACCAAAGTCCTCAAACCGGGGGATGTGGTCAAAGTAGATTTTGGGGTGATTTACCAAGGTTGGCACGGGGACTCCTGTGTGACCATCGGCCTCGAACCCCTCACCGACCAAGCCCGTCACCTGATTGCTGTCGCCGAACAGGGCCTCTACGCCGGGATTGCCCAAGTCAAGCATGGGGTGTTGTTACAAGATATCTCCGGGGCGATCCAGGACTTTGTTGAGTCCCATAAATTCTCGGTCGTCCGTCAGTTCGTCGGTCATGGCGTGGGTCGTAAACTTCATGAAGACCCCCAAGTCCCCAATTACCGGACCAAAGAACTACCTAATCCCCGCCTTAAAGCAGGGATGACTCTAGCGATTGAACCGATGGTTAATGTCGGCTCCTTTGCCACGCGGTTGCTGGCGGATAAATGGACGGTGGTGACGGTAGATGGCAGTCTCTCGGCCCAGTTTGAACATACGGTTTTAGTGACTCGGGATGGTTACGAGTTGATGACCGACCGTAGTACCCTGTAGCTTTGAGGTAATTTTGCGTGTCCAAAGAAGACCTGATTGAGATGGAAGGAATCGTCAAGGACTCGTTGCCCAACGCCATGTTCCGGGTAGAGCTTGACAATGGGTTTGTGGTGCTGAGCCACTTGGCGGGTAAATTGAAAAAAAATTACATCAAAGTCCTCCCCGGCGACCGCGTCAAGGTGGAACTGACCCCCTATGACTTGACTAAGGGCCGGATTACCTTCCGATTGCGTAAGTAATCCGTTTTTAGGCACGGGGCGGTAGTATGTTCAGTATTTGCCGGAGGCGACTGTGCTGAACGAATTTAAGAGTTTCCTGACGCAGTCCAATGCGCTGGCTCTGGCGGTGGGCGTAATTATCGGGGCTGCTACCGGGAAGGTAGTCTCAGCCGTGGTGGATGACCTATTGATGCCGATTATCGGGATGCTCCTACCCGCCGGGGACTGGCGTGAGGCCAAGATTGTACTGAAGACGGCTACTGATGCCACCGGGAAAGTCACGGAAAACGCAATTGCCTACGGGCACTTGATAGGAACTTTCTTGGATTTCATTTTGATTGCCTTGGTGGTTTTCTGGATTACCAGGGCATTTCTGAAAGATGCGCCCACGAGTTGAGGGGCTAAATGATTGTGCTAGACCACGTTTGCTAAGATTTGGGTACAGCTTGAGTCTCAGCCCATGAAGCCAGAGAAAATTGATTTGGAGGAGCACTACCCCTGTCCTCGTTGTAAGCGGGGGCAACTCAAGGCAATTGTGCTGACGGAAGCCTTTGGCTGTGACCGCTGTAACCAGATCTTCGGTCTCGCGGAGGAGAGCTATACCCTCGAACAACTCTCCACTAGCTACCCCTACAAGAAGGCTTGGCAGTGGAGCGGGACCGTCTGGCGGGATGATAGCCGGGGCATTGATAGTACCTATTTACCCGCCGCGATTTTGGTGGTGATCTTGCCGTTGCTACTATTGTGGCTACCGACGGTGATGGATTTTCCCCGCACGCCCTCCATGGTGTTGTGGTCGCTGTTGACCGCGCTCCTGTTGGTGATCCCCGCCTTGATGTTTTGGCTCTCTCTGCGTCAGCGACGTTAACTCTATGCACAACCTCGACACCCTCGGACAGACCGCGCTTACGGCCTGTCAAGAATTAGCTCTCCTCCCCACCCAGACCAAAAACCAAGCCCTCCGCGCCATGGCCCTTGCCCTGCGCGAACGAAAACAAGACCTCTTGAGTGCCAACACCCTCGATTTAGAGACGGGCCGCGAGATGGGCCTCACCGAGAGCCTGCTGGACCGCCTCAAACTCAATCCCCACCGGGTTGAGGCGATGGCGACGGGACTCGAAGAGATTGCGCGGCTCCCGGACCCGGTGGGCACGGTGGTACGGGGTTGGCGGCACGACAATGGAATTGAGATTCGTCAAGTACGGGTTCCGCTGGGGTTAATTGGCGTAATCTACGAGGCGCGGCCCAATGTCACCGCCGACGCGATTGGGCTTTGTCTCAAATCTGGCAATGGGGTCATGCTCAAGGGTGGCAAAGAAGCCGAGCACTCCAACCAAGCAATTAGCCAACTCCTACAACAGGCGGCCTACGCCCAGGGCATCCCCACTGGCTGTATCCAGCAGGTCCCCGGCACGGACCGGGCCATCGTCGAGCAACTCATTACCTTACGTCACTTGGCCTTAGTCATCCCTAGGGGCGGTGCGGGGCTGATTAAGTTTGTCACTGAAAATAGCACAGTGCCAGTCCTAGAGACTGGGGTAGGTAACTGTCACATCTATATTGCGGCTAGTGCGGACCCCGACCAAGCCCAAAAAATCGTGCTGAATGCCAAAGTTCAACGTCCCTCCGTCTGCAATGCCTGTGAAAAAGTCCTCATCCACCAAAGCGCGGTCGCCCAACTACCAGCCCTAGTCCAAGTCCTACAACAGAGCGGAGTCCAGGTCAGGGGCTGCGAACGGACAGTCGCCTTGGTCCCCAGCGTCATCCCCGCCACTGCGGCTGATTGGGACACAGAGTATCTGGACTTAATCCTTGCCATCAAAATAGTGGACTCTACCCCAGTGGCGATTGACTGGATTAATCGTTACGGCACCCAGCATTCTGAGGCGATTTTGACGGGTTCCTATGGGGAGGCGCAACTCTTCACGCAACGGGTGGATGCAGCCTGTGTCTATGTGAATGCCTCGACCCGGTTCACTGATGGCTTTGAGTTCGGGTTCGGAGCAGAAATCGGTATCTCCACCCAAAAACTCCACGCCCGGGGTCCGGTGGGACTTCCAGAATTAACCACCACGAAGTACATCCTCCAGGGGAACGGTCAGATTCGTCCGTGAGGGCGGCGATTGGGCTAGGTTCTAACCAAGGGGATAGTCTGAAGATCTTGAGCGGCGCACTGCACCGTCTGAATCCGGTTGCCCGGTCGGACCTGTATCAGAGTACAGCTTGGGGTCCGCCCCAGCCAGACTACTACAATCTTGTGGCGATTATTGAAACCCCCCTCGCCCCGGAACTACTCCTAGATGAACTCCTGACGATTGAGCGACAGTGGGGACGGGTGCGGAGACAACGCTGGGGACCACGGACCTTAGACCTAGACATCTTGCTATACGAGGAGATAATTCTCACGACCCCCCGGCTAATGGTGCCCCATCCCCATCTGCTAGAGCGCAATTTTGCCTTGCTTCCTTTGGCAAAACTGGCTCCCCACTGGTTACATCCGGTGGCTCAGCAATCCCTGGCAGTCCTCGCCGCAAGGTTAAATCGGGAGGGTTTGGTGTGTTTGGGGCCGCAGTGGTAGTGGGGTCTTTACGTAACAGGCGGGCTATTCTTTCTATATGAAAAACCAAACTGTTTATTACACCACGGCGGATTGTGCTTTGGGCCGAATTTTGGTGGCGGGGACTACAGAGGGCATCCGTGCCGTGAGTCTGGGTGAGACTGATGCCGTTCTCGAAACCGTCTTAGATGCTTATCCTAATCGGCAACGGAACCTAGCCCATCTCGGTCCTTGGCTGGTGGCCCTCCAGGATTATTTAGCGGGCACTAGGACCGAGTTGGCTTTACCCCTAGATAGCCCAGGGACCGCATTCCAGCACCGGGTCTGGCAACAGTTGCAAGCCATTCCCTACGGGAATACCCTGACCTACCAACAAGTCGCCCGAGCCATAGACCAACCCCAAGCGGTGCGGGCGGTGGCAGGGGCCTGTGCGACGAATGCCGTTTCGCTGGTTATCCCCTGTCATCGGGTGGTGCGGAGTGATGGCGGTCTCGGCGGCTACCGTTGGGGCTTGACGCGAAAACAAGCTCTCCTTAACCAGGAGTCAGCTAGCTTGCGAAAAACTGGTTAACAGCACTCATCACGGAGCAACTCGGCTTTGTCGGTACGCTCCCAGGGTAGGTCGAGGTCCGGGCGGCCCAAATGTCCATAGGCCGCCGTGTTTTGATAAAAACGACCCCCACGCAACTTAGGCAAGTTGAGTAAATTGAAGTCCCGCAGGATGGCAGCGGGTCGTAGATCAAAGTGTTGTTTGACCAAGAGTTCTAGGCGTTCCTCGTCCACGGTTGCAGTGCCGAAGGTCTCGACCATGATACTGACCGGATGGGCTTTACCGATGGCGTAGGCCACTTGGACTTCACAGCGTTGGGCCAAGCCCGCCTTGACGATATTTTTCGCCACATAACGGCAGGCATAGGCGGCTGAGCGGTCCACCTTAGTCGGGTCCTTACCCGAGAAAGCTCCACCACCATGACGGGCATAGCCCCCATAGGTATCCACAATAATCTTGCGCCCAGTCAAGCCCGCATCCCCTTGAGGACCCCCAATTACAAACTTGCCGGTCGGGTTGACCAAGAACTTATCGGCGGTGGGTTGCAGGGTCAAGTCAACTAACGCCGGTTGGACCACCATTTCCCACAAGTCCGCCCGGATCTGTTTTTGGACCGCTTTTTCGTCGGTAATCGCTCCGATGGTGGCGGTGTGTTGGGTGGAGATGAGTAGTGTATCGAGGGCCAGGGGCTGGCGGTCTTCATAGAGGACGGTCACCTGGGTTTTACCATCGGGGCGGAGGTAGGTGAGGGTGCCGTCTTTGCGGACTTTGGCGAGTTGACGGGCCAGACGGTGCGCGATGGAGATGGGTAGGGGCATCATCTCCGGGGTCTCATTACAGGCAAACCCAAACATCAAACCCTGGTCCCCGGCCCCCACTTGGTCGAGTTGGTCGCCTTGACCCGTTCTAGCTTCCAAAGCCGCATCTACGCCTTGGGCAATATCTGGAGATTGGCGGCCTAGGGCAATCATCACCGCACAACTGTCGGCAGAGAAGCCGTTCTCAGCATGGACATAGCCGATATCGCGGATCTTGGCGCGGATAAGTTGGCTGTAATCCACTTGAGCATGGGTGGTTACCTCCCCGGTCAATAGCACTAGCCCCGTACTCACTGCTGTCTCCGCCGCGACGCGTGATTGGGGGTCATGAGACAGGAGCGCGTCAAGGATGGTATCGGAAATTTGGTCACAGATTTTATCAGGATGTCCTTCGGTGACGGACTCCGACGTAAACAAGTATTGACGTGGCAAGGGGCTTCCTCCAGTAATAGAGACTCATCTTCCGGGTTAATCCCCGAAAAGGGCACCAAAACTTCACTTGAAGTGGGTTGCCGGACGTATTCCTACGCCACTCTGGATGAATCTGAGATTTAACAGAGCCTATCAGTCCCATTTACCGCTGTCAAGATTAGGTTCAAGCCCCGGTATCCTAAGACTGTACTAACGATGCCTATCATGCAGGTCCTTGTCCTCCACGGTCCCAACCTCAATCTATTGGGCCAGCGCGAACCGGAAGTCTACGGGTCTACGACCCTGGCGCAGATCAACGCCCTACTGGAAACTGAAGCGGCCCAACTCAGCGTCAAGATAGTTTGTTACCAGTCCAACCACGAGGGCGAACTCATCACCGCGATCCATCAAGCGATGGGCGTGTTTGCGGGTATCCTCATTAACCCAGCGGCTTACACCCATACCAGCTTGGCGATCCGGGATGCCCTGAGTGGCGTAGGTATTCCCACCGTAGAAGTCCACCTCTCAAACATCTACCGACGCGAGAGCTTCCGGCACCATTCCCATATTGCTGGCATTGCTGTCGGTCAGGTCGCAGGCTTCGGGGCCAACAGTTACCGCTTGGGCCTACAGGCCTTGGTGGAACACTTGCAGACCTTAACGCCTCCGCAATAAGAGTGAAGTACAGAAGGGGATTCACACTGTACCGTGTAGTTAAGCCTGAAAAGTTAGGCGATATCTTACTCTACCGTAGGTTTCGTAACCTTGGTTCCGCTGAGGGTAAATATTTCTCCATGACCGTCAAAGGCGCTGCCTCCTATGCTAAACAAGCCTATTATGGATTCGGTGACCCTCCCTACACGCTCGTTAAAACAAAAATCTCAAACAGCTTATTGCGTAAGCTTGATATGATTTTTGTAGACAGGGGTATTCCAGCTATTGTCGTGCCAGATAGCAACCTACTCAGCTTGGTGCCCCAGGTTCTAAACTTTCTGCCGCTACCAAGTAGATGAATGTACCAGCCAGACGCAATCATAGAAGTTAGATTTAGAACCGCTAGGGCGGGCGGTAAGCAAAAACCTATCCGGGGCGATTTCTATAGTTGCCCACTTGTTGTAGGTCCTATGATGTTCGACTGTAGACTAATCCTATCTGGCAAATTAATAGATTTTGGTGAGACGTATAAAATACCTATTAAACTCTTAAACCCGCAAGCTGCATTGCCATACTTGCTTAAAGGCAAGCCAATTAAGCTATGGGAGGGGAAAGACATAGCTGACGGCAAAATTATAGAGTTATCTCACTCGGAGTTCTCGGGTAATTCGAGAAACTAAGCCGACTTCCCTTGGCGGGCTTGGTGACGACGGACTCCGACCACATCGGCAATCTTGAGCATTTGGTGGGTGACGTGTTCCAATTGGTCTTTGTTGGCGATTTCGATACAGAGGTCAATTACAGCCGTTTGGTCGGCAAAGGTCTTGACCGAGGCGTTACGAACATTGATCCGGTCAGAGGCCAAGCGGTCCAGGACATCCTTCATTACGCCCACCCGGTCAATGACTTCGACTTGGATCTCAATCGGATAGGTGGGGGGCCGGAGCTTGCCGTTGGGATTCCAGCGGATCGGGATCAGTTGGTCGGGGTTGACCTTATACACATTGTCACAGTCTTGCCGGTGGATGCTAATCCCTCGGTTGTCGGCTCCCCGGGTGACGACCCCGATAATCCCGTCCCCTGGTAGGGGTGTACAGCATTTACACAGGTGATAGGGCAGGCCCTCAATCCCAACGACGGGTTCGGTGTGGTTGACTTCGCTAGGCAGGTTAGGGATGAGTTTTTGTTGTTCGCGGGCACGTTCTTGGAGTTTGTTGAGGATGGCTGAAGCCGTAATCTCGCCATACCCCAGGGCGGCAAGGGTATCTTCAACCGTAGTGTAGTTGAGGCGTTGGGCGATTTTAACCATGGTCTCGGAGCGCAGGATCTGGTCGAGATTGGCGCGGCCCAACTCTCGTTCGAGGATCTGACGGCCCCGGATGATATTCTCATCGCGGCGTTCTTTTTTGTACCACTGGCGGATGCGGTTTTTGGCGGCACTGCTCACCACAAAACTCAGCCAGTCTAGGTTGGGGTGAGCGTTTTTAGCCGTCAGGATCTCAATGATGTCCCCGTTATGTAACGTGGATTCTAGGGCGACGAGCCGGCCGTTAATCCTGGCCCCGATACAGTGATTGCCAATCTCCGTGTGAATCCGGTAGGCAAAGTCCACAGGCGTCGCGCCCCGGGGTAATTCTAAGACATCACCCTTAGGCGTAAAAACATAGACCTCGGACTCGAAGAGGTCTTCTTTGAGCGATTGGAGGTATTCTTGACCATCCTGGAGGTCTTTTTGCCAGTCCAGTAGGAGCCTGAGCCAAGTGAACTTTTGGTCTTTGTCAGATAGGGCGACGGAACCGACTTCTTTATATTTCCAGTGGGCTGCTACTCCCAGTTCAGCGACTTTGTGCATGACCTGGGTGCGGATCTGGACTTCCACGGGAGTTTTAGTGGGACCGAGGACTGCTGTGTGTAAGGACTGATAGCCGTTGGGTTTGGGGAGGCCCACATAGTCTTTGAAGCGACCGGGAATCAGCCGGAAACGTTCGTGGACGACCCCAAGGACCCGGTAACAATCGTTGATATTGTCGTCATGGACGATGACGCGCACCGCCGAGATATCGTAAATCTCGTGGAATTCTTTACCCTGGCGTTGCATCTTCTGGTAGATGCCCCAGAGGTGTTTGGGTCGCCCCGTTACCTCAGCCCCTACGCTGATACGGAGGAATTCTTCTTTGAAAACATGCACCATTTCGCGGATCATCTCTTCACGTTCGGTGCGTTTCTGGACGACTAAGGCCCGCATTTGTTGATATTCCTGGGGCATCAAGTATTTGAAAGACAGATCCTCTAATTCCCACTTGAACTGCCAAATCCCCAAGCGATTAGCAAGGGGCGCGAAAATATCCATCGTCTCGCGCCCGATACGCTCTTGCTGTTCAGTCGATAAGTGTTCGAGGGTCCGCATATTGTGCAGGCGGTCCGCAAGTTTGACGACAATTACCCGGATATCTTGCGCCATCGCCAGGAACATCCGGCGGAAATTCTCCGCCTGCTGTTCTTTTTTACTGAAAAAGCTGAACTTAGAGAGCTTCGTGACCCCCTCAACGAGTTGGCGGACTTCCGCCCCGAACTGTTGCTCTAGTTCCTCAGCCGTGACTTCAGTATCTTCTAATAAGTCGTGCAAAAAACCCGCTGCCACCATCGCTGGATCCGAACCCAATTCCTTCAGTAAGGTCGCCACCTGGACTGGATGAATAATGTAGGGTTCACCAGACTTGCGAAACTGTCCCCGGTGCAGGGCTTCGGCATACAAAAAAGCTCGACTGACGAGCCCTGCCGGTTTCTCGCGCAAACTCACGCTCAACCATTCTGGGAGGGTGTAGTTAGTTGCGGCAGCAAGGGCGGCTGGGGTCATGGGTACCTACTTCCATGGGGTGTTGCGATTGTAACGTATCAACCCATTTTTGCGGGCTCACCGAGGTAATGATTCAATCGAGGGGAGAAGACTTCATAGATCAAGGTCAGGGGTTGGCCTTGGCTCCAGAGGAGATAATAGCGGCCCCATAGTTGACCCGGGACGCCAAAAGCGTGGGTAAGGGCCGGTTCTTCACCGCAGACGAGCCCCCGGATATCCCGGAAATGTTCGGTACGTTTAACTGCCAGACTCTTCCAAATCGGTAGGCTGCGGTCCTCTAGGTAGCGGTCCACCGACTGTATGCCCCACCAGGAAACCGCGTAGGCCAGCCGTTCTCCCCCAGCCATCAACCAGACCTGACGGCGCAAACGTGGACCGGGAACCGCGCTCACTTCAGGGGGAGCCTGGTCATCCTCCGTCGTAGCCTCCATGGCTACTACATCCACCGTGACCTCAGCCCCAGTTAAGAGTTGTAAATGGCGCGTTACGGCTCCGTCCCCCAGCAACAACATCTGCCAGGGTCCAGTCAACTGTGATAGCCCGGTACGGATCTGTTCGGGGGTGGCTTGCCAGTGATGACTGAGACGATACCAGGGAATCGGCTTTACATTTTGCAACATATATTTATTGTGTCATAGCTAAGGACTAGATTAATGCATCATAAGCAGCTAGCAGCGTAGGTCGGCATCCATAACAGAACAGTAAATTAGTTTGTATAAAGAGTCTTTGCCCGCACACCCATCTAGCGCAGGACCTGACGTTTACCAATGTGATAACGGGCTTGATGGACCAGAATATGTACTTTGAGGTCACAGACACTCAGGGGAGCCTCTTCGCTGAGGTAGAGAGCATTACTGTAGGTGAGGTGACTGCCATCTACAATCGTGACCGCGCCCTCACCCACCACCTCAAATAAACCCTCAGCCCCCAACAAAACCGCTGTATTCTCGTCAATCCCCATGCCCAAGTAGGTAGGATGAGCCGCCACCGCCGCGATCAGACGAGCCAAGCGATTGCGGTTAAAAAAATGCTGGTCAATGATGAGCGAGGGCAGTAACCCCATTCCCGTCGCGAGCTCAACAATACTGCGGCTGGGTGACTCGCCACTGGTTCCCCAAGCAATCATGCAACTGCCCAAGGCCGACGCCCCAGCACTGGTCCCCGCAATCAAGAGACGGTGCTCTTCCCACAACTGCCGCAGCACGCGACTGAACCGGGTATGCGCCAGGATCGTCGTCAGCCGGACTTGGTCGCCCCCGGTCAAAAATACACAGGTCGCCTGCTTGAGCCGCCATTCCATCTCTGGTAGGTCCGCCTGGGCGCGGGTCGTCAGGTCTAATACCACAACGGACTGGGCACCCATCTCAATAAAAAGCTGCTCATAGACCGCCCCCAATAGCTCCGGTTCCGCCGAGGCTGTCGGGACAATGAGGATACGAGCCTTAAGCCCCCCCGCCGCCTGGAAGACCTTGGCAAGGATGAGCTTATCGTTCTCTTTGTCCTCGGCACCGCCGATGATGATGACGTTGACGGGAGGCTGGATCGGCATGGTTAGGTTTGAGCCTTCGGGCATGACCAGCCCACCGGGAGGCCACGGGCGTGAACTAAGCAGGGTCTTACCTCAACACGGGGTTGATCTTAACATGATGCGGCATAAAGCCCCCTCCTGCCCGGTCTATAGGGAATTGGCAGAGCTAATCAGCTAAACCCGGCCTGTATAGGCAATTGCTTCTACTTCCACCGCAACACCCCGAGGCAGAGCTGCCACCTGGACACAGGCGCGAGCCGGACGGTCGGTAGCAAAGACTTGGGCATAAACTTCATTGAATTGAGCAAAATCGGCAAGGTCTGTGAGGTAGACCGTTACCTTGACCACTTGGGTCAGGTCGGCTCCACACTCAGCAAGGACAGCTTGCAAATTGGCAAAAACCTGGGGGGCCTGAATGGTAATCGGTCCGGTCAAGACTAAGCCTGTCGTGGGGACCATCGGGATCTGACCACTCGTATAGACCCAATCCCCCACCCTTACGCCTTGGGCGTAGGGTCCCTGGTTACCAATCCCCTGTATCCGTTCAATCTGACTCATCATGACTCCCTCACAAAAAGGCCCCGGTCAGGGCCTCTTTATTTTAGGAGCGGGGATGGTTGCGGAGGGTCGTGCCGCCGAGGTGTTCTAAGATGTCGAGGGCTTCTTTGTGACGAGAGCCGGGGTTACTGATGGTCAATAGGACCCCGCCCGCATTGAGACTAGCCCTAAACATCGCCACTTCGCCTTCGTCGTAGCCCGCATTGACCAAAACATCCAATAGGCTATCGGTTTTGAGACGGTCACCATCGAAAGACCGGGCCAGACCATCCACTAAGCCTGCCCCCGCATCGTTAGCCCCTGAGACCACCGTCCCGCGTCCCCCCGTCCGGGCAATGAAATTCCCTTGAGCAGTAGGGTCTGCCATGGCGATCCCCACTTGGGTACGCTCAAAAGAGAGATTTCTTAGCTGGTCATAGGCGGCTTGGGCCTGGGCTTGGTCCGGGAAAACTGCTGCTGCGATATCCCGTTGCAACAATGGCGGCTGGGCACGGTCGCGGGTCGCGCTGTAGAGCGAGGGTTGGTCGGGGTGATTGGGGTTCATGGGTGGCTCCAGGGTGGGGTAAGTGGCCCCCGCAGGGGCCAGACTAGCTAGGGGCGCACGGTGGGATCGGTGGAGCGGCGGTCGCGCATATCCACTTCGCCTTCGGTCTCGATACGGATTTCTTCGCGGCGCACAGTGTCCTGGACAGTTTCTTGTTCCTGGACTTCGCGTTTGCCCACCATGACTTCTTCAGTCACAACGGCCCGCTTCTCCACCCGGATTTGGTCTTCGCTGAGGGGGATGCGGATCTCTTCAGCGTTGTTAAAGTCAGCGGTGGTGGACTCGACCCGGTTCACTGGATGGCGTTCAATCACCAACTCCTCGTGGGTTACGGGTACTTCAATGGTCTTGTTCTCGGTAATCACTTCCTTACGGATGCGGACTTCGCCGCTCTCCACCCGCTCTAGGCGGACATTCAGTTCTTCTTGGCGCAGTTGAATCCGTTCGCGGTCATCGGTGGTCGTGGTCGTTGGTTTGGGGGCAGCCATGGGCGCAGAAGGAGTATCAATGGTCACCGTGCCTAGGTCCGCCCCGTGCTTTTCAAGAATGCCCAAGACTTGCATTCCTTGGGTTACGCCATTGACCACAACCAACACATTGTTACCGTGCAATCTACCCTCAAAGTAACGTGCTTCATCTTCATTCAACCCAGAGCTAACCAACGAATCATAAAAGCGGTTCCCGGTGTCGCTGTCATGGGTGAAAAAGTTAACAATGCTCCCCAAGATCCCGCCGCTGGTACTACTACCCATCGTGGCGGTGGCTTTAGTCCCGGTGTTGTCAATTAGCCGTTGTTGCTCGGAACGGTCACGCATGGCAACTTGGATCTGACTCAGCGAAAACCCGGCGGCTTGAAGATCATGGATGGCGGACTCAGCCTGCATGGAGTCTGAAAAAAGTCCAGCTACCGTACTGCGCTCGGTACGTATGGGATTGGGATTGCTATTCATGGTGTCTCCTTACCCGATGTAGAATAGGAGTAAAAAGACTCTTCTTCCACCCAGGTTATTTGGTAATGACTGGGAACGTCAGAACAACGCTCTTCACTCATGCTGACACCGACGAGGCTCAAGTCACTCTACCCAAAGACAGTTTAGGGGTGCTTAAAAATCGTCTTTAGACTGATGTTAATCTCAGTGGATCGGCGTAACGGTCTGCGGCTGTTTTAGTTTAGCTTGTTGGTATTTCTGAGCGAGCTTACCCGAGAGGGTTTGACCAAGGGGTTTACGGTTGGCACACCGACGATAGAGGCTGTTGTGCTTTGCCTCATCTACTTGCCAATTGGGTTCTCCTTTTACGAGTTTGAGCAAAAACTGGAGTCGGGGCTTTTCAGGGGGCCGTGCTTGAGCCAAAGCCTGTTCCCAACGAGCGATAGCTTCCGGGACTTGACCCAATTCGTAACGGATTTTCCCTTCGAGGTCTAGGTAATCTGCTGCGTAGATGGCTTGTTCATCCGGGCTTTGCCAAGGTGCCCGCTGGGTTAGTAATTTCAGAGCTTCATCGAGTTTCCCTGTCATAAAGAGGGCTTGGCTACGGTAGAGCCTAATCCTGCGGTTGGGATAAAGACCTTCGAGTAGGGAGCCTGTGCTGAGTATTTGTTCCCATTGTCCAGCCTTAACTTGAGAGGTCAAGAGGTTCAGGGCTGAAGCATCATCCGGCTGGGTTGCGTAGGTAATGAGTGCTTCACGGGCTGACTTCTCGACATCCTGAGTACACTGCTTCTCGGCTAAGGCTAGCTTCTCTGTTTGTCTATTTAGCTGTTCATCTCTTGTGTCGTTAGGATCGATATACTTAGCAGAGTCAATTAGAATATTTAACTTAATCATAATTTCAACGTTCGTTATACCTGGAGGAAGGGGTGCGAAGGGTGCGGCTTGTCGAACTGCTGCAAGGGTAGCTTGATCCATCCCGGCAACGGTTGAGGGCTTTTGTATGTATACAGCAGCCAGCTTACCGGAGGGCTCAATATACAAAGCTAAAATAGTTTCGCTCTCATTCTGGGGAGACCCGAATTCACGGAAATAAGGACGAGGCGGACTCAAGAAGGTATCAACTCGTTTTTTTACATCCTCCAACCAGGTCTGGAAGGTGAGTTGAGCTAGAACTGGCGGGGCTAAACTGATTAAAAGTATGCAAAGCCAAAATTTTTGAAACATCGGGATTCAACTTAGGATTCTCCAATAATAAACCCGGTAGGGGCGGGTTTGAAACTCGGCCCTACTCTGATGGGAGGGATTCCACGGCCTCAGGATGTAGTACGTGCTGGGCGGTCTCAACAAAACGTTGGACGCGAATCGGGTCAATGGCTTGTTGGGGCTGACCGTGGCGTTTGAGGGCACTGGCGACAATCACACCATCACACCAGGGCAACAGTTGCCCGATATTCTCTGGAGTTGCTCCCGAACCAATGAATACGGGTACACCGGGCGCAATTTTATGAATTGCTTGCAGGTCGCTCACCGCCGGGGGATGACCCGTCATGGGACCGGAGAGGATAATGCCATCGGCGAGTCCCCGTTCAATTGTCTCTTGGGCCTGTTGGACCAAGCCCACCGGGGCGAGGGGCATCCCATGCTTGACATACACATCCGCCAGGATTTTCACATCACAACCGAGATGACGGCGGTAGCGCAGCAGTTCGTGGGCACAGCCCTCAATCAACCCTTGGTCCGTCACCGTCACCCCCGTCAACACATTCACCCGGATAAAAGCCGCCTCCGTACAACAGGCAATCGCCATCGCACTGTAGGCATCATTACGCAGGACATTGATGCCAATCGGTAAATGGGTCAGTTGACGGACCCGACGCACCGCCAGACTCATCGCACTCACCACCGCCGGGTCCACTTGCCCCTTAGTGAAAGGTGCATCGTTGAAATTCTCCAGAATAATCCCGTCCGCGCCCCCGGTCGCCAGAGCCGTCGCCTCCTGCTCCGCCCGCGCTAAAACCTGGGTCAAGGAGCCGCCCCACCGGGGCGAGCCGGGGAGGGGCAACAGATGGACCACCCCAATCACCGGGGCGGGTTTCGTAAAAACTTGAGCCAGCCAATTCACAGGGTCACTCGATACACTGAAGTAAGTCCCGGCGATAAGTTTACCACCGCTGTGCCAAAATCCCCGCTCGTCTCGCTCATCCGGCTCTACCAAAAAGGGATTTCGCCCCTCTTGGGTCCGCACTGCCGATTTTATCCCACCTGCTCTCAATACACTCTAGAGGCCATTGAGCGACATGGTGCGCTACGCGGGACTTGGCTCGGGGCCAGCCGGATTTGCCGCTGTCATCCTTTGCATCCCGGCGGTGTAGACCCAGTGCCAACTAAGTTTCAGTGGTTCGGGGCTAATCAGTAGTCACTGTTTCTGAAAGCAGCTTACTCAGGCATTTCAAGTAAAGATTGATGGGGTGTAACCTTCATGCACAATCACGGGAACCCGCCCGTTCGGGTTGACCTTGAGGAAGTCTGGCTGCTGGGTGTCGCCGGCCTGGATGTCGAGCTTCACGCGCTCACACGGGATGCCAAGCACCGCTTCAGTGACGCTCGCGGTAGACCTAGGAGCGTAATAAAACACGAGACCCATCGCTCTCTCCTTAAAAGGTGTTGCTTCTCTCTATTAAATAATTTCTAGATCCCCTAATAATTCCAATCGTTTGTAGGGTTCCACAGTGGTGAAACGGTCCCAGAGGGTCTGGGCGGCACTGGGATCGAGCCAGCCCAACTGCCGTAATAGGTGGATGACCACCGGATACTTAGCCCGCTCGGCGCCATCGGTGACTTTGACGGCGAGTCCCATGCCCCGTCCGGCGATACACTGGACCCCCTCCGCCCCGCCTTTACTGACGAGATCCTGGGTCATCTCCATCAACAAGGTATCGAAACGGTCCACCCCCGCTACTCGTCCGGGATGATTGGTCATGGCGCGGGCGATTGCTTCCATCTGGGCATACTCTCCACCGGAGAGACGGGCATAGAGGCGGGCCAATTGGCTGAGCGGGACTTGATAGGTCGGTGCCCCGCAGTCGTCACGGGCGACAATCAGTTCCGCCATCGGGAGACCCAGCAACTCACTCAGAAGTTTGCCGATAAATTGTTGTAGAGGATGGCGGGGGTTAGTGTATTCCGGCAAGGGCCAGCCCTGGGCTTGACAGGCCAAGAGCATCCCGGCGTGTTTCCCCGAACAGTTGTGGGCCAAGACGGAATTTGTCCCCGCTGGGACCGGACAAGCGAGGTTACTCGCGTCTAGATCGGCTTGCCAGAGTAAGTTAAAAACCTCACGGCAGTGCTGGATATCTCCGTTATGGGAACTACATAGGGTCGCCAGTCCCGGCTCCGCCAGTTGGACCCCGGCCCGTAATACCGCCAATGCCTGAAAAGGCTTGAGCGCGGAGCGGGCAAAAACCGGGAGGTTCGCGTCTCCCGCCTGCGCTAAGACGCGGCCTCGGGTATCGGTCACCACCACATGGACTTGATGGACTGACTCGACTAGACCCTCGCGCAACAGTTGAACAAAAACGGGCTGGCTTGTTTTATATCTCTCCATGAATTAACCCTAACAGATCCCTTACTCAGGGCTAGACTCCACTTGACCCGGACTACTGAGGACCAGTCCCACAACGACCACCACCGCCGCCAAACCCCGTTCTAAGCTAAGCACCTCATCGCCACCGAGACCCGCCAAACCCAGCGTGACCACCGGAATCAGATAACCGGGTAGGGTCGCCGCACTGAGGCTGATCCGACTGAGGGCATAAAAATAAGCAGTATAGGCCAAGGCCGAGGCGAAGACCGCTAGATATAGTAACGCCAACCAGCCCCCCAGGGAGAGCGTCAAGGGGACCGGATTAAGGAGCCATTCCCCCAGAGCCAAGGGAACTAGCAGTAAATCGCCAATCAAGAAGCTATAACCGACATTTAATAGAGGCGATAACTGCGCTGAACTCTGTTTACCAGCCAGTCCCGCCGCCACACTACAGAGCATCGCTAGCACCATCAACCCATCCCCCACCGGGTTCGAGAGGCCCAGGTTACTACCCGACCCGACGAGCCAGAGCGTCCCCACCGTCGCGACGACAATCCCCAACCACTGACGGCCCCCCAGGGTCTCGTGGAGGAACCACCACGCTGCGAGTAAGGTTCCTACCGGAATTAGACCGATGACCACACTGGCATTCCCCGAGGAGGTCAGTTGGAGCGCGTAGTTCTCAAAGGTGAAACATAGCGTCACTGCTAGTAAGCCGTAGAGAGCTAGGCCCTTGACTTGTGCCCAATTGGGAATCACGAGCTTACGCTCCTGGACAAAAGCAAGAACTAGCAGGAGGACCGAGGCAATACTGAAGCGCAACCACGCCGCGACTAGAGGAGTCACTTCACTCACCAAGCGTTGCGTCGCCAAAAAAGAACCGCCCCAGACCAAGACAGCCAGCCAGAGGGCAACCCAGCCCACCCAGCCCAGTCCTTGCTTCATGACTGCTTCCCCATCCAGACTTCACCCTAGCCCGTCGTCTCTTGTAATTGCCCCATTAGGATAGGGAAGAACTGCGCCTGACCCGAAATCCGATGCTGCCAACCTCTCTTCTCCGGCGTGGCTCGCCCCTGAGCGGACCCCAACACCAACTAGCCCTACTCAATAGTCTGATTCTCCCCCAGGGTAATTTTGCGGAGACTCTGGGACAGCCCTTGACCCCGGCGCGGTTGGAAATCTTCCAGATCAATATCGGTAAGCTCTGTAATATGACCTGTCGCCATTGCCATGTGGACAGTGCCCCGGATCGGCTGGTCGAGAATATGGACCGCGCCACCGTAGACCTCTGTTTGGAAGCCCTAGACCAGACCACCGCCCACACCGTAGACATCACGGGCGGTGCCCCGGAGATGAACCCCAATTTCCGCTATCTGGTGGACCAGTGCGTGCAACGGGGGAAACAGGTGATTGACCGCTGTAACCTGACGATCTTGCTAGCTCCGCACTATGAGGACCTGCCGGAGTGGTTTGCGGCGCGGGGGGTGGAAGTGGTTTGTTCACTACCCCACTATCAAGAGCGCGAGACCGATAGTCAGCGCGGCGATGGGACCTACAACAAATCCATCACGGCCCTCCAACGGCTGAATAGCGCGGGTTACGGTCAAGGCGATCCCCAGCGCCGGCTGACTCTGATGGCGAACCCGACGGGGACGGGTCTGAGTGGTAGCCAAGCTTGTATGGAGAAGGAATGGCAAGCGGCCCTCCTCAATAATTACGGGGTGACATTTGACCGTCTGATTGCCCTCAACAATATGCCGATTAGCCGTCACTTGGAATGGTTGGCACAAGCGGGTCATTTGCAGCAGTACATGGAGTTACTTGTTAACCGTTTCAACCCCGCCACGGTCAGTGGTCTGATGTGCCGTAATACCCTCTCCATCAGTTGGGACGGGCGGGTTTTCGATTGTGATTTCAACCAAATGCTAGATCTAGAGACCCAGGGCCAGGGAGCCGAAGGCCTCCACCTCCGCGACTTCAACCCCCGTCTCCTCGCCGACCGTCAAATCCGCACCGACCGCCACTGTTTTGGCTGTACTGCTGGGAGCGGGAGTTCCTGCGGCGGGGCGATTAAGTAGAGAGACTTTCCTAGTTCTCTATCTTCAAAATTGCTGATGCGCTCCCCTTATCCCTACGCCTCAGTCCTCCTGTTGGTAGCGTGTGCGTTCCCGTTGTACTATCCACAACTTGCCCGTAATATCTTCTCGCTCCAATCCGCCAATCAGTGTTTGAATAGTAGCAAACAAATCCTCTGGCGAAACTCTTGCCGGAAGCCTCAGCACAGCAATACCACTATATTCAGCCGGATTGAATTGCAGCGGATTACTGAAATCTAAATCGAGCGTGACCAAACAACGCGCTTCTACAGGGCAAATCGCAATCAAATTTGGATCGGCGGTAGACGCTAATCCCTATTCGGTAACGGTTGCCACATCATGCCCTGCCTGTCGTAGCAAATCTGAGCCGCGCTGTCCTAGATTTTCGTCAAGTTTCAGCCTCACAAGGGTTTCTCCAACGGAATGTCAAGGTACCGTTCGCGAGACGTTTCAGCACTATAGGCAAGGCAGGCATAAATATCTGCTGGTTCCAGTTGGGGATAGTCTTCTAGCAAGTCTGGAATGCTCATACCACTAGTTATATAGATTTTCCGCCTAGGACTGGGTTTCAGAGCTTGGACTTGATAAATAAATTACCTACCTGCTTAAATCCGCCAATTGGGGCGAGCCGCCGTAGAAACCACCCTTGCCGGGACCGAGGAAAACCATGGCTCCGGCGGTTCCGTGGTCGGTCCCCCGCGAACCGTTCTCGCTGGGTCGGCGCCCAAATTTGCCCGTCGAAAGAAATGCGCTCGCTCAGTGGTTGCGTTCATGGGGCGTCTGTGGCACTATCTCCTAGGACGTAGACGCGGTCAGGGAGTTCAATGGGTGCGGGCTTGAGGCTGAACTGGACTTGGGGCCTAGACTCAGGCGGGATAGCCTTGACCATCCGCACCGCTGTTTTTGTGATTGAGCAGCAAGTCCCCCCCGAGCTTGAACTAGACGCGCAGGACACCCAGGCGTGGCACCTTGTCGCTCACCTTGGTCAGGAACCCGTGGGGACGCTCCGGGTTTTTCGAGATGAACAGGGGCAATGGACGATTGGGCGGATGGCGGTTCAAGCGGGTCTTCGGGGACGGGGGTACGGACGACAGTTGATGATTGCCGCCCTAGATTACGCTCGGGAACTGAACGCCTCGACCGTCACCCTCCACGCCCAAGTGCAAGCCATCCCGTTTTACGAGAAACTAGGGTTCCATGCTCACGGGGAGGTTTTCCTGGACGCTGACATCCCCCACCGCCACATGACCACGACCCTAGGACCCTGATGCTCTTTTTAGGCATTGATTTTGGTTGGCGCACGGGGTTGAGCGGGTTAGCGGCTCTGCATTGGGACGACACGAAGCTTACCTTAGTGGAAATGAGACGACTCTTGAGTCTGCCGGAGATCCTGGATTGGGTGGATAGTCTCGCGGGTCAAGGTCCGGCCCTCGTCTCCGTAGACGCGCCCACCCTCATCCCCAACCTGACCGGAACGCGGGTCCCCGACAAACTCACCCACCAGTATTTCGGCAAGTACCATGCCGGGTGTTACCCCGCCAATCAAGGCCGTCCTTTTGCCGAACGGACGGTACTCCTCGGTCAGCAACTCGCAGCTCGTGGTTTTGCCCACGCCGACACCATCGCCCCCCAGCAACCGGGCCGCTATCAAATCGAGTGCTTCCCCCATCCCGCCATCGTCAACCTTTTTGATCTACCGCTCATCCTCAAGTACAAAAAAGGCCCCTTGGCCCAACGCCGTACCGCCTTGGCCCACTACCGTGGACTGCTCCTCCAAGCGTTACCCCAGCACATCCCGACCCTGACCCTAGAAGACCTCCCGCCGATTCCCACTACCGGGACGTTACTCAAAGCCCTAGAGGATGAGTTAGATGCGCTCATCTGTGCCTACGTGGGAGCTCATTGGTGGTACTGGGGTGCAGAGCGTAATCAGGTTCTAGGCAGTCAAGCCGAGGGCTACATCGTTGTTCCCAACCGGAGAACTATATAACTTTTGAGCTTGGCAATCATTGGCGATGCAGGACTGAAAGATAACCGGAAGTTCGATGCTGAGGTGACGATAGTTTAGAAGCCTGGTCCTACCCATAACCACGCTAGGACGGCACTCCCGAGGGGTACGGTCAAGTTATCAATCCCGCCCTGCGAAAAGACCTCTAACCCGCAAGCCACCGCCCCGATGCCCAAAGCCACCGCCACGAGTCCCCAACTAAACCCGAGGCTCACACTCAACACTGCCAGACTCACCCCCGCCGAGACCAAGGCCATTACCAGGGAACCTTCCCAAGTTTTGTAGACTCCTGCCGCCCGGTAGCCGTGGGTACCCCAACGCTGACCCACGATGGCAGCGAGTGCATCGCCCCAAGTCATAACCAAGATGCCCAAGACCGCAAACTCTGGTCGGCTCAAGCTCCAAAAAATCCCAATCAATAAAGTGAAACTAAGTGCGTAATAAAAAGTCCCCAGACTCCGCCGCCCCACCCCATTGATACTTTGTAATAGTGGCAGTCGGTAAGAAAGTAACGTCAACCCCATAAACGGAATACAAAAAGCTAGACAAAACGCCAATGGGAAGTTAAATCCCCAAGCGAGCAGGATGATGTTCCCGACCGCAATATGGACAAACTTACGGACCCACTCCGGCTCCACCTGTCTCAGGCGCATTCCCTCGGCAACCAGAAGGACCAGAGCCAGCCAAACCAGGGCGATGACCATGCCCCCCACGGCCCTTAAGAAGCCTGATAGCGGAGGATGAGACCGCGCTGACCCATGATGAAACCCTGACCGTTCTCCTCAAACCTGATCCGAAACAGGGTACTACGGGTTTGGAGGGGAGCTTTGGCCCAAGTCTTGCCTAGGTCTGAACTAACGAGGAGCGTACCATTGCCCCCCGTCACCCAGATGCGGCCCTTCTCATCCACCCCAGAATCCAGTAACCCCGCCGCCGAAGCAATGTCTGGCGTCGTCGGTTTACTCCAGGTCTCGCCCCCGTCGCTAGTCAACTGCACTTCACCGCCGTTGTTGAGCATTAGACCGCGCTGGTTATCGACAAAGACTAAGTTCTGGATGCGGCGTGAACTCTTGCGTTCGCGTAATTTCCATTCGCGCTCACCGGGCTTCCAACTGAGATAGGAGGAGCCCCGCACCGAGACGGCCCAGTAGCTGCCGTCCTCCAAGCGGGTGATGTTGCGGATACCCCCGGCGGAAGTGGGGGTCAAAGCCCGCCAGACCTTACCGCCATTCTCTGTTTTGAAGACAAAACCCGTATTCATTGCCATCTCTGCTACGCCTGTATCCAGGGCCGTAATGAGGAGTGGGTTGCCGACAATCCGTTTGTTGAGCGGGATGGCGAACCAACTTTTCCCGCCGTTTGTAGTATGCAAGACGATGCGGGGGTTGCCCGAGATCCAGCCCTCCTGTCCATTGGGGGTGAACGCTACGGCGACAAACCGGGCATTGAGGTCCGCTGTCTCACCCTCGGCATTCTTGTCGCCTTGGAGGGGTTTATCGAAAGCAGGCCGCCAAGTTGTACCGCCATCTATTGTCTTGAGGACGGTGGTTTTGGTCCCGACCATCCAGCCGGTCTGACTATCTACAAAATGGACATCCAGGAGGTCCGCCTCAGTGGTGAGGGAAGCTTCTGACCAAGGGACCTGCTCAGCGGTCTTAATAAAGTTACAGGCTTGAACCAACAGCACCAGGGTCCGCACCCCGCACCAGCGACCGATTACTCCCAACATGGCGTTATTGACCCACAAAGTAGAAACTCATCAAGAACAATAACCCGACCCCCAATGCCCCAAAGATCAGTAAGTTCTTGACCTGAGGGTTGAGGGTATTGACCCCCAAACCAAATTTGACGTTCTCCTCCAGCCCCTCCTGCGCCCCTGCCCGTGGCCCGATGCGCGAGAAGCGGACACGCGGAGAATTGCAACTAGGACACCGCCACGTCTCAGGCACGGCCTCAAAAGGAGTCCCGGCGGCAATGCCCCGCGCTTTGTCGCCATCCACCGGTTCATAGATGTAACCACAGACGTTACATTCACCACGGTCTAGGCGTTGCGGGTCTAGGGGCGGTTGTTCCATGGCGGTTTAAAAAACTTTACGTCGTGCTTTTTAATTTTAGAGCATGGACTGGAGGGAGCTTTAGAATATTTTTACAATTCTGGGGCCGGGTGTTATGGATGACCTACCCTTACCCGGCGGCGTTGGTAGTCTTTAGCCATTGATGAGAATCCTGCTTAAACCCTAGGGAGAATTGTGATGAATGCTTGTTTTGTCACCCGTTTACTCGCGGCGACCTTGAGTTCCGTGGCCCGAGTTGCACCGATTGACTCTGCGCCTGTCCAGAATTTTTCCGTCGGGACTTTTGAGTTGAACCAACCGCGCTCGGTGGTCAGTGTGGACTTTGACGGGGATGGGGATTTGGACCTAGCCACGGCAAACCAAGACACGCATTCTAATAACCGCTCGGTTTTGTTCAACATCACGCTCTAGCTAGGAGGGGGTCCCGTGGGATGATAGGTCCATCACACGGATTGGGTGAGTGGTCAAACGGTTGCGGTCCCTGGGGTTAAACCTGGGGCTAGTCCTGACGAGTACCCTGCTGGGCGTGGGGTTATTGGAACTGGGACTACGACTCGTGGGACCCCGACTCAGCCTTGAACTCCAGCAGGCCCTTTTTACTCGGGCGACGGACGAGGACCTGTTTACCTTTGTACCAGGGGTGGGTACGATGACCCGCCCAGACCTCAACCGCCCCGCCATCCGCATCAACGATACCGAGACCATCACCGTCCAGACTGATGAGTTCGGCTTTCGTAATCCCACTGGGAGCCAGAACCCAGACGTGGCTTTTCTGGGGGATTCCTTTGTCTGGGGATTCGGGGTACCCCAGGCGGCTACCTGGGTCCAGCAGGTTGGACAGGCACGGAACACGGTGGCGGCGGGCTATGGGCAGAGTGGTTTCTCCGCTTGGCAGTACCGTAAGGTTTTTGAGCAGTATGTCGCCCCGCAACGGCCCCAGGTGGTTATTTGGTCTTTTTTTGCCAATGACCTGCAACCCGCCGCCGCTCAGATTACCAGCCAGAACGAAACCATCACCACTGCGGTAATTAATCTACGGGTCTGGTTGGATTCTCATTCCCTGATTTACCGTTTGGTCAAATTTGTGATCCAGGGCGCGTACTTCTCCGACCAGCAACCGATCAGTTATCAAGACAGCGGTCTCGATTTGGTCCTCTTTCCAATGACCCATAACATCGTGGACCCCCGGACCCCGGATTTTGCCAGGGGACTTGCTGAGCTTGAGGCCGGGGTGAGCCGAGTCCAGACCCAGTGTCAGGCCCAAGACTGCCAGCTAGTCCTAGTCCTCATCCCGACCAAAGAAATGGTCTACTACCCCAGGGTTGCCCATGTCTTCACCCCGGAACAACGCCAGCTAGTCCAGACCGCCTTCCAGACCTACCGCGATTTCAAAGTCCGACTCACCCGCCAAAATATCCCCCATCTTGACTTGACCCCCGCGCTGCAACAGGCCGCCCTTTCCAGCACAGGACAGGCTCAGCAACTCTATTTTCGGATTGATGGTCACTGGAACCGGGCGGGTCATGCCGTTGCTGCCCGTGCCTTGGCCCAGTTTTTGGCGGAACGAGATTTACCTAGGGTCGAGTAAACCACCAAGCCCAAGCAATCAAAACGCCCTGCAATGGCAACCGTAACCAGTACAAAAGCGGGTCATTGGGGATGCCCTCAAGGGTAATCTGGTTGACCGCCATATTGATGTTGGCGGGGAAGACCGCAACAAACAGCGCAATCAATCCCCAAGCCGCCGCCCGACTGACCAGAGGGATCAAGAGTCCCACCCCGCCGAGGACCTCAAAGAACCCACTGATATAGACCAAGGCCAAGGGATAGGGCAACAGCGCGGGCACAATCCGCACAAAAGGCTCTGGGGTCACAAAATGGAGGACCCCCGCCGTCACCATAAAAGCCGCTAGGACCCACCGCAACAAGGTTTTGATCATGGTTCCAGAATAGGTCCCCGGCTTACAAATTCCCATGATGCTTCAACACCAAGCTTTTGATGCGTTAGCATCAAGTTGATTGCACGCTAGCCATACCTGGGAGCCAAGGATGCGTACCACGCTCAATCTTGAAGAAGATGTTCTATTTGCTGCTAGAGAAATAGCACGGCAACGCGGGGTTTCGGTGGGGAAAGTATTGTCGGACCTAGCCCGTCAAGCCCTGTCCCGACAGGCGGTCACGCCATCGCGCAATGGATTACCGCTCTTTCCAGTTGCCCCTGAACCCAAGGTCGTCACGCTAGAACTGGTGAATCAATTGCGGGACGAACTGTGACTACCTACCTTCTGGATGTCAATGTGTTGCTCGCTCTAAGCGATCCGATGCATATTCATCATGAAGGAGTCCATCGCTGGTTTAGTGACAGGGGGCAAACAGCTTGGGCTACCTGTCCAATCACCGAAAATGGCTTTGTTCGTATCGCAAGCCACCCTAACTATCCCAATCGCCCAGGGGAGCTTCCGGTAGTGATGGCAATACTCCGCCAATTCTGTGCAGCCCAAGGCCACCACTTCTGGTCTGCCGAGGTGAGTATTCGTACAATACTAAAACCCAGTGTACTGATTCCCCATTCCCGACTCACCGATGTTTTCTTGCTTGGTCTAGCTGCCTATAAAGGCGGCAAGTTGGCAACCCTGGATCAGCGAATTGCCGCGATGGCAGTGGCGGGCGGCCCTGAAGCGTTGGAAATAATCGCCCATTAACGTGAAGCAGGGGATGACGACTAACCGATTCCTATTCAGGATAGAAGTGATCGTAGTCCCATGGCAAAACAGCTACGCTACCTAGACCCCCGCCCCTGCTCCCTCTGTAGTCAGTCGGGGGAACTGCTCTATCGGGTAGTCATCAGCAAAAATGGTCCTTGGCTGCTCGTCTGTCCCCCTTGTTGGCTCAAGACCGGTATTGATAACCCGCACTATCGCTACGGTGGTACCTGGAAAGCCCGTAAGCGGTCCTAGCTGTTGACTAACCGCGAATCTGGACGGGCATGATGAGATATTGAAAATCCGTGCTATCCACAGGTTTGAGGACGGCAGGTTGCACAGCCCCGTTGAGGTTGAGTTGGACTTCCAAACAGTCCATGACCTTGAGCGGGTCCATCAGGTATTTGACGTTGAAGGCGCAGGTCAGGTCATCGCCCACGAGTTCTACCGCAATCTCCTCGCGCCCACTGCCCACGTCTGGAGCATCCACACAGAGCGCGATCTGGTCACTGGTGATCTCAAGACGGACAATATTATTTTTTTGGCTGGCGATGACCGCAATCCGCTCTAGGACACTAATGAACTCCTTGCGGTTGATCGTCACTTGACGGGCAAAATTTTTGGGAAGGAGTTGCCCATAATTCGGATACTGGCCCTCCAGGAGCCGGGAGGTCAAGGTCTGGTCTGGCATCGTGAAAATAATCTGGCTACGGTCATAGCGAGCTTCCAGGAGTTCGGCGGGACTCAATCCCAACATCCGCTCTAATTCTTGAAGTGCCCGTCCGGGTACGGTGAGGTCTAGCCCCAATAACTCATCCGACTGGGGTAGAGCCATCAACGCGAGGCGATGCCCATCGGTCGTCGCAAACTCCAGCCCCGCGCCCGTGCCCTTGAGGTGGACCCCGGTCAAGATATGTTTACTCTCGTCGGTGGCAATGGCAAAAAGCGTCTTACGGATACCTGTTAAAAATTGTTCTACCGACAGATAAAGGCTCTCGCCCTCGGGTAGCTCCGGCAAATGGGGGAAATCTTGAGCCCCCATGCCCCGAATTTGGTAGGACCCCGCCCCGCAGTCCAAAGTAATCGCTGCCAACTCATCCCCATCCCCCGTCAGCCCCCGCAGCGTAATATCCAGATTAGGCAACCGCGAGACGATATCCCCCAAGAGTCGCACCGGGAGGGTGACGGCCCCCGGTTCTATTACCTGAGCGGGCAATTGACTGACGATCCCCAACTCCAGGTCGTAGCCCGTCAGCCGGAGGACCCCGCCCTGGTCGGGCGAACCTTCCAGCTTGATATTGGCAAGGATGGGCTGGACCGGACGCGCCGAGGCCACCGCCCGACTGACCAAGGCGAGGTGTTGGTTAAAAAGATGTTGGGGACACAGGACTTTCATAAAGACGGTCGTGAGGTTTTGTTGATCATACAGGCGAAAACCCCCAGGAATTCGTTCCCTTTTCACCCCACCTGTTAAACTCAGAAAGCGTCATTGGAGAGGTGGCCGAGTGGTCTAAGGCGCAGCACTGGAAATGCTGTGTAGGGCAACTTACCGAGGGTTCGAATCCCTCCCTCTCCGCCATTTTTGCCAATTTAAGATTCTTGCGGCGCGGACTGGAGCTAGATCGTGTATTTTTTGGGCATACCTTTTATTGTGGGGCACCGTGACGCGTTTTCTGTTGGTGGGCTCCACCCAGCCCCATAGTGGCAAGTCATCGCTGGTCCTCGCCCTGGGTCTGCAACTCAAGGCACGGGGTATCGCTGTAGGTTATTACAAACCCCTTGGTTCACCTACCTGTGACAATAACGGCTATTGCGTGGATGAGGATTCCCGTTATATCGGAGAACGGCTGGGGTTACAGGTGCCCGCACCTCTGGTCCTCTTCGACCCTCAGGCCCTAGAGTATTATCTACTCAAAAAAGACCCCATTCCCTACAGTGAACGGCTCCGGCAGCAGTTGGGTCGCCTCCAGCAGACAGCGGGCGGACCTGTAACTTGGACCCTAGTCGAAGGGGGGGCTAGTCCCAGTGAAGGACGACTCTTTGGGCTATCGCTCGACAATCTCGTACAAGAGTTGGCGGCGGACCTGTTAATGGTGGTGCGCTATCAGTCCTTAGCAAGTGTCGAGCCGCTACTTTCTTTGCTGGCCCAGTTCCCGCAGCAACGCATCGGGGTCATTCTCAATGATGTCCCGGCTAGTCAATACGAACACCTGACCCAGGAAATCATCCCGAGTCTTGAAGCGCATGGCATTCACGTCCTAGCGGTCTTACCCAGCGATAGCCTGATGCACAGTATCAGTGTCGGGGAATTGGCCCAGAAATTAGGCGCGGAAGTGTTGTGTGGACGCGACCACTTGGACCTCTTGGTGGAGCAGGTCAATATCGGGGCGATGGCGGTGAGTGCGGCCCTGCGCTTCTTCCGGCGGATGAGTCACAAGGCGGTGGTGACAGGCGGTGACCGGGCTGATATTCAACTGGCCGCCCTCCAGACCTCGACTAACTGTCTCATCCTGACCGGACAACTCCCTCCAGACCCGAAGATCCTAGCCCGTGCGGAGGAAATGGAGGTCCCGGTCCTCTCCGTCAGCCACGACACCCTCAAAACTGTCCGCCTCATTGAGACTGCGATCCACCAAGCCCGCTTCCAAGAACCCATCAAAGTTGAGCGGATGCAGGAGTTACTCACGCAGTACTTAGACCTAGACCGCTTCTGTGCTTTTTACCAAGTCCCAGACCCCAAAGTTTCTGTCTGACTCGCCCATTAAAAAACCCCAGTCACTGACCGGGGTTTTTGACATAAACCTAGGGACTAGCTGAGGCCCTTGGCAATGTGGTCAAAGTATTTGGCAGCTTCGGCACCAGCCTCACCACCGACCATACCCGCTACCACGTTCTTCATAGCGTTGATCCCGACAATGGTTGAGGGGATGGGCACGCCGAGGGAGTTGTAGGTCTCCTTGAGGCCGTTGAGGACCCGCTCATCAATCACCGAAGTATCCCCAGCAACCATGGCATAGCTCGCGTAACGCAGAAAATACTCCATATCCCGGATACAGGCGGCGTAACGACGGGAGGTGTAGGTATATCCGCCCGGACGCAGCAGGTCGGGTTGCTCAGAGAACAGGTTGGCAGCGGTTTCGCGCAGGATGGCGGAGGCATTGGCTGAGATCGTGGAAGCCGCCCGTAGCCGCAGTTCGCCCGTCTGGTAAAAACGAGTTACTTCTTCAAAATCCACGCCCCCGAGGTAACGGCCCTCGGAGTCGGTACGGTTGATGATTCGGGTCACTAAGTCAATCATGGGTAGCTCCTTGCAGTAATTTCACCCGTCCGTTAGGACATGGCACTCACGACGTAATCGAAGTAAAAGCTTGCTTCAGCGGCATCTTCGCCCGGCATCATGCTGGTGGCCTGGGACTTCATTGCCTTGATTCCGTCAATAACACCGGGGATGGGTGTTTCAAGCAGGCTGTAGGTCTCTTTAATACCGATGAGACCAATTTCATCGATCGGGGCAGTATCACCAGCGAGAACGCCGTAGGTGACCAGACGCAAGAAGTAATCGAGGTCGCGCAGGCACTTGGCGGTCATGGTTTCGCCGTAGGCATTGCCACCGGGAGAAACCAAGTCAGGACGCTTCTGGAACAGGCTGTCCCCGCCCCCTTTGACAATGCGGAGGGCATTGTCCGAAAGGACACGGGCCACGCGGACGCGACGCTCGCCAGAGGTGAGGTAGCTACGGACGACATCAAGCTCGCCGGGACTGAGATAACGGGCTTCCGCATCCGCATTGAGGATGGCTTTGGTAATGGCACTCATGGGGTTGCAACTCCTAACAGGACTAGCCGCCTGCGGGCTTCAGGCGTGCTATATCTCTGGTACCATAGGCTCCAAACGACTTCAAGGCAAGCTTCAGTTAAGAATTGTAATTAGGCGGACACCCTGCCACCCTGATGGCAGTGACGGATTCAGAAGCTAAACCCTACAGTCCCTTCAGCCGTGTATGCAGCGAGTAACAGGGGCATATTTTTGTCCCAGCCCACAGTACCGTGATGGTCTAAGGCAATCACTCCATAGTCCCGATTTCGTACTTTCGCCTCGCCTATGGTTTTGGCTAAAGCTTCAGTTAAGTTCATCCCGTCGGTGACCCGCAGGACAATCCGCACCGCCGCCGCCTCATCAATAATGTCTTCACCAATCCCGGTACAACTGACCCCACAGCAGTCATTGGCATAATTCCCGGCGGGTTGGGCCGAATCACTCACCCGCCCGTTGCGCTCGAAGCCCCGTCCGCCCGTGGAGGTGGCGGCACTAATTTGACCCTGTTGGTCCAAGGCGACGGCCCCGACGGTCCCCATGGTCAAGGCCCCGGCCCGTTGCACAATTCCGCTTTTCTTTTGCTCAAACCATTCTTCGAGACGGCGCACGGTGGTCGGGTCATAGGGAGGGAGGTTCATCTCACGGGCTAGGTATTGCCCCCCAGTTTCGGAAACCACCCGGTCAGGACTTTCTTGCAGGTATTGTGCGAGAAGCACCGGGTTACGGACGCCAGAGATATTGATCACCCCACTGAACCGCTGCTTGGCCCCGTCCATGACACTGGCACTCATCCGAATCTGTCCATCGGATTGCAACACAGAGCCTGTACCTGCGTTGTAGCGGGGTTCGTCCTCTAGGCGGGTGACGGCTAATATCACGGCTTCCGTCGCGCTCAGCCCCGTCGAGAGGGCCTGCTGCACCTCATTGACCACTTGAGCCAGAGCTATACGCACAGATTGAGCGCGGTCGGGGTCACTCAGGGCCAAGCCCGCCCCGCCGTGGATGATGAGTTTGGGTTCCATGGTCTGCCTCAGAATGCAGCCCTAGTTTACTGGGTTAGAAGTCATCGTCGTCATCTAGGACTTCAGTGCTGACTGGGAGGCTGGTGTTCTCTGTGACTAAGACGCCATTGAAGAAGCTGGCAAAGTTGCGGGCACCACTATCGAATTCCTGGTCTTCATTGGAAAGGGGAACTGGCTTGGCTGTGGCCACGGGTATAGCTACGGGAGGTGGTACGACCGTGGGTGGGGCCGGGTGACTGGGGCTATGGATTTTGGGAGGAGGACCCTGGGGGGCGAGTTCAAAGTGGACCACACGTTTACCTAGAATTTTCTCCACGGCTCCCAGGATTTCTTCACGGGCCTTAGCTCCCTGGCGGGGGTCACGGAGCATATTAATGAAGAACTTTTCTTTGAACCCGAAGACTATCTGTTGCGCGTCCTCTCGCATGACAAAAGCCTGGGCAAGGATGCCCTTGGTGTTGGGCCGGAGCATCGCGGTGAACTCAGACCACCGGGTTTCTAACGTCGCTACGGTTTGGGAGATGATAGGGAGTGGGGTGGGGCTGGGTTGGACTGGAGGCGGGGTAACTGGGTGCGGAGTGACTGGGGGTGGTTCGGGGCGGAGTGGTGCAGGACGAGTAGGTTCGAGTCTCGTGGGTTCAGGACGAACTGGCTCGGGGCGAATGGGTTCAAGTCGAATAGGTTCAGTAACAATTGGCATCGGCAAAGTTACAGTTACTATCGCTTGGGCTAATTCCAACAATGTCACTTCTAACCACAGTCGCGGCTGGGTACTGTGTTTAATCAGTGGTTCGGCTTCTCGTAGAACAGTTTGAAGCTTCGTTAGCCAAGCGGTATCGAGACCGGGACCGAGATGGACTAACTGTTCCCAAGTCGGACGAGTCAAGGCGACCCATTCCGGTTGTTGGGGTACCACTTTTGCCAGGAAGCTGTCGCGTAGGAAACCAACTAAGTCCTGTAAGACCTGGAGGGGTTCACGTCCGTGATCGAGGAGTTTGCGGACTAGACCGATGACCTGTACACCTTCCTGCTGCTGGATTGCCATAAGTAGGGCGAGCAAATCCCGCTCGGGCACCGCTCCCACCAAATCCCATACCTGGTCTACCTGGACTGGCCCTTCAAGCAAACCCAACTGGTCCAATAGACTCTCGGCATCCCGCAGGCCCCCTTGGGCAATCTGACCGACAAGTTCTAGGGCCATGGGCGTAATCTGAATATTCTCCGCGAGGGCAATCCGACTTAGATGTTCCGTCATTGCCGTCAAGGGAATTCGCTTGAAATCAAAGCGTTGACAGCGCGAAATAATGGTTGGTAAAACCCGTTGGGGATCAGTAGTTGCCAGGATAAAAATAACGTGTTGGGGCGGCTCTTCCAGGGTTTTTAATAGTGCATTAAAGGCTGCATTAGAGAGCATATGGACTTCATCAATTACATAAACTTTGTAGCGGGCTTGGGCGGGGGAGAGTTGGGCACGTTCAATGATCTCACGGATATTGTCTACTCCAGTGTTACTGGCTGCATCAATCTCAATCACATCTAGGGCGGAACCCTGGGTAATGGCGATACAGAGACTGCACTGCCCACAAGGTGCGGGCGAGATGCCCTGCTCACAGTTGACCGCCTTAGCCAAGATCCGGGCCGTCGAGGTCTTCCCCGTCCCCCGTGACCCCGTGAAAAGGTAGGCATGGGCGAGACGGTTGGTTTTGAGGGCACTGCTGAGCGTCACCACAATGGGCTCTTGACCCACCAATTGGCTGAAGGTCTGCGGACGATATTTGAGGAAGAGGGGTTGGTACACAGCCCCTAGGTGGCTAAGGAACACTCCATCATGTACGGTTTTGTCGTCGGATTCAAGGGCAGGGCTAGCGCATCTAGATCAACCACTCATCTAAATTAGCCACTGGAGGTTTAGGCCAAAGCCTACAACCATGTTTGACTAAGCGGGAGTTTGTGCTTTGGTCACAAGTTCACTAGCTAAAATTGAATTCTCAGGACTAACCCGTCGTGACCAGTGTACCGACATTCTCGCCACAGGTCGCCCGCCAGATGTTCCCCCGCTCAAAGAGGTTGAAGACGAGAATTGGGATCTTGTTTTCACGGCAGAGGGCGATGGCAGTGGCATCCATGACTCGTAAATCGCGCGCGAGCATTTCGGAGTAGTTTAAGTGTTGATAACGAATTGCGTCTCTATTTAACATCGGGTCCGAGTCGTAGACCCCATCTACTTTGGTCGCTTTAAAGATTACTTCGGCGTCAATTTCTGCCGCCCGTAACGCTGCGGTGGTATCGGTAGTGAAAAAAGGATTCCCCGACCCGGCCCCAAAGATTACGACCCGGCCCTTCTCAAGATGGCGGATGGCGCGACGGCGGATGTAGGGTTCAGCGACCTCCTGCATAGCAATTGCGGTCTGGACCCGAGTGACAATCCCCAAGTGTTCGAGGGCATCTTGGAGGGTCAGGGCGTTCATTACCGTGGCGAGCATCCCGATATAGTCAGCCGTCGCCCGGTCCATGCCCTTCGCGGCAGCCTTCACCCCCCGGAAAATATTACCGCCTCCGACCACCACCGCCAGTTCGACCCCACTCGTGGCAACTTGGGCGATCTCTTCAGCGATATGACGGACAATATCCGGGGCAATGCCATACTCTTGGGTACCCATCAGGGCCTCCCCGCTCAACTTGAGCAGAATCCGCTTATACCCCATATCCGTCCTTGTGCAATGCGGTAATAGCTTAACATCCTAGGCTCACCGAGTGAGGCTGCCGCGTTGGGATTGCTCGTGCTCCATCGCTACAAACAAGGCCTGAAAATTGCCCTCGCCAAAGCCCTTACGCTCACCGCAGCGTTGGATAATCTCCCAGAAGAACGTCGGTTCCCCAAAGATAGGTTCAGTAAAGATCTGGAGTAGGTGTTGGGCCGGGTCCTGGGGATGACTGTCCACAAGGATCCCGAGGTCTTGGGGAGCACGGCCGTAGGGG